>MPNP01000073.1 GCA_002239085.1 Rhodobacteraceae bacterium bin131 | reverse complement strand
GAATTGTTGTCATTTACAACTCTATGCTTTATCATTGAATTAAGAAGGAGATTAATAATGACACGAACATCTTTTGATACACTGACGACGACCAAGCTGCTTCAGGAAGCTGGGATTACTGATAACCAAGCCGAAGCAATTACGTTTGCCATTAAAAGCGGTTTAGAAGGTGATCTTGCAACAAAGATTGATATACTCAATCTGGAAAGTAGACTTGCCCAGTCAATAGCTGAGACGAATAGAAATGTAGAGGCGGTTAAACTTCAACTCGACAAACATGATGAACAATTCATCAAAATAGACGAACGACTTAATAAACAAGATATAGTACTTGCTTCTTTCAAGAACAACTTTAAATGGATGTATGCATTCGGTAGCACTATTATAGTTATTTTGACTATGTCGGTGATTCCTGGGATCCTTGAAGTTTTTGCCTCATAATCTTTACATCTGGTTTGCGAACACAACCTCCCGACTTGGACACTATTGACTTGGTTGAAATCATTCCCTTATTCAGAATACTCCTTACACTCTGCTTTTCTATTTTTGAACATTCAGTTGCCTCGGTTATAGTTTCAATCTGTAACTATTGAACCCTATGTTCCCTATTTATCCTGAAAAATTCGCTGATTTATCCAATGAGAACCATGTTCTAAGCGTCTTCACTTCCCTAAACCTATGTTGGCGATTTGGTGTTGGCTTCGCCCCCTTAAACTAGCGAGTGAGACCACATGAGAGGTTATAGAGGAACCCCGGAAACGTAACTATCGGGTATATGGTCATATTTGAATTATGAGGGTATGTAAAAAGTTGAAGATGGGCTAGACTTCGCTCAGGGCAATTTGATTGGGAAATGCCACAGATTATCCTTGAATACCCATACTATTGGGAACCTTATAGTAATTTATTTTTCAAGACTGTATCTCCACCCTTAATTATGGAGCAAATTCCATACTTGATTTGGAGTCAGTGGTGCCTGAACATTCCTGACTCCCTTTTCCCACAAGGCATCCTGAATGGCATTGGTTACAGCTGCTAATGCTCCAATGGTTCCGGCTTCACCACACCCTTTCATTCCAATCGGATTATTGGTTGATGGGGTGGGTTCTGAAAAGAAATCAATAAAAGGAATATTATCTGCTCGTGGCATGGCATAATCCATAAATGTCCCAGATAAAAGTTGACCATACTCGTCATAGCATACATGTTCAGTTAGGATTTGACCAATACCTTGGGCAACACCACCATGAATCTGGCCTTGGGCAAGTAACGGGTTGATAATCACACCAAGGTCATCAACAACTGTATATTTGACAACCTCTGTTTTACCCGTTTCGGGATCAATCTCAACTTCACAAATGTGACTGCCATTAGGAAATGACTTCTCTTTGAGTATTGTTGTAACTTCTGTTGATACAAGGTCGTCTCGACCTTTGGCTAAGGCTTGCATACCCGTTTCAAGAATGCCGAGGAAGCGATTGGAATTCCTATCCTTGAAAGCTCCAGCATCAAAATCAATGGCCTCTGGACTGGTATCTAACGTCTCCGCGGCAAAAAGTTTCAATTTTTCAATCATTTTGTCTGCGGTGCCATTAATTGAAGTGCCTTGGGTCGTTACTGACCGCGAACCACCTGTTCCACCACCCTTCTTAATTCGATCGCTATCGCCTTGAATCACCCGCACCTTCTCATACGGTATCCCAGACCTCTCATGAAGAATCTGGGAATATGCTGTTTCATGACCCTGACCATTTGACTGAGTACCAACATAGACATTGACAAAGCCATCGGAACAGAACTCAATGCGAGTTGTTTCATCAAGATCACCGAGAATTGTTTCAATATAGAAGCAAATACCAAGCCCTCTCAGGCGATTATTTTTGTGTGACTCATTTTTGCGTTTTTGGTAACCAGCAAGATCAGCTTCAATTACGGCTCGATCCATAACTTTTTCAAAATTACCAACATCAAACGTTTCATCGGCAAAATTGGTATAGGGGAATTGGTCGGGTTGAATAAAATTGCGTTTCCTGAGTTCAACTTGATCAATTCCTAAAATCCGCGAAGCATGGTCAATCAAGCGCTCCATGATAAATATACCTTCGGGCCGCCCTGCTCCACGATAAGCATCAACAGGAGCCGTATTGGTGAATAATCCAACGACCCGAAAATAGGTATTAGTTATATCGTAAACTCCCGTGAGAACCTTATGGCACAATTCAGTTTGAATAAATTGACCATAATAGGAGTTGTACGCTCCCAAATTGCAATGTGTAACAACTTGATAACCAATAATTTTATAATTTTCATCAAAGGCTGCTTTGATTTCAGATGTCAGATCGCGTCCATCATTATCATTTAACATGGCTTCAGAACGGGTTCCCATCCAATGTATTCGCGTTTTGAGCATTTTTGCCGCCTGCCCGATAACGAAAAATTCAGGATACATGAATCCTTTCATCCCAAAACCACCGCCAACATCGGGATTAGTCACCCTTACAGCATCTTCATTCAGGTTTAGAATATCAATGAGTTCATCCCTTGCCCCCCAAACCCCTTGTCCATTAATACACATATGAAGCCGATTATTGTCCCACTCTGCAAAGCAACCACGTGGTTCAATGGAATTACAAATAATGCGGTTATCATCAACCGTAAGCGATACAACATAAGCGGCTTTTGTAAAGGATTGATCAACACTTTCTTGACTGCCTTTATCCCAATCAAAAGCAACGTTATCCTTGACACTCTCGTGTATCTCCTCGCCACCTGGTTTGAGTTCTAACGCCACATCAAGTTCATCAAATTCAACATCAATCAATTCTGCGGCATCTTTAGCTTGATTCAGAGTATCAGCGATCACAACGGCGATAGGTTCCCCAACAAAACGTACCTTATCAGTGGCTAAAATGGTCCGGTCAGGGTCAGCAGCTTTTTCTCCATTGACATCAAGGATGTCGACTGGCATACGATTCTTCATTCCCGCACCAACCAAATCTTGGGATGTATACACTGCTTTAACTCCCGGAGCCGATTTTGCCTCTTCAGTATCAATCAATTCAATCTTGGCATGGGCAACAGGTGATAGAAAAAAGTGGGCGAATAGGCAATCATCGGGTCGCAAATCGTCCACATATTGCCCCTGCCCTGTTAAAAAACGTAAATCCTCTTTACGCACAACTGACTGACTCACACCAAATTTAACCATAACAATTCCAAAATCCTTAGGGGGATTCCTCCCCGCGTTAATGACCTTAAATTAAATACTATATATTATTTGAACTGCCTTTACTACAACGCATGCAATGCAATATATAATTCCTTTCTTTATCAGTTGAATATCATTTTAAGGTTACGAAATACTAAATAAAGACTGACAGTCATTCTTACCCCTTATAATCAAATAGTAAAATCTTTTTATTGTCGATAAGAATCCAGTGCAATCAAAATACGATCCATCAAAAGTAGAAAATCGCATTTACCAAATGTGGGAAAATGCTCAAGCGTTCAAAGCCGGAGCTAACGCCAAACCCAATTCAGAGCCTTTCTGCATTATGATTCCGCCCCCGAATGTAACGGGCGCTTTACACATGGGGCATGCCTTCAACAATACTATTCAGGATATCCTTATTCGTTGGCATCGGATGCGAGGCTATGACGTATTGTGGCAGCCAGGACAGGACCACGCAGGTATTGCAACCCAAATGGTTGTGGAACGAGATCTTGAAGAATCTGGGCAACCTTCACGAAAAGAACTTGGACGTGAAAAGTTTTTAGAAAAAATTTGGCAATGGAAAGAGCAGTCCGGCGATAAAATCATCAATCAATTAAAACGCCTTGGAGCCTCCTGTGATTGGTCAAGAAACCGATTTACTATGGATCAAGGATTTCATGATGCCGTGTTGAAAGTGTTCGTAGAACTTTACCATCAAGGCTACATTTATAAAGGTCAAAGACTTGTCAATTGGGACCCTAAATTTGAATCTGCAATTTCTGATTTGGAAGTTGAACAGGTAGAAGTTAACGGCCGGATGTGGTATTTTCGATACCCTCTCGCCGAGGGAAAAATTTATCAGCACCCCACCGCCTTTGATGACGAAGGAAAACCCCTTCAATTTGAGAAGCGTGACTATCTTGTAGTCGCAACGACCCGACCTGAAACAATTCTTGGCGATACAGCAGTTGCCGTTCATCCCGATGACGCTCGCTATTCACACCTGATCAACGCTGAAGTCATTCTTCCCTTAGTCAACCGTCGAATAAAAATTGTTGCCGACACCTATGCAGACCCAACAAAAGGGTCCGGCGCAGTAAAAATTACACCCGGACATGACTTTAATGACTGGGAAGTCGGGCAAAGAGCCAAGCTTAAAGCAATCAATGTAATGACCTCGCAAGCCAGAATGAGACTTCAGGACAATAAAGAATTTCTTGAGAACTGCCACGTTCATCCAGAAATTCTTGAACTTGATGGACTTGATCGCTATGAAGCGAGAAAAAAGATCGTTGAAATGATGCAAGCCAAGGGGTTGCTTGACTGTATTGAAGAAGAGAGGCATATGGTTCCACATGGGGACCGTTCTAAGGTTCCAATCGAACCATTCCTGACCGACCAATGGTTTGTTGATACTCGCAAAATAGTATCCTCAGCGATTGAGGCCGTAAAAAATGGTCAAACCCAGATTCATCCCCAGCAGTACCAAAAAATATATTTTAACTGGCTTGAAAACATTGAGCCTTGGTGTATCTCACGGCAACTTTGGTGGGGACATCAAATCCCTGTTTGGTACGATTCTGAGGGCAATCAATACTGTGCAACATCGGAACAGGAGGCACATATAATGGCCAAGGGCAAACCCTTAATCAGGGACCCTGACGTGCTTGACACTTGGTTTTCTTCGGGCCTATGGCCTATAGGAACGCTGGGTTGGCCTAAAGAAACGCCAGAATTAAAGCGTTACTTCCCAACGAATGTTCTCGTCACTGGTTTTGATATTATCTTTTTCTGGGTTGCTCGCATGATGATGATGCAATTAACCCTAGTGAATCAAGCCCCATTTAAGGATGTTTACGTCCATGCTTTAGTGAGGGACAAATACGGTAAGAAAATGTCCAAGTCTTTGGGGAACGTTATTGACCCAATCGACCTCATTGATAAATTCGGTGCCGATGCAGTTCGTTTTACCCTGACTTCAATGGCCGTCATGGGTCGCGATTTAAGATTGTCCGAAAGCCGAGTTCAAGGATACCGGAACTTTTGCTCAAAAATATGGAATGCCGCGCGCTTTGCTCAACTCAATCATTGCCAGATTTTTGCCGAATTTGTCGACCTTGATAGTGAATCATTGGGTCGCCTAGAGAACGCGACGAAACCGCAAGTAAAATTAGATTTTACAAAAATAACTCATACCATTAATCGATGGATCATCGGTGAAACGGCAGCAACACTTGAAACAGTTGATATCGCCTTAGGTGAATTTCGTTTTAATCACGCCGCGAATACTCTCTATTCTTTTGTTTGGGGAACATTCTGCGATTGGTACCTTGAGTTTGCCAAATCATTGCTGAATGCCTCCGACATTCAATTAGTCAATGAGTCAAAAACTGTTTTGGCTTGGACTTTAGACCAAATTTTGCTGATGCTCCATCCGACCATACCCTTCATCACCGAAGAAATTTGGCAAGAAATCAATCCCGACCAAGGATTACTAATTCATTGTGACTGGCCTGATTATTGCTTACGGGACTATAGCTGTCCTAAAGCGACAGAAGAAGTACAGTATATTATCAACCTGATTTCAACTATTCGTTCAATTCGCAGCCAAATGCGGGTTCCACCAAGTGCTTTCATACCCGTCCATATTCATGCCATTGACCCATCAAGACATGGCATTTGGATTAAAAATGATGACGAAATTTGTCGACTAGCACGTATTGAAAGCCCTTCAACTGGGGAGGGGAGTACACAAAACTCTGTAACTCTCACGATTTTGAGTGATGTGATTTATCTCGCTTTGGGAGATTTTATTGACCTCGCGGCCGAGCGTGAGAGGATCAAACAGTCCCTTGCAAAGCTTGAAAAAGAAATTGGCAAACTTTCCAGTCAATTAAATAACCCCGATTTTATCGCCAAAGCCCCTCCCGAAATTGTCAAAGAGAGTCAATCCAAACTAGATGGTATGAGGTTTGAGAGTCAATCCCTTGAAGAAGCGATTAGCCGAATCAATCTTTAACCTCCCATAAAAGAACGTATTCCAAGCCCCTCCTGTCCCCTCATACAAGCCACTGGCTTGGTATTGTAGGAGTTGCTTGAAGTAGTTTCGCTGTATACGAATGACTAGGAGAATTGAAGATCGATTCAGTCTCCCCTTCTTCTACTATTTTACCATTTTCCATGACCAGTACCCGGTCGGTAATACTCCTCACCACATTTAAATCATGACTAATAAAGAGGTAGGTTAGGTTGTGTTTTTCTTGGAGGCTAACGAGGAGATCAAGAATTTGCGATCTAATTGAGACATCTAAAGCTGATACTGCTTCATCCAAAATGATGATATCAGGCCTTAATACTAAAGCCCGAGCGATGGCTATCCGCTGACGTTGTCCACCAGAGAATTCGTTAATGTATTTTTCTAAATCTTGGGCCTCTAAACCAACGTCAAGAAGAGAAGCAATCAGTAATTCTTCCTTGTCTTGCGCCGAGGGTGAAGGATCAACCAAGTGAAAGGGTTCACTGATTAATCGTCTCACTTTGTGGCGCGGGTTAAATGAACCATAGGGATCTTGAAACACAACTTGAATTTTTCGCCGTAATGCATGGGGCATCTTTGTGTCTGACCTGACCGCAACACCATCAATTTCAATCATCCCCTTTTCAAGGGGGTCTAGTCCAAGTATAGTTCGCGTTAAAGTTGATTTACCACAACCAGATTCACCGACAAGACCAACACTCTCGCCTCGATTGATAATGAAGCTGACATGGTCAACTGCAATTTTAGATTGCTTTATTTCAAACAGTTTTTGCCGTTTTTGAGGGTATGCCCTTACAGCTTGAGAAACGGTCAGTATTGGTTGGTTCGTTTTTTGAGCTTCACGCGCTGGGGCGTGTTGTGAAGCTGATAATAGCATACGAGTATAGGGGTGCTTACGCTGACGAAAAATCTGTTGCGTTTGACCTGCATCAACAATCTTTCCTTTTTGCATCAGACAAATTTCATTGGCTACATTGGCAATCACTGCCAAGTCATGGGTAATAAGCATCATCGACATATTGTCCTCTATCACCAGTTCATAGAGTAACTTTAGGATCTGTTCTTGGGTTGAGACATCTAAAGCTGTAGTGGGTTCATCAGCAATTAATAACTTTGGTTGTAATGCCACTGCCATGGCAATACACACCCGCTGCCTTTGACCACCAGATAGTTCATGAGGATATAAATCCAGGGGGAATCGTGATGGTGGCATATCAACCCGTGATAAGCGTTCAGCAGCAACCATGCGTGCCTTTGAGGAAGAATATCCCCGATGAATGATCAATGGTTCGGCAATCTGATCACCGATTGTCATCAAAGGATTTAATGCCGTCATAGGTTCTTGGAATATCATGCCAATGTCATTCCCTCTTAAAGAACACATAACCGCCTCAGACAGACCACAAAGGTTCCTATCATCAAAATTAACCTCACCCGTTCGCTTTGCCCCGGACGGTAAGAGGTTCATTATTGATAAAGCAGTCATGGATTTGCCTGATCCAGACTCACCGACCACTCCGAAAATTTCCCCTTGATCTATAGTGAGATCAATATCCTTGAGAATGCGTTCATTGCCAATAGTCAGACTCAGTTTATGAACGTTGAGTAGAGGCATTAGCTGTGCGTCCTTAACCGTGGATCCAGATAGTCTCGCAAACCATCTCCTAACAAATTTAATCCTAGAACTAACATAACGATCGCAAGACCCGGTATGATGGCCAGATTGGCATGGGTATAAATTAAAGTTTGGGCATCAGAAAGCATTCGCCCCCAACTCGGAGTAGGTGGCTGGGCACCTAAGCCCACATAAGCCAACCCTGCTTCGGCAAGAATTCCAAGCGAAAACTGAATCGTTCCTTGAACCAATAAAATATTGGCAATATTGGGAAGAATATGCTCCACAGAAATGCGTGCTTTTCCCTTACCAGCAACTTTTGCAGATAATACAAAATCTAAAGTCCAAAGGCTGAGCGATGCACCTCTTGCCACGCGAGCGAAAACCGGTATGTTGAATATCCCAATTGCTAGTATTGCATTTATTGCTGATGGACCAAAGACCGCAGTGATTAATATGGCGATGACGAGAGACGGAAAAGCAAAAACCAAATCATTCCCACGCATAATCAATTCGTCAATGACTCCCCCCTTAATGGCAGCTGCTGTTAATCCCAATGGAACCCCAACTATCATCCCCATACCAACTGCGACAATTGCTACTCCGATTGAAGTCCGTGCTCCTACCATGAGCATCGAAATAATATCACGACCATAATGATCTGTACCTAGTAGGTAAGGCCATTCTGGAGATTTAAATTTTTGTGATATCTGAAGAACTTCTACTGGAAACGGGGTCCAGACAAATGACACCATGGCTAAGAGCACGAAAAATATCGATATTATTCCCCCAACATAGAGTTGTATAGGTAGTTTCATCGCTTTTTTCGCAATCTTGGATCAACTATTGCATAGGCGATGTCAACACAAAAGTTCACCATTATGACGGTAAACACTAAAAGCATAACAACACTCTCAACCACGATTAAATCACGCTGGGTAATCCCTTGGAAAATTAAGCGGCCTAACCCAGGAAGAAAAAATACATTTTCAATAATGATTGCTCCTGCAAGCAGAAATGAGAATTGCAAACCAAGTATCGTTAAAACTGGAATTAAAGCATTCCGTAAAGCGTGACGGATAACAACACGCCTTTGCGAAAGTCCTTTCGCTCGTGCCGTTCGAATATAGTCTTGGTCAAGGACTTCGATTAAAGCTGAGCGCATAACTCTGGCAAGGATTGATGCTTGAGTTAAGGCTAGAGCAATTGCTGGAAGTGTGAGTGATTTTATTGCCGGGTAAAAACCCTGCTTCCAACCCGAAAATCCTCCAGCAGGAAACCAACCGAGCCAGATCGCAAAAAAGAGTACCAATAACATAGCAAACCAAAAGTTTGGAACCGCAATACCCATTTGAGTTGCTCCCATGACGCTGTAGTCAAGGAATCTACCTCTTTTCGTTGCCGACAGAATACCAACTGGGAAGGCTATGGCTGTTGATAAAACTAAGGCATAAATGGCGAGAGGAAGTGAAACTTTTATGCGATCAAGGACTAATTCTGATACCGGCGTACGGTAGGTATAAGAAATCCCTAAATCACCAAAAAACAAACCTCCAACCCAAGAAAAATATCGCGAAATTGGACTGCCTGTGAGTCCAAGCTCGGCTTTGAGAGCCGCAACGGCTTCGGGTGAAGCATTGAGACCGAGCATAAATGATGCTGGGTCACCAGGAATAATTTCAATGACAAAAAATATTGCCAGACTGGCGACAATTAAACTCAAGCCAAGTGACAGAAGACGAGAAAAAAAGTATCGCAGCATCTAAGGGGTCACAATCAGGTAATTGCATCAAACTTTTTATCTTCTTGTATTACTCTCCAAGCTTGATTGAACCGCGACAATTGTAACTCAGATACTCGGACAGCTTCACGTGGAATTCCTCTCGCTTTTAGGGCATCTGGATGAAACTGCATGACCAATTCACGCCAAACTTTTTTAATTTCACTTAAAGGCATATCGCGGGAAACGCCAAGGACAGTGTAAGGATCAATACTATTGCCGACCGCATAGTAATTGAGGCTTTGCCTGAACTGTCTTCGTGGCAATCCAAAAATGGCATTAACGCGAATGAGAAAGCGGCGTTCTGGAAAAGAAATTTCTCCATCCGCATTGGCAATATATATTAGCCCTTCCAAAATGTCTTTAAGAAGAGGAGAGCCATGACCGAGTAATTTACGAATTTCAAGGGCATAGTATTCATATCCCACGGGATTTTTACTCGCGTAATCAAAAACCCTGGCTGCATTTTTCTTTTCCTCTGGGGGAATTTGAAAAATTTCTCGAAATGCCCGAATTTCCAAACGGGTTACACGACCATCAATTTTGGCCAACTTTGCGCCCAAAGAAATAACTGCGATAGTGAAAGAAACCCGCCTTCTTCGCACCGTGTGATTAGACCCTACCAAACTGCGTGTGAGTTCAACCACATTGACTTTTTTTGATAGGAATTCTTTTACTTTACGCCAATGACTTTTCATTGAATCCTGCTACTTCGCCCTCATGTTAACATTGTTTTCAACTTTCTTGGCAACCTCATTTCCCAATGGGCATTTTGAATTTAAATCAAATTTTCCAAGAAAACTATCTGTGTAGTGTTCAAATTTACACTTTTCTTAGGTAAAATAGCAAGTTTGATTACGCATTTGTCTGCTTCAACACAGTTTTTTATGGTATGTTATTACAGATTCTTGAGCTTTTTGACACTATACAGAATGGATTTCAATAAATTTTAGCAGGAGAAGGCATGATTGGACAAAAGAAGACTTTGTATCTCGCAAATCCTTATGGGTTTTCTAATCAACAAAAATCCTTATTACTTCCTGAAATCAAATCAGCTTTAGAAAGTATTGGGGCCATAGTTTGGGAACCATTTGAACGAAACAACCAGATTGATTTTAGCCAAGCAGGTTGGGCCTATAAAGTGGGACAGGCAGACTTAAGTGATGTCAAAAATTCAGATGGAATTTTTGCAATTGTCAACGGTTGCCCACCTGATGAGGGCGTCATGGTTGAGCTTGGAATGGCAATCGCTTGGAATAAGCCCACGTATTTGTTTCGGGATGATTTTAGAAAATGCACTGACAGTGAGCAGTATCCTTTAAATTTGATGCTCTTCACAGGCATACCAGTAAGCGGTTGGGAGGACTATTGGTATACCTCTGTCAAGGAGATCTTATCTCCATCTAAAGCGTTATACAAGTGGTTGAATAAGTAAATTGGTACCAATTCAACCTAGCAAGATTAAGCGTCAATGTCGACCATTTGCTCTTTTTGTATAACTCTAACTCGCGCACTGATTTTCTCAAAGGCTCTCACTTCAATTTGCCTTATCCTCTCACGGCTCACTCCATAGGTTTGCGAAAGCACTTCAAGTGTAACTGTCGGCTCGTGAAGGCGCCGTTTAAGAAAAATATCTTTTTCTCGGGGCTTTAGAACATCAAGAGCGTCATACAATAGTTTTTTGCGATACTGATTTTCCTCAAATTCTTCATAATCTTGGGCATGGTCGGCACTCTCATCAACGAGCATATCTTGTCGTTCAGTTGTTGATTCATCCATAGCGATGCTGGCATTAAGGGAGGTATCTTGACCGCCGACCCGACCATTCATGTCAATGACTTCTTTTTCAGTTACGCTCATCATTTCGGCGATCTTTTTGATCTCATGGGGTTTAAGATTATTACTATCTATGACACCGATCGCCTCACGTGCTTTACGCAAATTGAAAAACAATTTTTTTTGCGACGTCGTCGTTCCAAGCTTTACCAGACTCCATGTTCTTAGAATAAAATCCTGCACCTGTGCTCGTATCCACCACCCTGCATAAGTCGCTAAACGGAAGCCTTTTTCAGGATCAAAGCGTTTAACTGCCTGCATTAATCCGATGTTCGCTTCAGAAATCAAATCAACGATTGGCAATCCGTATCCTCTGTAATTGAGGGCAATTTTTGCTGAAAGCCGCAAATGTGAGGTGACAAGATGGTGACAAGAATCTACATCTCCATCCTCTAGAAATTGCTTGGCATAACGATACTCATCATCATGGGTGAGCATTGGAAACTTATGCACTTCAGCTAAATACTGACTGAGTCCACTGTCACTTGATGGCACTGGTAGCGATTTATATGTAGCCATTTTCAACAACCCTCAATAAAGAGAAACACCCGACGCGCATTGGTATTTGCTGAGCGTAAATTCACCTATTTTTATGGACTTTCAATAACAACAAAGGTTTGCGACAATACAGAAGAGGCTGTTGGACACTTCTTGATTGATCCTAGATTAAGTTATTACCGAAAATCAATTCCTTTTCTGCAATGTAGCATATTTACAAATTAAATCAATAAAGTCAAATTAATTTGTTCAATACACAAGCCAACTATGCATACAAAATTTTGTGGTAACTATTCAGGTAGAATCAGTGGCAGATTTGTCCAGCCATCGGCTGAACAAGAACTCTAGTGGAGGACCGGTATTTTAAGTGTCAGGAGCAGGTGCCTCGGAAACAAACCGTACCATCCGTTCACTTGGATTGGTTCCCACGATAATCAAGTGCGTTCACACTGCTTTTGAGACTATGAAAGTATTCAATTTTAGCCAATGAGAAGGCTTGACCCTGGTCCTCAAATCAAGGTTGTTTTGACCCTCATTCAGAACGCAACCAGTCCAGCATCGCCAACATTTTATGGCCGCTGACGGGGGCTAGTTCAGCATCTTTCCCAAGCTGGACGCGGCTGTTGCCGGTGAGAGAGTTCGGGCTGTACCAAGTTGAGAGGAGGGATTGATGATGTGCGCGATAATGGCGGTCAAGGCCAATTGTCGGTATCGGCTTGTGGTGCGTGCGAGGATTCGTGCGAGCCCGAGTTGGCGAGCTGTGCCGAGTGCCGCCAAGGCATGTCCATGTGGGAGTGACCGTTGCACGGTCATGGTCTCGTTCATATCCTGTAGACACCCCTCCCTTGAGTACGGCTTGCAGAGCACTGACAAGGTTGGGAGGCATTTTGGAAAGATTGGTGAGTGTCTCCCGGCGAATTCGTTGACCATCCCGCTATGAGCGTCTGAGGAGAATTGCTGGTGGTGAAGAACGGTTCGGAATGATATGGATATTGATGGCCATCATTGTAGCCTTTAACATGGTAACAATCATACAAGATAAAATTACTTTTATCTTGCATTTTATGACGTAATATCGAGGGATAGAGGTTTAGTAGGGAAGGAAAATTAAATTGAAGTTCAGCTGAATGGTCCATTGATTTCATGACCACTTGTATATCTTGGCAAACTTTCATAATTATAAATGAACTGGCTTGTGCGTGTTTGGTTTTGAAACGCCACCAAAATTGCTTCAGGCTTATTTGAGCAAATGAATTGTTGTCATTTACAACTCTAT
>MPNP01000072.1 GCA_002239085.1 Rhodobacteraceae bacterium bin131 | reverse complement strand
ATTAACCAATGAAAATCAAAGCTGCCGTTGCGACCAAAGCAGGTCAACCACTTGAAGTGATGGAAGTAAATCTTGATGGCCCTAGGGAAGGTGAGGTATTAGTTGAAATCAAAGCCACAGGAATTTGTCACACCGATGAATATACCCTCTCCGGTGCAGACCCTGAGGGCTTGTTTCCAGCTATTCTTGGGCATGAAGGGGCAGGAATTGTTGTCGATACCGGACCGGGTGTTACTTCTGTTTCCAAGGGAGACCATGTAATACCCCTCTATACACCTGAGTGTCGGTCATGTCCTTCATGTTTATCACAAAAAACAAACCTTTGCACTGCCATTCGGTCAACCCAAGGTCAGGGTTTAATGCCTGATGGCACTTCACGCTTTTCAACCTTGGATGGCGATCCAATCCTTCATTATATGGGTTGCTCTACGTTTTCTGAATATACTGTATTGCCCGAAATCGCTTTGGCAAAAATCAGGAAAGATGCCCCTTTTGACAAAGTGTGTTACATTGGCTGCGGTGTGACCACAGGAATTGGTGCAGTGATGAACACAGCCAAAGTTGAGCCAGGGTCAAAAGCGATCGTGTTCGGATTAGGTGGAATTGGCTTGAATGTCATTCAAGGACTTCGGCTCGTGGGGGCAGATATGATTGTTGGCGTGGACATCAATCCCAAGAAAAAGGAATGGGGCGAGCGATTTGGCATGACCCATTATGTTAATCCCAAGGACGTTGACGATGACTTAGTATCGCACCTCGTTGGCTTGACGCAAACGCAATCAGACCCAATGGGTGGTGCGGACTACACCTTTGATTGCACCGGCAATGTTGAAGTCATGCGCGTGGCCTTGGAAAGCGCACATAGAGGATGGGGAGAATCCATCGTTATTGGTGTTGCTCCTGCTGGGGCGGAAATTTCCACCCGCCCGTTTCAACTGGTTACGGGCAGGGTATGGAAGGGGACGGCTTTTGGCGGAGCCAGGGGACGGACTGATGTCCCTCAGATTGTTGACTGGTATATGAATGGGAAGATAGAAATTGATCCCATGATTACTCACACTATGTCATTAGGTGAGATTAATTCTGGGTTTGATTTAATGCATGCTGGCGAGTCCATTCGGTCCGTTGTGTTATATTAGTTAGTCCATCCTAATTGTTCTCCTATTCAAAGCCGCATGTTAATACTGCTTGGCACAGGTTTTCCTGTACCTGTAACGTTTTTCCGTGAGGATTCACAATGTACTCAGGGCTTCAACCATTGTTGTACCCAAGCAAACACGATATAATTGCTTTTAGAGGAGTCTCATCTTTTTGCTGATTTTCTTTGGGTATGAGTCTATTCCAAATAATGGTTTGCGTATAATTTAGATGAAGATATTAGACAACATAAATCTCCTATTAGGAGACGACCTAAAGACTGAAATATCAGCAGGTACAAAGCTAAAAATTGCTGCATCTTGCTTTTCAATTTACGCATTTGAAGAATTAAAGGATGAGCTTAACCAATTATCTGAATTTAAATTCATCTTTACATCCCCAACCTTTACTCCAGAAGGTGCCACTGACAAAATTCGTAAAGAGCGGCGCGAATTTTATATTCCAAAACTTAACCGTGAGAGAAGCCTTTATGGATCTGCCTTTGAGATCCACCTTAGAAACAAACTCAATCAGAAGGCAGTTGCTAGAGAGTGTGCAAATTGGATTAGAGAAAAAGCAACCTTTAAATCAAACAAGTCACAATCGCCAATGCAGCAATTCATTCATTCTAGTAAGAGTGATAGCGCTACAATATATATGCCTCTAAGTGGCTTCACAGCAGTTGATCTCGGCTACCAGAAGGGCGATGCAGTTTCAAATTTTGTGAGCAAGATAAGTGAAGCTAAAAACACTGATATTTACCTTCAGCTCTTCAATCAAATCTGGTGCGACGAAGACAAGCTACAGGACATTACAGACACCCTCTGCGCACATATCGAGTCTGTTTATCAGGAAAACGCACCAGAGCGCGTTTATTTCCTTATTCTGTATAACATCTTTAGAGAGTTCCTTGAGGATATCCAAGAAGATGTGTTGCCCAATGATTTGACTGGTTATCAAGAAACACAGATTTGGAATAAGCTATTCAATTTCCAAAGAGATGCTGCAACTGGCATCATCAATAAATTGGAAACCTATAACGGGTGCATCCTTGCCGACAGTTTTGGACTTGGTAAAACCTTTACCGCGCTTGCTGTAATAAAATATTACGAGCTGAGAAACCGTTCAGTTCTTGTTCTAACTCCAAAAAAACTGGCAGATAATTGGTGTAATTATATTTCAAATTTGAAAACCAACCTCTTCGTCTCAGATCGATTGAATTATGATGTTTTCTGTCACACTGACCTTTTGAGAACTTCTGGCACTTCTTTTGGTATTCAACTTAATCGGGTCAACTGGGGTAATTATGACCTAGTGGTGATAGATGAGTCACACAATTTCAGAAATAATGATACCTTTAAGGACAAGGAAACACGATACCAAAAACTGATGAACAAAATTATTCGTGAAGGCGTTAAGACTAAAGTTCTGATGCTCTCTGCCACACCAGTGAATAACCGCTTCAACGATTTAAAAAATCAGCTGGCTTTGGCTTATGAGGGTCATTCTGAATCTCTTAGCCAAAAGATAAAATCAGAAACAAGTGTTGAAGAGATTTTCCGAAAAGCACAAGCTGCCTTCAATAATTGGTCAAGACTTAACCCTGAAATGAGAACTTCCGCAGCCATTTTAAATGCGCTTGATTATGACTTTTTTGAACTCTTGGACAGCGTTACAATTGCACGCTCAAGGCGGCATATTGAAACCTTTTATGACACTTCCGATATTGGTAAATTCCCAAAGCGCAGAAAGCCCATTTCATACCATTGTGCACTGACTGACCGCTCAGATGTTATGAAGCTAAACGATATTGTTAAGAAACTCTATTTGGTCAAATTGTCGGTATATGCACCGATCAGCTATATTCTTCCAAGTCGCCTTAACAAATATGAAATTCTTTACGACACTCTAGTTGAAGGAGGCCGCGGTAAACTTAAGCAGGCGGACCGTGAAAAAAACCTCCAAGCACTGATGACTACAAACTTGCTTAAACGCCTAGAAAGCTCGGTTGAAGCCTTTAGACTTACCTTAAAATTCCTCATTGCAAATATTGAAAAGTCTTTAGAGGCTATAGAAAACTTTGAGAGTTCTGTTAGCACCTCTTCAATAAATGAATACTCATCCGACTTTGAAACTATGGGATACGAAGATGATGACTTAGAGGGAGTAGAAGATTTCTATATTGGCGATAAGGTTCAGATCAACTTGAAAGATATGGATTTATTATCTTGGAAAAATGATCTTGAGGCGGATTATGTTATATTAGACGCTATTTTGAAGTCCATGAAGAAAATTGAACCTAAAGATGATATCAAGCTTCAGCATTTAATGACTACAGTCTCAAATAAGATTGAACATGGATTCAACGTTGGGAATAAGAAGGTTCTTATCTTCACGGCTTTCTCAGATACGGCAAATTATCTGTTTGAGCATCTCTCCAAACATATTACAGACAAGCATCAGCTCAATAGCGCAATAATCACAGGGAGTAAAACACCTCAAACGACATTGGGTCATGCTTTAGATTTTCAATCCATCCTCACGCTCTTTGCACCTCAGGCAAAGGAGAAGGATATCATTCTTCCAGATGAGCCTGAAGAGATTGATGTTTTGATTGGTACGGATTGTATTTCTGAGGGTCAAAACCTTCAGGATTGTGATTGTGTGATTAATTACGATATTCATTGGAATCCTGTACGAATTATACAACGATTTGGTCGTGTAGACAGAATTGGTTCACCGAATGAAGAAATTCAGCTGATCAATTACTGGCCGGACATCACTCTTGATGAATATATCAATCTGAGGGAACGTGTAGAAAACCGTATGATGATAGCCGATGTGACGGCCACTGGTGATGACAATATCCTGACAGCAAAAAGCAGCAACATTGCCTATCGCAAAGACCAACTCAGGCGACTTCAAGATGAGGTGATTGAGCTAGAAGATGTTAAGACTGGCATCTCAATTACCGACCTCGGCCTAAATGATTTCAGAATGGATTTACTATCCTATATCAAGGACAACGCAGATATGGAAAAAGCGCCAAATGGCATGCATGCTGTTGTGCCTGCCGCTGCAGAGAAAGGTCTCAATCCTGGTGTCATTTTTGTGCTGAAAAATATTCATGACGGTGTGAATGTGAACCAACAGAACCGCCTGCATCCCTATTATCTTGTGTATATCAACAATGCTGGCGAAGTTCTGATTGATCATACGGAAGTCAAAAAACTGCTTGACCTGATACGCACTAGTTGTAAGGGTATTTCGGAACCCATTCAGTCAATCTGCCGATTGTTTAACGAACGGACGGACGATGGTAAAGAAATGGAAGAGTATTCATCCCTTCTCAGCAAAGCCATCCAATCCATGATCAAAGTAAAAGAAGAAAAAGATATTGACAGCCTGTTCAAAAGTGACCACACTTCAGCTCTTGAACAGGTCGTGGCGGGCCTTGATAAATTTGAACTTATTGCCTTCCTCGTCATTCAGGAGCATTAAGCATGCATGGCTTATATCGTTATCCTGAAAAAGCCAAATTTGGGAAGATTATTCCCAAAGCCAAAATTTATGAACATGCAAAACTAAAGCCCGCGCAAAAAGCCAAATTCGTTGATCTAATCCAGCAAATCAGATGGGCATACAAACTAGCGTCAAATACGACCAATTTACCCGTCACAAATGAAGTTAAGGAGATTCAAATCCTGCGAATTAGAATCACCCGGCGTGAATTGCCTGATGATATTTTGTACCTGATTGATAGCGCAATCCCTTCAATGGTTATTTTTGAGCTTATCAATTCAGGCCTAATCAGAGTTAAAACTGCTCCTAAAATGCGCAAAACTGAGCGTACTAGACGTGCTCCTAAAGGTATCTATTTTGCTTCTGATTGGATGGATATGGAAAGTAAACGATCTGACTTGCCTCAGGCCATTAATCTTGGCAATTTATATGATAAGTTATTGAACGGACTCTTAAATCCTGAAGCATGTAGTGATAAAGAAGTCCCAAAATCTTCATCCCAATTGGCAGTGTATCAAAAAGAAATCAGGGCAAAGGAAACTGAAATAACCAAGATTAAACAGAAACTAAGACGTACTAGGCAGTTTAACAAAAAGCAGGAAATTAACAGCATGCTTAAAAAAGCCAAGAGTGATTTAGAACGGTTACTAAAAACTTATTAAGAAGTCCAAAAGAAACGACTATGAGAAACGAATTGGATAAAATGAAACTGCAAAGCCCGAATTGGGCTCATGAGAATATCCGCAAGCTGGTTGAAATCTTCCCGAATTGTGTGACAGAAACAATAGATGTAGATGGGATTACCAAGCACGCGATTGATTTTGACCAACTTCAGCAGGAATTGTCTGACCATATCGTTAACGGACCACAAGAACGCTATCAACTGAACTGGCCGGGCAAGCGTGAAGCCATGCTGGCGGCCAATGCTCCCATTGCCAAAACTTTGCGACCAGTGCGTGAAGAAAGCGTTGATTTTGACACGACCCAGAACCTTTTCATTGAGGGCGATAATCTGAAATCTCTAAAGCTGTTGCTGGAATCTTATTTGGGTAAAGTCAAGATGATCTATATTGACCCTCCCTATAATACAGGCAATGATTTTATCTTTGTGGATGACTTTGCTGAGAGTACAGCAGATTATCTTGAACGCTCAAACCAGATGGACAAAGACGGTAATCGCCTTGTCGCTAATCCCGAAAGGAAAGGACGGTTTCATTCTGACTGGTTATCAATGATGTATTCGAGGCTGAAATTGGCAAGAATTCTTCTTTCAGATGATGGTACAATTGCTATTCATATTGATGAAAATGAGTATCCAAATTTGGAGAAATTACTTTCAGAAATCTTTGGAGAAGAAAACAATTTAGGTACTATTGTATGGGATAAACGCAATCCAAAAGGAAAAGTGGCAGGCATAGCTCAACAGCATGAACTGATATCAATTTACTGCAAAAACAAAGAGTGCTTTCAAGAAAATTGTGAGCTGATTAGACCGAAGAAGAATGCTGAAAAAATACTAAGCCAGGCTCAAAAATTAATTTTAAGAAATGGTAGCATCAACGACAAAGTTAAGAAAGAGTTTCGAGATTGGGTCAAAAAGCAGAACTTTAGTGGGGGTGAAAAAGCATATTGTTTAATCGACTCAATCGGAAATGTCTTTCGAGAAGTTTCTATGGCAGCTCCTGACAAACCAGAAACTCGATCTCATCGGCCTTTAATTCACCCTCTTACCAACAAACCATGTCCAGCACCTGAAAAAGGTTGGCGTTTCCCGGAGCGAAGCATGGATGCCCTTCTACAAAGAAATGAAATCCTGTTTGGTGCTGACGAAACAACTCAACCGAGAAGAAAGTATTTATTAAAAAACAATATGTTTGAGAACGTCCCTTCACTTTTGTATTTTGGAGGCAGTGATTCATCTTTGCTGAAAGATTTGGGCATTCAATTTGATAACCCAAAACCGATGACAGTCGTAAAAAAAATTATTCAATCAATTACTCAAGAAACAGATATTGTTATTGACTTCTTTGCAGGTTCAGCCACAACCGCTCATGCTGTTATGCAGCTTAATGCCGAAGACGGTGGCAATCGTAAATTCATTATGATACAACTGCCAGAAAAATGCAAACCGAGCTCTGAGGCCTCCAAAGCTGGTTATCCTACCATAGCCGAAATATCCAAAGAGCGCATACGTCGCTCTGGTGCAAAAATTTTGGAAGGAGAATGTCACCAAAATTGGAATCGAGATATCGGCTTTCGAGTATTGAAGGTTGATACTTCTAACATGAAAGATGTTTATTACCGACCAGATAAGATTGAACAGTCTGATTTGCTGTCTTGGGTTGACAATATTAAACCAGGTCGCACAAGCGAAGACCTACTATTTCAGGTTCTAGTAGACTGGGGTGTTAATCTATCCCTCCCTATTCACCAAGAAAAATTGGGGGGGGGGTGAAGGGAAATCCGTCTATTTTGTTGATGATGATGCCCTGATTGCCTGTTTTGAAACAGGTATTGATGAAGACATCGTCAATCAGTTAGCAACATATAAACCCTTGCGTGTCGTCTTCCGCGACAATGGCTTTGCCAGCGATGATTTAAAGTCTAATGTTGTACAGATTTTTAGGCAAAACTCCCCAGATACTGATATCAAAGTCATTTAAGAGAATGTCCTTTGAAGCTTCAATTTAAGACCCATCAATATCAAACAGATGCCGTTGAATCGGTAGTGGATTGCTTTGCTGGCCAACCCTTCAATGACGGCATTACATACCGCATTGACCCTGGCCCTGCCAGTCAGCTATTTGCGGATAAAGATGGCCTCAAGAACAGCAAAGTTCAGCTCCCAGACAGCGTAGTTTTGAGTAATATCAAAGATGTCCAAAAGCGTAAAAATTTGAGCCAATCAACAGCGTTGGTTAAAAAAACAAACTGCTTCAATCTTGATGTTGAGATGGAAACTGGAACCGGCAAAACCTATTGTTACATCAAAACCATGTTTGAGTTAAATAAACGCTATGGCTGGTCAAAATTCATAATCATTGTGCCAAGCATTGCCATCCGTGAAGGGGTATACAAATCACTTCAAATAACGACTGAACACTTTGCAGAACACTACGCTAAGAAAGCGCGCTTCTTTTCCTATAACTCCAAACGCCTGTATGAGATTGAGAGTTTTTCATCTGATGCTGGCATCAATGTGATGATTATCAACATTCAGGCCTTTAATGCCCGTGGTGCTGCGAACAGACGGATCTATGATGAGCTGGATAACTTCCAATCACGCAAGCCCATTGACGTCATCAAGCGCAATAACCCTATCCTGATTGTAGATGAGCCACAGAAAATGGAAGGTAAGGCAACGCTCAATGCCCTTCCGCAATTTAATCCGCTGATGATTCTGCGCTACTCAGCAACCCATAAGACCAAGCATAACCTCATACACAGACTAGATGCAGTGGATTCGTATAATCAAAAGCTTGTCAAAAGAATCGAAGTATGCGGTATTCAACCAAAAGGCCTTTCTGGTACTGGCTCCTACCTGTATTTGGAAGCAGTAGATATTTCTAAATCTGCACCAGTCGCTCGGTTGGAATTTGAAAAAAAACTCAAATCAGGTGAGGTAAAAAAGCAACTTCGAAAAATATCTCTTGGCGATAACCTGTTTGACTTATCAAATGAGATGGATCAATATAGAGACCGCTATACCGTTACGCAAATTGATAAAAATAATGACACTATAGAATTTGCCAATGGTACTGTTTTGGCCGCTGGTGAGGCGTTAGGTGATGTCTCAGTGGGCGACATTAGACGTATTCAGATAAGAGAGACAGTCAAAGCTCATTTAGCAAAAGAACGCCAGCTTTTTTACCAAGGGATAAAAGTTCTCTCACTGTTCTTCATTGATGAAGTGAAGAAATACCGTGATTATGATTATGCTGAAAACAAAGGTATTTATGCACGCATCTTTGAAGAAGAATATAAAAATCAACTTCTGCTTCTGCTTGAAGAACTTGAATTAGAAAACAGCAATTATATCAAGTATATAAAACGAATTAATCCATCAAAAACCCATAATGGCTACTTCTCAATTGATAAAAGATCAAATCGATTTATAGATCCTTCGGTCGAGCGAGGCACTAGCGAAGCAAAGGACGTAGATGCTTACAATCTAATTCTGAAAGACAAAGAGCGTCTGCTGTCCTTTGAAGAAGACACAAGGTTTATCTTCTCACATTCAGCTCTACGTGAAGGGTGGGATAACCCGAATGTGTTTGTCATTTGTATTCTTAAGCACAGTGATAGCGAAATCTCAAGGCGCCAAGAAGTTGGGCGTGGATTGCGGCTTTGTGTTACCCAATCTGGCGAGCGTGTTGATAACCCTGCCTTTGTACATGATGTTAACCAACTCACCGTCGTCGCAAGCGAAAGCTATCAGGATTTTGTCAGCGGTCTTCAAAAAGAAATTATCGAATCTCTGGAATCACGGCCACGGAAGGCAAATATAGCCTACTTCACTGGTAAGGTTATTAAGACTGAAAGTGAGAATCTTACTATATCTGAAGTGATGGCCTCTCAAATATATCGCTACTTGGTAAAGAATGATTATTCTACTGACACAGATGAGATTGCTCCAGCTTATCATAATGCAAAACAAAAAGAAGAACTGGCCGAGCTACCAGAAGAACTTCAACCTTATGCGGTCGCAGTCTTTACGTTAATTGATAGTGTGTTTAGTGATGCCTCTCTCCCAAAAATTGATGATGGCCGTTCACTAAAAACCAATCCGTTGAATGAAAATTTTCATCGATCTGAGTTTCAAGAACTATGGAATCGTATCAATAAAAAGGCAATCTATACTGCTAAATTCGATTCAGCTGAACTTGTCGATAAGTGCGTCCATGCACTGAATTCACAATTAAGAGTGACTTCATTTTCCTACAAGGTTGAAACAGGCATCCAAACAGAAACCATTTCTTCTGAAGAACTTTGTAAAGGCAAATCTTTCATGAACACTTTGAACTACACAGAGCAAGGCTCCAGCGTTTACTCCAGCATCAAATATGATTTACTTGGCAAAATAGCCGAGCAAACAAATCTGACACGCCATACCGTGGCTGAAATTTTGCAAAAGATTAATAAGGCAGTTTTCGCTCAGTATAAAGAAAACCCAGAGCATTTTATCGCTGAAGCAGCCCGCATCATCAGAGAACAAAAATCAACCACCATCATAGAGAAGCTTGAATATAGTGTACTTGATAAACGCTATGACATTGATATTTTCACCGCCAATAACAACCGACAGAACTTTAAAAATGTATCTGATCAATTGAAGAAGCATGTCTATGACTATGTGGTAACTGACTCCAATGTTGAGAAAAATTTTGTTCGGGATTTAGATAATAGCGACGAAGTAGTTGTTTATGCAAAGCTTCCCAGAGGGTTTCTAATACCGACACCTGTTGGTGACTACAACCCTGACTGGGCTATATCGTTTAAAGAAGGCAGTGTAAGAAACATTTACTTCGTAGCGGAAACCAAGGGAAGTATGTCCACGATGGACCTTCACCAAGTTGAAAAGTCAAAAATAGAGTGTGCTCAAAAGTTCTTTAAAGAACTAAGTCGTCAAATCAACCACGATAACGTCAAATACGAAGTGGTGACAAATTACGGGAAGCTGATGGAAATTGTTTCAAGACCTTGATTTAAACACTTATGTTTGGAGGTTGTGATCAGAAAAATATAATATCATCCCTGCTTCGGTAATTCTCCTTTGGAAAATTTGTTAATTTACTGCCCTACGATTATAAGGGCACCTCTATAAAATCCCAAAATCAGGATTCACTTGTTTTTGCCTTTGAAAAAATCATGATTATTCTGAATAATTTCTTCTCCTTTGGGTCACATTCATTCAATAATCTTCCCCCAAAAGGTAAAAATTGACCCTTTTCCATCGTTTCCTAGGCCTAATCACACACTTGGCCTCTACATTGGCACTACTCAGACTAACAAATCTCCATTATGGTATTTTCTAATTTGGAATAAATAGACGTGCCCATAAGTTGACGTTGGTCAAGTGTAGTGAATCTTAGGAACAAAAAGTTCAAATATTCGATAATTATTGAAGTATTAATTTCATTTGTTCCTGAAAATATTCCGGATATTTATTAATAACTTCTTTAGCATGATCTTGTTTTAGTCGTAGTTCAATTATTATTTCCTGTTTTTGTGCTGCCGTCAGACCAAGGAATGTGCTGAGGTTTTGAGAGATAACTCTATCTGAAAAACCAAGCTCATAAAGTGTAATAGAAGTTTTTGTTGGAAGGCCATATTTAAGTCTCTTTTGAAAAAGCTGAAGCTGATTTAATAATTCTCCGGTCCCCTCATGGCTCAAATATTCTACAAATTCACACACCGCACTTACTAGAAGGCCACCATCATAGGCTAAACCTCCCTCACAGATATCAATAATATTTTCTAATTTGATCTTATGGTAGCGACTTCCATGTTTGAGTTTACAATTATTGCTTTCCGCAATTTGGAAAAGTTCATGAAATGAGTCTCCAGAAATCCATTTCTTTGCAATGTCTTTCAGAACGTCTTTATTGTCAAACCTTTCAAAGGTTCTGTTGTGAATATAACGAGCGATTAACACCCATGTGATATCAACTATATCTTCAATATTTTGAGCTTCAAGGAGCACATCAATGTGGTCTCTAACCCAAGTCTCAATCTCTATGGCATCGTTTAATCCATATAGTGTTTTTCCAAAAGTCTTACGGCGAGGAATTTCGGTTAAAGTTATTGAAATATTATTTGCCAAAAAATTAAACAATTTTCGAATTATACTACGCTTTTCCTTATCTGCTAAATGATAAGCCAACGTCTGTTCAGCAAGGTCAATGCTAGCTTTCGAAAGCGAACTTTCATCTTCATCTAGGTTTGAGATGAGAAAACTCTCAATTGAAGATAAAGCTTGGCTAAATAGTTTAACCTGACGCTTCACCACTTCTTCAGTAAAACCTATATCACTATGGGTACTTACTATTTGATTTACAACTTCATTCAGGGAATCCCACCCATTAATATGCTCATTTGCAAAGGAAAGAACTTCTACTGGAAGTTTATATTTCTTCCTATCATTTGACTTAGTTCGGTCATTCTTAAATTCTAAAGGTATCAGGTTAAAGAGACTACTAGTACACTCTTCAGATTTTTTTGGATTAAGCAGTTCTTTTACTATATTCCAACGCCTATTGTCCTTTGTATCATATACATTTGTATCTGCAAATAATATACTTCCTTCGGTGTGCATTCCAGCCCGCCCAGCTCGACCAATTAGATTTTGAAAATCTCGGACTTTTATCCTTTCTAGCCCTTGGTAGAAGCTGGTAACTATAAGGTAACGAATGGGAAGGTTTACACCCTGAGCCAATGTGGATGTACAAACAACAAATTTCACAAGACTTTTGCGCATAGCGTGTTCCACAGAAAGGCGGATGCCATGTGGTGCATTGCCATAATGAGTAAAAATACCATACTTGGCACACAACGAACCCAAAGCATCTTCGCCGAGATTTTTTACAAGGAGAAAATGAAGCCGTTCAACCTCTTTTGAACAAGAAAATTTTTCGGGTGATTGAAGTGGAATTCCACGTTTAAAAATTTTAACTGCTTTTTTGCTGATGCTTTCTACAGTCTGTTTCCTTCCACAAAAAATTGCAATTGCACCTTGGTTGCAAAGTTTTAAACCTAGATAAAGAGAAATATCATTACCATTCTTAACTGGGAAGAATTGTTTTATTCGTTCTTTTCCTCTTTTATTTAGTTCAATTTGTTCAATTACTCTTGGGACAAAAAATTCGTGTTGACCTATATTGTTACCATCAACATAGTTAACCCTTCCCAAGGTAAACCTCCAACTTGCAAAACCAACAGACCTGAAAGTCGGTATAAGTGAAGTGCCTTTTACGACTTTTGGATCTGTGTTCAGCCATTCGCTGACAGATTCGGCATTACTTATAACTGCTGAAATTAGCACTTTTTGTACTTCTTCAGAAACCATTGAACGTAATGAAGTCAAAAGAAGTTCATAAGTAATCCCTCGTGTATCGTTATCAAACTGATGACCTTCGTCAAATATCAACATTCCAACTTGGTCAGCTAATTCTGGAGCATGGCGAAGGACATAGAGTAACTTTTCAGGTGTTACAACAAGTATTTGTCGGTCTCCCAATTCACTAGCAAAATCAAAATCGAATTGAAGAGCATCTGAAAGCTCATTGACTTTAATGTTCTCATTTTGAACTGAATTAACGAGACTGTTTTTGATTTCATGGCAGAGAGCTCTAAATGGGGCGATGATAACAGCCAAAGAAATCCTATTTGCAAGAAATGCACTCCTAATTATCAATTCCGTTGCCTTTGTTTTTCCAGCACTCGTTGGCATAAGTACAACTGCCGATTCACCTTTAAGAACACCCTCTTCACCTAATAGGTGCTGTGCGGGCCAGAACTCACTGATAAAAGATTTTTTTTGTAATGCCGAACGCCACTTTTCAGTGGGAAGTTCAGAATATTTTGGAAGAGCTTTCCACGTAGAGTTTCTAATTTTATTTTTCAGAACAGCTACGATCACATCTCCAAATAAAAGCTCCCTTGGTGTACCGGATTCATAAGTTTTCTTTCTTAGAACCTGTTCCATAAGTCACATTGCTTTGCATTTTAATCCCATACCCCGATTATCACGGGCAATTCGACGCATCAAGAAGCGACATGCTGCCAGCGTTGTCCAAGCCAATGAGCTTGCCAGACTCCCCTCGTAGTCTTTGGCCAAACGACGA
>MPNP01000071.1 GCA_002239085.1 Rhodobacteraceae bacterium bin131 | reverse complement strand
TGTAAACTTAAGGGCATGCCTATTTATTCCAAATTAAATAATACCTAATATTTTTCCTTAGAGTCATTTTTCTTGGATACAAGGAGCACTTAAATTTGCTCAGATGAAGGAAAGTGTCGACAGGTAGCGGTTCAAACCGGTCTTGGAAGACGTGTTTGGAGCCCCTTGACGATGTGGACGTGGCCGTCCTTCTGGAATCTATGGTCATCCTTCATGCTCAGTTATTGGGAGTTTTATATTCCCTGATTGACCGCCATCTTCAGGACATGCTACTGGACCGGTACTCGGGCTTAAGAGAAAGAATCAGGTTCCCGACCAGAAGACTTTGTGGAAGTATTGCGACCAGCTGGCCTGAGCGGGTGCTACTTAACCCTTTTTGAGCATTTTCCAAGAGCACATCCAAGCCCATGGTTATCAATGACTGTCTGTGAATATGGTGGATTCAACCACGGCTACTGTTCCCCGCCAACGGAACAGTCGGGACGAGAATAATGAGGTTAAGAATGGGCGTATTCCTTCAGATTGGGAAGAGAATGAAAATCAATTACAGCAAAAGGACACGGATGACCGGTGGGCCAAGAAGCATGGTCAGAAGGGGAAGGCGCGTCAAATAGTGTTGAACAAGGCTTACTCTTGGACGCGCTGTTGTGTGGAGCATGTCTTTGGCTCCATGCACAATGACATGCCCGAACAGGTTATGCGATGGGTTGAGGATGTGCGCACCACGTGTATTATGTGGTCTTGCCAATGATGGAAAAGGGTCTGATTTTACTTTTTTGGGGAAGATTATCGGATGAATGTGGTCCTAAGGAGGAGAAATTATTCAAAAAAATCAAATTATTCAAGAAAAAAACAGATGAATCCTGATTTTGGCGATTTATAGAGGTGCCCTATGCAAAATAATCCTTTATCCAAATTGTTTAATTTCTATCTGGAGCATTTCTCCAGTATTTAAACGCACCATCTTTTGAATTAGGTAAGGGTCAGCAGTTGGGTCTTAAGGTTGTAAACTTTTGAGCATGCAATCCCGAAGAATCATGGATTAGATTTAATCCTATGCTTTCCGGTAGCCTATTCAAATGACAAGTCATAGTTGGTTGTGAGCACCCAAAAAGATGCCTGACTAGGTTGGCTAGCAGAGGTAAGACGTTGGGGCATTTTCAATGATTCCAACAAAGCAATTGTCTTCCTCTTCAGAAACAATTTAAGATTTCGACAATTTCTCATCAAGTTTTAAATCGTCATGCATAGATTGCTCGTTGAGATTATTCTGCAAATTTAAGATTTCCTACTTTTTCAGAAATTGAACGAAGCTTACATTACCAGATGGCAACAGCCAATTTTCTCAACAGCACTTCAACATTGGTTGGTTCGGAGTTTTGCTCGTTCCAATTGTCGGTTTAAAATTCGTAAATTTTTAAAGCCAGTCAACGGATTCTTTATCAGTGAAGATCCAGAGTTCATTTATGGTTTACTCTCTAGGGCATGGGGAGATTAATGCCCCTAAAAAGTCCATATTTTTAAGTTGCAAGGGTGTTGCAATATAATCATCAAGTTCATCTTCATCCAGCTTAGTTTTAACTCTTTGATCCGTAAATTTCTGGTTCATTTAGAATACATCTTAATGATTTTCTATATTTAATTGGTCAACTCAAATTATTGAATAAATTAACACGAATAATTTTAAATTAATTCAAAAAATAATATTTTCACTAAAAGGTGTCATATTGGTGAAATAAAATCAAATATTAATTAATATGCCTTGAAGATGGACTATTTATACATATTTTTAATATGATAATGATAAATAATTAATCAAAAGGTGCTAATATGAATGATAAAAGAAGTAAATTTGTCAAACTGGCTGAAAATAGAGTTAATAAAATTAATGAAATAATTAGATTGCTGGGAAATTTATCTAACAAGAATTCTTACCAATATGATGATACTGACGTAGAAAAAATGTTTAATGCAATTCAAGAAGAATTAAAGAAATCAAAAATAAAGTTTGATGTTGCTAAAAAACAAAATGAAACCAGATTCAAACTTTGAAAAATCATAAAAATATTGGTAGTAAAAATCAATAAGTATAAATATAGGAGTTATTAGATAATAAAAGATTACAGAAATATAAATATTCAACATTGACGGAGAGTTAAAAGCATTATTATTCTGGACAAATGATAAGCTATACTGTCAAAAACCGGTTTCATAATTAATAATGAAATTGATAACTCTCCGGATGACTGCATTGAAACGCATACAGAACATATCAATCATCTAAGTACAGATAGTGAGTATAATGGGAAGTAGGGATTAATTAAGTCAACAAAATCGATACAAAATCAACTAAACAGCATCATAGGGAAAGCGAAATTAAGAATAATAACTGATAATAGCGGATATTCGAAAGAAAGTTTCAGAGCATTTCATTATTTTTCGACCAAACACTAAATCACTAAAAATTATTATTGGAATCCTGTTATGTCCGATCACAATAATTTTCACTTTGAATCACTCAAGCAACTGAACGACACAGTTCAAGAAACATTTATGAGTGAACAATCACCGCCGTTTTTGGGTTTAATTGAAATTTCTGATGAGAACCAGAACCGAGCGAAAAATGCGGTCCTTACGTTGGGAAAAGGGCAAGAAGAAATTGTCTGGTGGATTCTTATACGATACCCATTTTTTACTTCTTGGTATGTGTGTAATTCAGTAAGAAAAGAGTATGGACAAGACGGCACTGTCAAGGTTTGGCCGATTATTGCTGAAGCTTTGGGTGTTCGGAATAACTTAAGCAATAGATTTAAATATTATTTGCACAATTTGGTAGCAAAGAATTGTATCAGTATTGGTTTGCCGATACCTGAGCAAAACAAGATATCACTGTTTCAACTCCACGCTGGCGTTTCTAACCCTCAATTGCCTCACCTTATTCGAGCGTTTTTGGCTCTAGAGAAGTACTACGGGTTGCCTGAGCTTGATGACGGAAATGCTACGAACGTATGGGAAGATGCTGCACTAGAATTGGTGCCTCAGGGCTTAAGAGTACTCAGGCTTCCCATAGAATGGGATATCGCTTCTTGGCATGCAACAGTTTTTGTTGAATGCCGAAAGGAACCTAATCAAAATAATGGAAATTATCATAAGCGATTCAAAAATATCATAAATGATATACAAAATGATTCACGCAGAAGCTACTCAAAATCAATTAAAACTGTATTACCCAAGTTAGTTATTGAGAATATCCAGCTTGCATTGAAAGTTCCTGAAGGGACATCTAGACAATTAGTAACCTATGACGATGGACCCGAACTCAGGATCAGATCAGGTAAGATTGTAACACTTCCAACCCCGCTGCCTCACAAAATCATGTTTCATAATATAAACCACCCTATTATGATTATGCCTAATTCTGGATGCGCATGTATAGGCGATGCGGATCTTGAAGGGGAAGTTGTCCAGGTCCAATCCAAATCTAGTCTTTCTATGTCTAATGTTGTGATATTCGCTAGAAGCATTATTCAAAGAGCTGACGGTAACAACCTCGACTGTATTGAAATCGCAGATGACTTGTATACTGCTGTAACTGAGCTTCCCCAATCCGAGCCACTTGAATTGCTAGTGGGTGGTAAACCTTTATCGCTGACTAAAAAATCTTACCGCCGAATTTCAATGAAGGATGGAGTAATCGGCCGTGGAAAATCTGGAGCACTTTACTCAAAACAGTCCATACTACATATCGCAACCGGAATCAAGGAACAGACGAAAAGGATAGTTTCAGCGAAGTTAGAAGAATCAAGTGAGAAATACTTTGAGGTAATGACAGATGATTTCGGCGAAGCACATTTAGAGCTTACCGAAATACTAGATGCCTTTGAAGATTTTAAAACGCATGGTCCGAAAATTCTGCGTGCGGAATTGATGACACCACAATCAGAAAAAAGTTCCCCGCTGGTACGATCAGGAGTCAGGATGCGTGCTTATATTTGGCCAGAGTTTACTGGGCTTAAGGATGTTGAATTATGCTGCACAGAGCCACCACAAAATTTGGTTCTGAGCGAGAGTAAAAACATCATTGAGAACAGAAGAGGTAATCCTTGCATTGACGACAAAGCGACATCCGATGCTGAAATTGTATTCAGGATTGAAGATAGACAGATTTGCTTCACACTCCCTCCCCCAGAATTAAGTTTAGAGCAAATCCTCCCCGATGGAACATCACGACCATTACCTGTAGGTTCCTCACTGGTACTCAACCCTGAATCCGAGGGAGGCGCCGTACGTATCAGTAGTCATGACAATGAAGCTGAACTACAAATTCCCGGAAAAAAGGGGTTCAAGCCGTTTAGAAAAGGAAGGAAATATACTGTACCGCTCAGAGGATTAGACTCTGGAAAGATTATTCTGAACCGACAGAATGGTATTTTCTCAACGCTTGTTGAATTACAAAAAGAGTTGGTATTTCGTGAGGTTGATTTTCGTTTGAAAGAGGGTCAAACAAAAATCGCTCTCATGCTTAGTGGAGATTTTGACGCCTTACGGGTAAAGATTGAAACAGAGTATGACCCTGACGACCATCCAGAATGTGGAGATGGAGATGTATACTTTGGGGCAGATGGATATTTAATGAAACCGCCAGAGTGGTTGTCTGCTGATAAAAATCCTTTTGGCGGCAAAGTTGATATAACAGTTAAGCTAGATGGTTTAATCAAAGGTGATTGTTTAGGGTCCATTTACGTTAATAATAAATCGGGTTGGTGCCCTGTGGTTTCTGAAGACGGGGAACAGCTGACATTTATCGTATTCAATAGTGAAACAGAACCTGAAAATATTCAAACGAGTTTAAGAACTAACAGGATAATTAAATGGCTTGAAAGAAGGCACTCTAAAGAGAGTTGGGAAAAGGGAGAAATAAAATTATTAGGTGAAAAAAAGTCTCGATTAATCAAGCAACTTGAAATGCAAAGTGGCGGGTATTCCGAGATAATTCGATTAAGCCTATCAGATGAATGGTATCAATCTGGCAATACATGGATCCCATCTATGAATGCGTTGTACGACTGTCGTACAATGTTTGAAGGGTCAATAACGAAATTTCTAGATGCCGGTCCAGTATTTGAACTAATTGCTAGACTAGAGACGCAAAGATTACGGGATCTTCCGTTCATAGATACTGAGGCATTTATGGGATTTGCGAATGCTAGAGAAGCTTATTTAAGTGGCAAAAAACTGATTGGTTTCAGCATTGACAGGCTGATGGAAGTGCTGCAAAATCAAGAAAAGTTGGCTTACAAAAGCTATGACAGTAAGAAGGTTCTTGGTTCGTCTCATTGGCAATTGTCGCACCGCTTTTTGCAAGACAGGATTGATCAAACAGATTTTTTTAGAGAAGATAATTTAAAAGACTACGAAAAGAGAAGTATGAATCTTAGAAAGATACAAGCAAAAATTCTTCAACCTCTCAAACCTATCCCCATTCCTGTATTTCTTGATGAGAGCCAAACCATACTTCATCAGGATTTTACGGATAGTTTGAGGTCCTTTGCTGTCGCAGCACGTACAGAAGGAACATCTGAATGGGTTGATACAATGTCAACACGTTCAGAATTGAGTTCTAGTAAAGTATTGGGTGCTGTTGGTGATATGATACGATTAGCACCAGAGTTGTTTGCTTTCCATCTCCTTGTGGCCGAACTAGAAATGAGAGATCAATAAACGGAATAAAAGAGTATGTCTGACCTTAACCCACTACAATTCAAAAGAGAATTAAACACTTCTCTTGCAAGATTTTTTACATCAACTGCTGCGGTTTCCCCTGCTCGTGCACCAGAATTACGAAAAAAACTAGAACAAGTGATCACAAAGGAACCACTCGTCAAAGGACCATTCGTTGAGTGCTTACCCGATTTTAACAAGGGTTTATCCTTGAAAGGATTTTGGGAAAAGGGAAACCTTCACAACGATTGGACAACAATGGAACAGAGAACTCCAGAACTTTGGAATCGTTCTCTCTATGCTCATCAGTCGGACGCAATGGACCAAAAATCAAACTATATCGTTGCGACGGGTACGGGTTCAGGTAAGACTGAGGCATTTTTGTACCCCATGATACAAGATTTGCTCTCAACTATTAACCGTGGAAAACCTGGCGTAAAAGCTATTTTGATTTATCCATTGAATGCTCTTGCAACAGATCAAATGCAAAGAATAGCTCGACTATTGTTTAGAGATCTGGGAGATCCAGGAATTACTTTGGGGCGATATACGGGTCAGGTTTCATCCGCTAGTACAAGAGACGATGTTGAAAAAGACATTTCGGAAATGCCAATATTTCGTGAAAACTTCGGTGAGGACGCACTAGTACCGAGGAATTGGCTACTCTCCCGCCAAGAAATGCTTGACCGTCCACCAGACATATTGATCACCAATTATTCAATGCTTGAACATATCTTGCTGCTTCCCCGAAACAGACCGTTAATTAAAAAAGCAAGGATAGGTTGGCTGATTTTAGACGAGCTGCACACCTATACCGGTGCTCAGGCTATTGAAGTGGCGTTCTTAATCAGGAAACTCAAATCGTCGCTTGATATTAGTAAAGGGTCATTACGTTGTGTCGGCACTTCAGCAAGTCTTGATCCCTCAAGAAAAAAGGAATTGAAAAAATTTGCATCGGATCTTTTTGGCGAAGAATTTCCTGCTCCGAGAGACTGCATAATTACCGCAGAGAGAAAGTTGCATCCTGCACTCCTTGAAAAAGTTACATGCCAAACTCGTACTTGCGATGACTGGATTTTTCTTGGTCAGACACTGACATCTTTGAGAGAAAATGGAGATCTTGATCCTGAAGAAGAAGAAAATCATGTCGTTAATTGGAATAGAGAAACGCAACTTATCCAGTTAGAAGGGAATCATTTTGGTAACGCACTCATGCGTGTCTTGGCAAGGTCATCGGAAGTTAGGAAAGCAGCAAAGATATTAAATTCTGGTCTTACCAAATTTGAAACCCTTGCAAAGAGAATTTTCCCCAATGATAATGAAAAGGCTCAGGAGGCAACAAGGGCACTCATATCGCTTGGGGTCCTCGCTAAGCCCTCTGACAAACAAGCGTTTCCACTTCTTCCAGCACGATATCATCTTGCCGCATCCGCGATCCCTGGGGTGGTTATTTCTTTGGATAAGGACGAAGTGGAGAATTGGTCATCACTCAAGGTATTGGCTAAAGGGCTTGAACCTTCACCGCATTCTTCTGCGGCTTGGCCACTTTGGGTATGTCGTAATTGTGGTGAACCCTACATAGAATGTTTTGACGATAATGTTACATTGAACCCCGTAATGTCCCCTGCAACAAAGAATCCTGGTGAGAGAACACTTTTGCGACTAACAGGTAATGGAAATACAGCATATGAAAGTGATATGGAGGATTTATCCGATAAGACAGAAATTGTCACTTTTGACCCTAAAACTGGTAAAATTCTGTCGGATGATGATAAGAATGGCATCACACTTGAATGTGCGCCCATGAAAAAGTCAGAAGAGAACCATAGGATGATAATGGAGAAATGTCTTTCATGTGGTCACAGAGGCAGTCGTTCTCCCGAACCAATAACCAAAATCCATCCCGGGGATGACATGATGGCGGCTTTCATGAGTTCTTCACTATTGGAACAGCTTCCGTATCCGGAACCAAGAAGAAATGGAAAACCAGTACAAGGTCGGAACCTACTGGTGTTTTCGGATAATCGCCAAGATGCGGCTTTTTTTGCCCCTTATATTGAGAGAATTAGTCGTATTGAAGCGATTAGAGGTGCAATAATTGATTCATTTGATAGTACCTCTGAACCACTCGGTTTAGATGAACTCAAGGACAGCGTCTGGACAAAACTTAATCGGCATGGTTTTGCTTTATATGATAGGGCATCTCTGCACAGACCAATGAGCAATCAATCTGCTAAAGAGCGATTGCTCGCATTGATCATCGCTGAGGCAACATTGGGAGGTACAAGGCAGAATCTTGAGAGTTTTGGGCTTATGAAGGTCACCCATGAGGGTATGGACAGAGTCATAGAAAAAATAAAGTGTGAAATACCACCAGATAAATTTCCTGAATATGTTCCTGCAACAGTAGAGTTACTTCTTGCAATGATGAGACAAAGCCGAGCCATAGAGAATCTTGATGGACGGCTTGATTTAACAGATGGATCAATCTGGACTGAACCTCTTGCAAGCGCGAACATAAACTGGGAATTCATTAAGAAAACTAATCAAACTCGAACTAGAAGCGTTGTTCCTAAAATAGATTCGCAACATACAAGATTGACGTGGGTATTGGAGAAACGACTTGCAATTCCAACTTCCACTTCTCGCAATATGCTTCTAACCGTCTGGAACAAACTGTCGTTAAGGAGTTCTAAATTATTTTCCCAATTAAACGCTGGAAAAGTTCTAAATTTAGATGCTTGGAGGTTCAGTCGTCACAACGATAAAATATATTTATGCGATTCTTGTGCAAGGACTTCTAATTTTGATTTTCATGGTGTGTGTACTGCATGGAGGTGCCAGGGAAGGACTCACCCTGTTGACCCGATAACCCTTTTTAACCCCAATAAAAATCACTATATTTCCCGGTACCAGCAAAAGCCTCCCGCGGTTATTTCAAGGGAGCACACAGCTGGTTTAACGACTCAGGCCCGAATGAAAATTGAAGACAGATTTAGGGAGGGGAATGTAAATCTACTCAGTTGCACAACAACAATGGAGCTGGGAATTGATATTGGAGACCTTGACGCTGTTGTGTGTCGAAGTGTTCCACCGGGTATTTCAAATTACCAGCAACGAGCTGGTCGTGCCGGGAGAAGAGCACAGGTTGCACCCATATCACTGACGATGGCACGTCAAAACCGATATGATCAGGTTTGCTTTGCTAATTTTGAGGAGTATCTGAATTCTGTTCCCTCAATGCCTTACCTATATTTAAACAATCCTTCGTTTCTCCATAGACACCAAGTTTCGTGCATAATTTCTGGCTGGCTTGCGTTACGAATTGGTTTGACCAAGCGAACTGGAGCACCAAGACTGAAAGATGTATTTGGGGAAAATCTTGATGAAAGGTCAATCCAAAAAATTCGTGAGGAACTCACCTGTTGGCTTGAAAGTACAAAAAGCCAATCATGTATCCGTGCAGCAGAAATAATGGCTGAAGACTTGGATTTTGGCTTGAATGGTCGTGCCCTTCTCAAACATGCACAAAATGAAATTATTAGGTGGATTGATGAATTGGCTAGTTACTGGCAGGATATGGAGCAATCGTGTAACGAAATAAGATACCAATTAAATGAACCTGATCTATCCTCGGAGGATAAGAACCGATTGCCCTATCGGCTTGGTAGAATCAGTAATCAAATGAAAAAATATATTGGACAGCTAGTGACAGATCTACTAGTCAAAAATGCAGTTATTCCAACTTACAGTTTTCCCATTCATTCCATTTACCTTGAAATGATTACAGAAAGAAACCCCAAAGGATCTTCGCAATCTGATGTTGACCTCAATAGAGACGCATCACTTGCTATTGCCGAGTATGCTCCGGGCTCTGAGGTTGTTGCTGCGGGTAGAATTTGGCGAAGTGTGGGAATTTCCAAAAGAAAACCCCATTCAAATGATGCTACTAATACTTTCATTGCTCAAGGTTGGTATAGGATTTGTAAGAACTGCAATCACCCAGAATTAAGCAGTGATTTCGATAACTTTGACAAAAAATGTCCTAACTGCAATGAACCGATAAGCGAGCGTCGAAGAAGATTCTTAGAACCTGTTGGGTTCCTGACTTCTTATGATGAAAGGTCTGGTCGCGATCCTGGAACTTCTCGATTAAGAACCCGAATGGTTGATGAGGCAAGACTGATAACGCGAGCGACTGAGAAGCATTATGTTGACGCAGATTTATCGGGAGTGAAGTCATTCTTTGCTCCTGCCCATAAAAAAGAGGGCGATGATTCTGAGCTTAGAGGACAAATGATTGTCCTTAACCGAGGCCCTAATGGTAGCGGTTATCTTAGGTGTAATACATGTGAGTTTGTGCTAGCCGCTGAAAGTCTTAATAAAAACAAAATCAAGTATAAACACAAGAATCCACGAAATGGTGATCCATGCAGAAATGAAGAACTGGTATTCCCACTAGATCTTGCACACCAATATTATACAGATATACGCGGGATACAAATTGCACACCCACTTCCCCAACCTGATAGTGACGACCTGTTCACGAGCGAAGACCGCAATTACAACCTTCTAAAAACGGCGAGTGAAGCATTTAGACTTGCTGCAAGTGAACTATTGGAAACAGACCCTCGTGACCTTCGAAGCACAGTTGAATATTCGGATACTAAAAATCCTGTAATTATTTTATCGGATACAACACCAGGTGGTGCAGGTTTTGTAAGAAGATTACTTAATGAACAGAGGTTCTCTGTCCAAAACTTAATCAATATTGCAATGAAGATTCTGGATTGTCCACTTGGCGATAAGTGTGAGACCAGTTGCACAAAATGTCTGAATGATTACTCAAACCAAATGTATTGGGATAAATTTGACCGCAAACCTGCACTGAGATGGTTGAATGAAGTTCGAAGCAAAACATATCAAAAACCTGACCACATTCCGAATGATGCAATTCCTGTAGTTGGTCTTTCGAAATTAATTTTATCAGAACATTTGAAGAAGGTCCAGTATCTTCAGATTTGTGGAGCGACTCTTTGGGGTCAAGAACTGCAAGAGAATGAAGAGGTCGAAGCAGTTGAATCGGTGCGGCTTATTCGCAACTGGCTTGAGCAATATAGTAATACTAAAGTATGCTTCGTCATTCCTGAATCACAAAAAAGGTATTTGCAAATAGAGAAAAATACAACAGACCGTGTTGTTCTAGATATTCTGAACAGTGATCAGTTTGGCGACCAAGTTTCGTTTTGTTCTGTTCCCGATGCGTTGATTGTCAAAGCTCCACGTATTACAACAAAACACCAAGAGGATGGAAAAACCAAGGTTGTAGAATGGTTCTGTGATACCGCTTTGCCGTCACTTTTTAACAGAATAACTCATAGGATTAAGTATCAAAACGAACCCAAAGTTTCATGGCTTCAGGATACAAGAAATCATTTCACTCTTTTTGAATCGCCAATTACTTTTCAGAAACAGTCTATTGCAGTATTTCGCTTTAATTGCGGACAATATAGAGATTTTACCCAAGTTTTTACCGACTTTGCGACTGGAGAATATGGGGTTGTTATTGCAGACCCTTATATCGGTGCCAGTGATGATAAACGGATAAAGTTGCTTAATTTCATAAAGGAACTGCGCAAAAGTGGGATATCAATTCGATCATTGGTTTTACAATGGAAACCAGAAATATCGCATGAGGGAAAAAGCCAACAGATCAGTCATTTTAGTAGATTACTCAAAGACTATTGTCAGAGTATTAAATTCAGTCCTTGGGTTGGTAGGGGCCATTTTCATGACCGTAAAATGACATTACAAAATATATCCACCAAGAAGCGGACGCGGATAGACATCACATCGGGAATAGACAATTTGATGAACAGAAACAAGGAATGCTCAATATTTATTGAGCACCTCAAATAAACACAAACACAGCCGTTATGAAACGTTCAGAGTTTAATTCCATAATTTTTACGCGAGTATGCTTCCGAAGAACACTAAAGGGTCGGTGTAGTTCCCACGCTATTGGGAATGACCAAGTCCACTAATAATCCCCAAAAAATTGGAAAGTTAATACAAATCGTTCCCGCGAATAAAAAGGTTATTCCAGCACCAACGACCCGAGAACCTTGGGTTGAGATTTGGTTAAACAGTAATAAACCGCGAATAACCGCAATGTAACCCACGAATCTTACAAAGAGCATAATTACCCCTACAATATCTCTCGCTGGACCTTGATTGAGAGGCTCCAATACATTACGGTCGTACTCAAATATTGAACGGGGATTGTTTTTTGGTGCTTGGCCAAACAGTGAATTGCTTAAGACTGATATGGTTGATGGGAAAGCGATGAGTAGAATTCCAATGGTAAAGGTCAAAACGGGTCGGAACCATGACCCGTGCTGAGGACCAAATTCTGCCCGTTGAATACTTTGCCGTAAAGCAAGAATAACAAATATAACCCCGACAACAAAAAATATCGCCTGAAGTAATCCCTCTAGCGAAGCAATCAGCCGAACAATTTCGGTCATTGCAAGGGATTAATTTTGCCGTTCCAAGAATACGATGCCATTCTCCACATCAATAAGTTGACCATTGGGAAATATTCGAATCGACAATATTTTACCTAAACCCGAGAAATAATCCCCGTCTATGGTATTCTCATGATTGGAAAACGTATGACCATTGCTTTGTTTTGGGGTTTCGGTGCTCTGACTTTCCTCGTTCAATGTGCTGTTTAATTCCTGGTTTGCCGCTTGAAGCAAAGTTTCACTTTGATTGAGGGGTGGTTGTAAATTGCTAGAAGAAAATGGTGTTTTTGGTTGAGAGGCGTCCACAAATTGTGTAGCCTTATCATCGTACAACATAGGTTCAGATGACATTCCTACATTATCAATACCAGTGAATGAAGAAGACATAATAATTGTTTTATCCGCATTGGTTTTATTATTCTCAGATGTTGCCGGTAGATCATTCTTGACCACCTGTCCTTGAAAGTATTCAGTCAACTGGTTTGTGTAGGATTTGATATCCTGCAACTCACTGAGGATTTGAACAAAAAGCTCTTGGGGTTCCCAATTGTTGATTAGATTAGATGGCGATGGTCTAATCCGAAGCGACTCGCTTGGTGCATTCAGATTTAACGGTTGGATTAAGCCAAATTCCGTACTTGCGAAGGATTCACTTTTCGTATTCAAGGCAACTAAATCTTCCGGAAGATCAAACATTGAACTTGAGTTTGGAATTTCTATCGGGATACTATCAATTTCGTTCATTGAGTATTCATTAACCGAGTTCGCTTGAATGGATAACTCGTTAAGTTGATTGTCATTGACCAATACAGTCTCATCAACCCCTTCGCGTATCAATTCATTCGTGTTTTCTCGCAAGAGTATAAGGATCTCATCATTTCCATTGTTTGGGGATGATAATTCAGTATCAGATGGAATGTTCACCGTGATTGGGTTAGGATCAAAGCGAGGAGATACCATACTGCTGTATCCGCCCAACTGAGTATTGTCCAACACTTTAATGAGTGCTAACTTGTAGGAATCGGGAAGTAGAAGTACGACTAGAAGGACTCCCATTAACAGTATCATTGACAGCAACGTGAGCAACATTGTGTTGGATTGTGAATTTGATTGTGTCTCAATTTGATGATGGGTGTTATCGTCCAAGGGTACTTTTTGACCCGGTTTATCCATAGTTGGGCCTTGCCAGTTCTCGTCTTTTTGCTTGAAGGTGGCAGCATTTGGTGAATGGGGAAGGGAGATATTATCGTTTAATTCTCTCTGTATATACCCCCCTAGTGTTTCTTCAATTTCATCATTGTCGATGTCTAAATTTTCATCGTCAATGAAATCGCTGATCTCTTTTTGTGAGACAGATTCATTGGATGAATCACTATTTTGGCCACGGTTTTTAGGCAGATTTTCAAGTTCCTTTTGTGTTTGTGTCTCATTCGTTGCTTTAGTCTGGCCCCTAGAGGTCTTGGATTGAGGAAGGGTTTCCGTCGTTGTTGTACTTGTATTAGTTCCCGACTTTCGTTGAGTGCTTTTGGGTAATGGTTTCTGGGTCTCTTTTTGCTTTGGCATCAGGATTTCCTTTTACAGTTTAGAATTGATATGACGGGGTCACTTTCGGGATCATTCACTGTGCGACATGAACAAATGAACTCGTAAATACGATCCCGATGGGGTGACCAGGATTAATCGACACAACAGGACCGTTGGGGGAATTTGCCACAAGGTCGGAGAGCATCGTGTCAACGCCACTCCTTATTCCGG
>MPNP01000070.1 GCA_002239085.1 Rhodobacteraceae bacterium bin131 | reverse complement strand
ATTTTATTTCTGCATCAGAAAGAAGAATTATTAGTTGTTAAATGCATAGCAAAGCTTGCTGAACTTTTTCCTCGTAAACATTTCATGAGTGAAAACGAATTGACCGATTTGGCTCCTCTATTAGAAGTAAGTCTGAAATCAAAAGATTCTGAAATCGTTCAATTGGCAAGGTATATTAAGGAAAAACTTTTTGACAGCTAAACTATTAAAGCAAGGCTATCGCATTTGAAATACCATTCGATTACATTTCACGTCATTGACCCTCGCAGATTATTTCCAGAAGGAGATGAAAGGATTTTTCTTTCCTTTACTGGCTAAGAATGTTGAAAATATAGAGTTCATCAGCAAGCAAAACCATTGTAAAATTTTAAATGCGATAGCCCTGACGCGTGGTAAAGGAGCAGAAAAAGTCCTCCATGCGCAGCAAGTTGAAACGAGCCGCATGGAACGATAGCTGTCTACTGGAACTCATCATAGGGGCCAAAATACAACTGAATGAAATTGAAAAAGTTTAAATGCGATAGCCCTGCGCAAGAAGTTTCACCATTGTCTTGGAAAAATATATGTGAAGGGAGATAGATTTATGTTTCAAACTTTCGGTTATTTTTGATTTGCTTCCAAGCCCAAACCACCTCACGGAGCCGCTTTTCATCGGCCCTATCACCACTTTTCAGGTCGGGGTGAAGATATTTTACCAACGAACGATATTTCTTACGCGCCTCAGCCCGGGTAAATATTTCAAGATTAAGGATTTCGGCAGCACGCCTCTCTGTTTTGTTGAGTTTGATACTTGAATTGTGATGGGCGTCTTCAGTTTGCTGGTCCTGTAATACATCAAGCGGGTCGTTCACACCAAATCGGGACCAGGTAAAAGGTTGCTTATTGTTAGCTCTATTTGTTATTTTTTGAGCGAATTCCTCATCGTCAATTCGTTGATAGGTACTATCATAGTAATTCCATTGAATATTATATTGGCCAATATGTTCTTCACAAAACCAACAAAATTCATTAAGTCGATCAGGCGCAACGGGAGCTCGAAATTGGGCATTTTTTTGGCAACCTTCAAAATGGCACGTCTGTTGGGATGCTTCAAAAACACCAGAAGATTTTCGACGATTTTTTTGCTTGGCCGCCGAAATTGAAATATCAAAGTCTAAAGAACTATTATTCATATACGGAAAAATAAATGAGCAGTTGCGTTTCGTAATGGTTTAAATCGGCAAGTAAATTAAAGGAAAACTAGTGAAAATACGAAAACAAATATTAACAAAATTAAACAGTGCCTTGCAACCCGAACTCCTTGAAATTGAAGATCAAAGCGATAATCACAAAGGGCATTCGGGTTGGCGTGAAACTGGCGAAACACATTTTCACATAAAAATCATATCCCATAAATTTATCAATAAGTCCCGAATCCAGAGACATCAAATGGTCTATAAAGCGCTTTCGCCCGAACCGATGAACTCAATCCATGCTCTTTCAATGGATTTGTCGCATGGCGAGTCGAAATAGTGAGGTGATGGAAAAAATTTACTGAAGCTCGGCGAGTTGCTTTTGAACAATCGTATTGACAAGTTCGGGATTGGCTTTCCCGGAAGTCCTTTTCATGACTTGACCGACAAAAAATCCTGCAAGCTTAGGATTAACCTTAAATTTTTCTACTTGGGATGGGTTGTCTGCTAACACATCCTTCACAATCTTGGCAATCGCGTTCTCATCGGTCACCTGTTTCATTTGCCTTTCAGTGACAATCGTATGAGGGTCACCACCTTCAAGCCAGACAATTTCAAATAATTCTTTGGCGATCTTACTGGAGATTGCCCCACTTTCTAAGATGTCTAAGATTGCCCCCAGTTGATCAGGTGAAATCGGTGATTCAAAAATGTCTAAACTGTCTTTATTGAGTCGTCCAAATAATTCATTGATCACCCAATTTGCAGCGATTTTTCCATTTCTGTTTTGGGCAACAGTTTCAAAATATTCAGCATTTTCTCTTTCTGCAGTCAGGACATTCGCGTCGTAATCAGTGATGCCATATTGACGCATCAGCCGATTTTTTAATTCGTCGGGGAGTTCTGGCAGAGAATCATGAATTGAGTCAATCCACTCCTGACTGATTTCCAAAGGTAATAGATCAGGGCAAGGAAAATAGCGGTAGTCATGAGCTTCTTCTTTGGAACGCATTGAACGGGTTTTGCCAGTTTTTGGATCATACAGTCGAGTCTCTTGAACAACCACTTGGTCGGATTCCCAAAGAGCCATTTGGCGTCGAGCTTCATAGTCGATGGCCTGCTGAATAAAACGCGTTGAATTCATATTCTTGATTTCACAGCGGGTGTTTAATTGGGAACTTCCATAAGGTCGAACAGACACATTAACGTCTGCACGCAGGTTGCCATTTTGCATATTTCCATCACATGTTCCAAGATATCGTAGAATCTGGCGAAGTTTAAGGATATAGGCGGCGGCCTCTTCAGAGCTTCTGAGATCTGGAAATGAAACAATTTCCATGAGAGCAACTCCGGTTCGATTGAGGTCAACAAATGACAATGAGGGATGCATATCATGCACCGACTTACCGGCGTCTTGTTCTAAGTGTAAATGCTCAATCCGTACCTTTCGAGCAATTCCCTCTCCCAATTCAACAATCACGATACCCTCTCCAACAACAGGGTGATACAGCTGCGAGATTTGATATCCTTGCGGTAAATCTGGATAAAAATAATTTTTCCGATCAAACTCTGAATAAGTGTTGATTTTGGCCTTCAGGCCGAGACCGGTTCTTATTGCCTGTTCAACACAAAATTCATTCAGGACCGGTAACATCCCTGGCATCGCGGCATCGACAAAATCAACATTGTTGTTCGGTTCGGTTCCAAATTCAGTCGAAGAGCCTGAAAATAACTTGGCTTTAGAGGAAACTTGGGCGTGAACCTCTAGACCAATGATGATTTCCCATTCATCATTATTTCCAGTAAGCAACTGTGACTGAGGTTCTTGATATTCAATTCCCATCGGGTGGTTATCCAATTGATTTAATTGCGTTAAGCAACCCTGAGTTTTTCAACACTTTTAGATCTTTTCCAATTCACCAAAGCTTCACCGAAGGCTCTGAAAAGCCTTGTGGAAACAGGGTCGTTGTCAACATTAAATTCAGGATGCCACTGTACGGCTAAAGCAAATCCATTAGCTCCTTTAATAGATATCGCTTCTGGTGTGCTATCAGGTGCGTAACCGTCAATGACAACCCGACCACCAGTTTTTTTTATTCCTTGGCCATGCAAGGAGTTCACCAAAACAGTCTTTGCATCAAAAATCTTTTGGAAACAGCTTTGGTCATTAAAAGTCACCTCATGGCGTAATGCAAACTTTTCGTCAATAGTTCCATCGGGAGGCATGCGGTGATTCATTCGTCCTGGCAGCTCACGAATTTCTGGGTAAAGGGACCCTCCGAAAGCAACGTTAAATTCCTGAAACCCTCGGCAGACGCCTAGAATAGGTTGCCCTCTTGCAACACATTCTTTAATCAACCCCAGAGTAATTGAATCACGGTCACGGTCAAAACTGCCATGAGCGGGCGTCGCAGCCTCACCGTATTCTTCGGGATGAATATTTGGTTTGCCGCCAGTAAACAAGAAGCCATCGCATGATTCACAAAGGTTTTGAATGGAGACGATCCTTGGATTAGATGGAAAAATCAGGGGGAGGGCTTGTGTCACATGTGCAATGGCTTCACAATTCATTTTTCCGGAGGCATAAATTGGATATTCATTGTCAATCAAATAACTATTTCCAACGATTCCAACTACTGGGAGCGGCATTATAGTCCTCTACATATTAATACTTTTGGTTACTGAGTCTTGGTCTGAACGATACCTAAAAGATACCTTAAACCTAATATGAAGAAAAATCGGTAAATTTCAAACCTGATATTATTATTTCGTTCCCAAAAACATTATATAAATCTTACTGAATGATAAAATATTTGGCTCAAAGTGATTAAGCACAAGCTATGGGGCTATTTAGCCTAGTTGCCGGGGGAGTCGGTATGAGCAAATACTTTTCTTCTCAGTTTGTGAGTGTCTTTCAGTTCAGTTAGTTTAGTACGTATTATATATCTTTCCCATTCGTCCAAAGTCTGGTTACAGATTTCCAAATTATCCCAATTTTTACCCAGTTGGTAATTCCAATCAATTTCTGGGGAAATAGGGGTATTTAACCGATGGTCATCAACAGTCCTTTTCTGACTATGGATTTCTTGCCACTTAAACACTTCTTCAAAGTTCGTCTTTAGTTTGCCTTGACGAAAGTTATTGAGCCATTCGTTGAGAGTTTCGCTACATTTTTTGTTTGGTTTTGCATTTTTATTTCCCTTGTGCTGCCGCAGCCGCACATTGGAGGTAATAAGTTTTGGATGAGGCGGGCTTATTTCAAAAGTTGAATAACTTTTCTTGCCATCAATGCTTTGAATGGAGAAAATGTGTGATTTGCCTCGTCTTGCGTCTCGGACATAATGCGAGCCTAGGCAGTGATTTAACCGTCGAGATTCTTCCAAAAATTGCTCTCGAGTTGAGAGATTTCTAACAATAAAATTATTTTTTGAGCTAAAATCATCGGCGAGTTTTGGCCAGCTATTCTTGTACTTTTTCAACAAGATTTTTGTCGCCTGTAGCGCTTCTTTGTTGGTTTGCTCAGCATTCGGATTTCTAATGACTCTCAAACTAGGTAACCGGTTAACCCAGCGTCTTCCCAAATTAATCAAAAAGGTAATGATGTTGGTTGAGTTGCCGCGGAGTAATTGGTAGCTTTCATTGTAGGCATTCTGAATGATTGTGCTATCTGGGGCGGGTAGTTCGCCATCAAGTTGACGTATTGAGATAAGAAGGTGGGGGAGGAAAATGCCTCGCATAAAACTATCAATGGCTTCAAAGGCATCTTCCGTAGCAGTGTTGAGGTGATCAAAATGAAACCCCTCAATAGGAATTTGGACGCTTTTAGAAATGGTTGAATAAAAGCGCTTCCAGTTTCCCTTTGAAGATTTAGCCAATTCGGAAACCGGAATGCCCAACTGGCTTTCAATCGGCAGAAAACAGGCGAATAGGATATTAGAATAATACTGCCACTCGGCATTGGAGTTCGGAATTTGATTAGTTTCAATTTCTGGCAAAGTCTTAATGATAAAATGTGCGTCCATACTTTGGTTCAGGTTAAAGCGCCGAGTTCGATTGATCACAAGACCATGATTTATATCTTCCTCAAAATCGATACCTTCGGGTGGTTTTTCAGTTTCTTTAAACTTCGAAATTCTTTTAAGAGTGCCACGATTTATGCCTACGAGGCTTTGAATGAGCGGTGCCAGCTCTTTCTGATTATCAATGGCTTCAATAACCTGACTGAATTGCAAAAAATACTCTGCAAGTAAAGGATAAGTCCGAGCAGCTTGCATTCGTGAGTAATGACCAGGGTGATCAACATTACCATAATAACTCACTGCTTTAGCAGAGGGAATGGGAAACAAAGCAAGAAGTTCGCGGGCTACATCGCAATCTATTTTTTCAACAGGGGAAGTAAATTGAGCTCCAAATTTTTGTTGGTAAGTTAACATTAATTCAACGGTATCAAGGGCTGAAACATCGTTAGTGAATATAAACCCACCAGAAATTATTGGGATTAAACCATTTTTAACGGATTTTTTTTCCAGCCACCCCCAATCGATTCCGAATTGTACGACATCTTGGGGAACTATAATTGTGCTTTCCAAATTATTATATGAGCCTCCAAGGCCGAAGTGCTCAAGTTCAGTTATCGAAACCGCTTGGCTAGAGTCAGAAACACTCAGAGTAAGATTTGTGATTTGGGACAAACAGGCAAGGGCAAAGAGTTTTGCAAGTAGCTCGGCATCCTCATGATGCTGAAAAAATTGTTCAAAAGATTCAGGAGCACCTAGTTTGAAACTTGAGGGTTGGGGAACAAGTTCTCCGACATCTTCAAAACGAATGCCTTTGAGACATTGCTGTTCAAAATCAATATTGATAAAGGCCATATCAGACCGCGTTCCAATAGGGTCGTCAGGTTCAAACCAAACCAAGCAATTGAGGTATGCTGTTTGTTGGTCAATATTAATCTGCATTGATTGGCGACTTTCAAACTAATTATTGGGAAGAAAAAAGAGTGATTAAAGGTAAGAGTCATCAAATACCAATACGACTTTATCTTATAATCATTCTGAATGTTACGAAAATAAAATGAAACACAATATGGATTTGATCTTGGCTAGTTCTAAAATACTACTCAGTAGGAAAGTGATTCGACCGCAGTACAAATATAGGGAATTGTAATGACTGACAAGTTATGGGAACCTTCATCAGAACAGGTTTTGCAAACCAACCTCGCTCAGTTTATGCAAAAAATCAATGTTGGATACTCTGTCCAGGGATTGGACTATGATGAACTTTGGGAATATTCAATCAGCAGCTTGGATAATTTTTGGCAAGCCGTTTGGGATTTCACTGACATCAAGGGCGTTCATGGCAATGTAGTCATTGATCAACACCCTCATATACGGGATACAAAGTTTTTCCCCCATGCTCGCCTTAACTATGCAGAAAATTTAATGTGCAAAAAGGGTTCTGAAAGCGCCATCATTTATTACGGCGAGAATCATCACCACCGCGAATTGTCGTGGGATGATCTTTGGGCTCAGGTGGCATCAATTCAAACAACATTATTAGAATTTGGGGTTAAAAAAGGTCATGTAATAGGAGGAATCGTATCAAACTCACCCGAGGCCGTTATTGCAATGCTTGCAACAACATCCCTTGGGGCCGTTTGGTCCTCATGCTCGCCGGATTTCGGAATAAACGGTATCCTTGACCGCTTTGGGCAGGTTCGGCCTAAAATTATCTTTGGCGTTGAAGGTTACTATTACAATGGTAAGTGGAATGGGTGTTCGCAGAAGTGCATAGAGGTACAATCAAAAATCACTTCGGCCAAAAAGCTAATCCTGATACCATACACTGGTGGGAATTCCAAACCTTCAACGTCCAATCGTAAGGTCATTCAATGGGCCGAGTGCTTAAACAGGAATCAGAGATCAGAGATCGGCTTTGAACCAGTGCCCTTTTCATCCCCTTTATTTATTATGTTTTCATCTGGAACAACAGGCAAACCGAAATGTATTGTCCATTCTGTTGGTGGAGCTTTATTGCAGCATAAAAAAGAACATCTTCTTCATATTAATGTTGTCCCCGCAAATCGTATGATGTTCTTTACAACTTGCGGGTGGATGATGTGGAACTGGATGGTCAGTGCACTGGCATCCCAGGTGACAATCGTTCTTTATGACGGATCACCAGTCTACCCGAATGTAGAACGATTAAGCCAAATCATCGAAAAAAGCCAAATAAATCAGTTTGGTTCTTCGGCAAAGTATTTTGAATTATGTGCCCAGCAAAATTTTCGTGCTAAGGAAAAATATGACGTTGCATCCTTGCAGACAATCATGTCAACGGGTTCTCCCCTCATGGCCGAAATTTTTGATTATCTTTATTCCGATTGGAAAGACGATTTCTGTGTATCTTCAATGTCTGGAGGGACTGATATATTATGTTGCTTCGTGGGTGGCTCACCCATTAGCCCGGTTTATCGAGGGCAATGTCAGAAACGAATGCTAGGCATGGATGTGAGAGTATTTAATGAGCATGGCAACGCAGTTGTAGAAGAATCAGGGGAGCTTGTTTGCTGCTCCCCACACCCATCGATTCCGATTGGCTTTTGGGGCGATTATCAAAATGAAAAGTTCAATTCTGCTTACTTTAATCGATTTCCGGGAGTATGGCATCAATGCGATTGGGTTAAGCTAACAAAAGAAGGAGGAATGGTATTTTATGGCCGGTCAGATGCAACCCTCAATCCGAGCGGTGTAAGAATTGGTACAGCAGAAATTTACCGCCCCGTTGAGCAGATTCCTGAGGTTGTAGAATCGCTGGTAATTGGAAAGAATGCCGCATCAGATGTTGAGGTTATATTATTTGTTAAATTGGTTCATGATTGTGAACTGAGTGACAAGCTCATTGACAGAATAAAAAATAAAATTCGTTCCATGGCATCACCACGCCATGTCCCCAAGCGAGTTTTTCAAGTTGATGATCTACCACGAACCCGCTCGGGAAAACTTGTTGAGCTTGCTGTGAGAGACATCTTGGACGGGAAAGAGATCAAAAATATTGAAGCTCTTGCCAATCCTGAAGCGTTAGAACAGTTTGCTCAACTGAAAGAAAAAATAGGGTGAAATTATTTCTGATACCATGAGTTGTCTGGTGGGCGACCCTGGAATCGAACCAGGCATGGGTCTCCCCGGCGGAGTTACAGTCCGCTGCCGCACCTTGCAGCTCGTCGCCCAACATGGAATATTGTTAGTATTGATAACTCCTGCCTTAAATTGCAAGACCAATCTCATAAAAATTATACTATAATTGGGAATGCAGGTCATCAAATGAAACCCAGAATTATATCCCAACACAAGAAAAATTCCTATCAATTTTGGTTATATGGATTGCATCCAGTTGCTTCGGCACTTGCCAATAATAAGCGTTTGAAGCATCGCTTAGTCGTTTCAGAAAATGCCTTAAGAAAATTGTCTGAGCCTATAAAGGAATCAGGAATTCGGTACGAAATTGTAGATGTGAAAGCTATTAATCATTTGTTAGAGCCAGGAATTGTTCATCAAGGTGTTGCCCTTGAGGTATCAACTTTGCATCAACCAAGTACTGATGAGTTATTGAATAATGGTGATAAAATTGGTGCTCTCATTTTGCTTGATGGAATTACTGACGCTAATAATGTGGGTGCGATCATAAGAACGGCAGAGGCATTTTATGCCCAAGGAATAATCACGACTGTTCGAAATTCGCCATCCGAGTCTGGAGTACTTGCCAAAGCATCTTCGGGAGCTCTAGAAAGACTACCATTTATCAAAGTGCCCAATTTAGTCGGAGTTATGCAAAAGCTCAAAAAAAATGGCTACTGGATTGCCGGGCTTGATGTCAATGGCGATTGTTCGTTAAATCAAGCTATCACTGGAGTCAATGAAAGCCAAATCGTGTTTGTTCTGGGCTCAGAAGGGAAAGGTTTACGTCAAGCGACCAAAGAGTGTTGTGATTTTCTTGTCAGGATTTCAACCAATCCAACAATTGGCTCAATTAATGTATCAAATGCTGCGGCTATTTGCCTTTATGCTGGTCAGACATTGTCTCCCAAGCCATAAAATTACATTCAAAAACGAGCTGATATTCAAAATGATTTTCTTTGATTTGGATTTAACTCTTTTTTTTAAGTATAATTTACTTGCTATTAATTTAGATTAAGTATTTATACTATGAATAAGAGGGTGAATTATCTTTCATTGAGGTAATAGGCATCAGTCACAAAACTAATTTATTAACTTAAGCAATAGGAACGAATATGAGTGAGTTACCAACGTACGGGTTTGATACCCTCCAAGTCCACGCAGGATCATCACCTGATCCCTCTACAGGAGCTCGGCAGACACCAATTTACCAAACAACCGCATATGTCTTCAGAGACGCAGACCACGCTGCGGCATTGTTTAACCTTTCCGAAGTTGGGTATATCTACTCACGCTTAACTAATCCAACAGTCGGGGTTTTAGCAGAGCGAGTTACAACCCTTGAAGGGGGAACCGGAGGGTATTGCTGTTCATCGGGACATGCGGCCCAAATTATGGCGTTATTTCCGTTGATGGGTCCTGGGCTCAATCTCGTCTCATCTAACCGCCTTTACGGGGGCACGGTGACACAGTTCAGCCGTACGATTACTCGATTTGGTTGGGAAACAAGATTTGTTGATACTGAAGATCTCGATTCAGTTAAAGCTGCAATTGATGATAAAACGCGGGCTCTATTTTGTGAGTCAATTGCCAACCCTGGCGGCTATATCACCGATTTAGAGGCTCTTGCAAAAATAGCCGATTCCGCTGGAATTCCTCTGATAGTCGATAATACTTCTGCAACGCCCTATCTCTGCCGACCCATTGAACATGGGGCAACACTAGTCGTTCATTCGTTGACTAAATTTTTAACCGGTAATGGGACGATTACTGGAGGAGCAGTGGTCGACTCGGGTAAGTTTGATTGGTCAATAGATGGCAAATATCCCTCTTTAGCATCACCAGAACCCGCCTACCACGGGCTCAACTTTTATGAAGCTCTGGGATCAATGGCTTTTACTTTCCACGGGATTGCGGTTGGATTAAGGGACCTCGGAATGACGATGAACCCTCAAGCTGCCCATTATACATTGCTAGGTATTGAAACCTTGTCGCTCAGAATGCCAAAACATGTCGCTAACGCTGAAAAAATAGCAAATTGGTTGGAACAGGATGATCGCATAGAAAAAGTTACTTATGCTGGTCTTGCTTCATCTCCTTACAAAAACCGAGCCGCAAAATACTGTCCCAATGGGGCCGGCTCTCTGTTCACTGTCGCTGTCAAGGGGGGCTATGATGCATGCATCAAACTTGTTGATAGTTTAGAGCTGTTTAGCCATGTTGCCAATCTAGGTGATGCCCGTTCTCTCATTATCCATTCGGCTTCAACAACGCATCGACAATTGACCCCAGAACAGCAAGAGGCCGCAGGTGCTACGCCTAATGTGGTGCGCCTTTCAATTGGGATTGAAGACCCCGAAGATCTAATTGCTGATTTAGACCAAGCCTTGGCTAAAGCCCATAGTTGAAATCAGTTCAGATGATTCGTTGTTGAGAGGGTTTAAGCTTAGGTTTATGACTAAAATATACCGCTAGGCATACGAAGCGCTTGAGAAAAATATCGCAATAAATTTTAACTTTGTGTTGCGTTAGTCTTGTTTTGGAAGGTAGAAAAATTGATAATTTATTTCCAAAGAGCTTGAATGACTGGCGAATGAGACACTCAAGCTATTTGAACAACCTTGCCAGGGTTGAATATATTTTTAGGGTCTAAGGCTTTTTTAATCAATTGCATTGTTTGCCAAGCTGAACCATGCTCTAGCGGCATATAGTCCAATTTTCCCGCTCCAATTCCATGTTCTCCGGTAATCGTTCCTCCCAGCCGAACACTCAGCTCATTAATGCGATATGAAATCTGCTTGGCAATCTCTAGTTCCTCGGTTGAATCAGGGTCAATCAGTAAGGTGGCATGGAAATTGCCGTCTCCTACATGCCCAACAATAGGTCCTCGCAGTGGACTGCGCTCAATTTCTTGAGTTGTTTCATTAATTGCTTCAGCAAGCTTAGAAATCGGTACACAACTATCTGTTGTCAGTACTTTACAGCCCGGCCTTAAGGCTTTGGCGGCATAATAGGAATTATGTCTGCCGCGCCACAAAAAATTGCGGTCCTCAACATGCGTGGCCCATTTGAAGTTCCGGCCACCAAATTCAGCAATAATTTCTTTCGTTTCCTCTGCTTGCTCATTGACGTGCAGTTGGGAGCCGTGGAATTCAAGAAACAGATGCGGAAGTTCAGGGAGGTCAAATGTTTTATCCCATAAATTTAAACCTTGAATCATGATTGAATCCAAAAGCTCTACACGGGCTATCGGTATGCCTAATTGAATAATGCTAATGACAGCATTTACAGCTGAATCAATATCGTTAAAACAACAGGTTGCGGCGGCAATTTTATCTGGGATTCCGCTTAACTTGAGAGTGATTTCAGTTATTAGACCGAGTGTTCCTTCAGAGCCAATAAATAAAGCATTTAGATCGTATCCAGCAGAGCTTTTTTTAGCTCGATTACCCGTTCGAATAATGTGGCCATCGGCACATACAATTTCCATTGCTTTAACATTATCTCTCATCGTACCATACTTCACCGCAGTTGTTCCAGAAGCACTAGTGGCCGTCATACCACCAATTGTTGCATTGGCACCAGGGTCAATCGGAAAAAATAAACCGGTATTTCTAAGCTCATGGTTAAGTTCCTCACGTGTAATACCCGGTTGGACAACAACGCATAAGTCGTCAGAATGAATACCTAGCACCTGCTTCATGTTGGCGAAATTCATTGTAATGCCACCTTCGAGCGCCAGAGCATGACCCTCAAGTGAGGTGCCAACGCCCCAAGGAATTATGGGGCATACCTCTTCGGCACAAATCGCAACAATTTTTGCAACTTCGCTGGTGTCATTGGGGAAGGTAACCCCATCAGGTTGAATTACAGGAAAATAGGACTCATCTTGACTATGCTGTTGCAAAATAGCGGGTTGGGTTGAAAAGCGCTCTCCCAAGTAATCTTGTAGTCGTTTGGTGGCATTAGCAATGGTCATATTAAGTCCAAAAAGTGATGAACATATTTACGCAAGTTATCGTATAGTAATTCAGGTACTAAGCAAATAAATTTTCCTAGAACTTATAACGGAAAGACTTGTAACGAAATTAAGGATTTGATTCGGATATAAGAATAATTTTTTTTGATCGCTTTTTTTGTAAAAAATAAAATGGAAACAGCTAAAAAATCCTATCAAATACCGGGACTAGCTCTCAAATTCACTGGTCCCTTAGTCCATCTGTTTCGTCGGACTAAAGTTGGCATTTGGTTTCATATTGATACTGTTCACGTTGAGGAACCATACCTAGAGGTAAAGGCGAAGAAGTTACGAATGAATAGCATCCAATTGGGTGCGCCAAACCTTGATGTTCTTTTAGTTATTCCACATGAAGAGGTTGAATTCAAAACAATGAGTTCAAGGATAAAAAATAATTTCATTCACAACGCCAAAGTGAAGTCAATCGTTCGCCAACGGACAAAAGATTCTGGCGAGACATATGCCATTGATTGGGTAAGTGAAGCAAACTTGGTGATGATTGCCCTAGTCAAAAAGTCAATTGTTGAGGAAGCAATTAAGTTTGCCATTCGCAATGATTTTTCTCCCAAGGAAGCAATAGCAGTTCCTAGAGACATAAATCAGGGGTGGATTTCGTATTTTTGGAACACAACTTCTCAATGGGGTCCAAAAAAAGCCTATCAGCGTCACCAGTTTGATTTGAAAAATCTACACATGCCAGTTACAAAGATCCCAAGACCAAGCGTGCTGGCTTAATTTTGCCTCGCCGAATCAATTTTCGAGATTAACTGATGAAGGGTGCGTGATACTCAAGTAAAAGAAAATTGCGTAAATTCGGTTTGTATAAAGTGTCTGCACAGAAAATACCTCATTTCTAATCAACTTGCTAGAATAATTGCTGACCCGAAAGCCTCTTTTTCAATTTTTTCTTGAATGAGAGCTCAAATTATTCCAAAAAAGTGACCGTTCTAAGCACTTTTTCTACAAAATATATACGTTTTGAAAATCAAAGCAAACCTCGCCTACCCATTCCGTGCAAACGGTCTCTCAGACGTACGGAATCAGGGAGTGGAGCTAGGGCCGCAAGGCGAGGTCGTTTCCGGTGTTAACGACGGAGTAAAAGCCCAAACGGTGGACGTTATAGGACATCATGGGCAAGTCGACCACCCGGGCAAACCCATCAGAACTAGAAACACACACTGTCATGCCCTCGGTGTACCAAGTTGTTAATCGTCGATTCAATCCATGGATGACACTGGTGCATGTCCTTAAAGGTCGGAGCATGTTTCTGTTCATATTCAGCCTTGAACCAACGCCCCTTGCGGTCAAAGATTTCGCTATGACCCAAAAATTCGCAGATGACCGTGTGGTAATTGACCTCAGGAACCAATTCCTTCTCAAAGAGAGCAAAAAAGTGTTCTAGCAAAGTCGTGTCGGGCCAAAGATGTTGAAGTCCACAGAGCAAAACCGGAACATTATCACTGGATTTGGGTTCAACTCAATGTCCTCAATCCTCATATCTCAAAGTTGTTGGAATGGAGCCGGTTATCTCATGTTCATACCCTGAAGAATTGCCGCATTTGTATCCAAAAAGGCCATTTTACGGTAAAAAATGAAATTTTAAACTAATCTTGACAGCAAGATTCGCAAATCAAACCCTTTATTGCAAGGGGTGATAACTATTTTAGTATTTTGGGACAGAAACTAAAAAACTCCAATTCAACTCTGTCAATAGGATTAACAACTATCATTAAGCAGTGTTCAGACTCATCACAGAACAACCTCTT
>MPNP01000069.1 GCA_002239085.1 Rhodobacteraceae bacterium bin131 | reverse complement strand
CATAATCCCAATTGTCGCCCCATAAATGTTTTTTCCACCATACTCCACAGTCATAATCTTCCCCCGATTTCTTATTACTTCATTGTGATTATCGCTAACTCAATTCATTTAGGTTAATTTAAATTCTATCAGAACGCGCAGCAGAATTGGTACGTTTTGGTAAGTTCGGCATTGTGCTGATTAAGGATAGAGGATAAAACAATTAAAATTTACCAAATCCGTTAGTATAATACTCTATTTGTTTGCAGATTAAATCAATGAGTTTCTAACAATGCAAATACTCAGACATACTTCAAATTAATTCTGGAAAGTACAAAATTGAATACTCGGGTAAAAGGTTCTGAAGCATTATTGCAGATGCTTGTTGCTTATGATGTGGAATTTATATTTGGATTATGTGGGGATACAACTCTTCCGTTCTATGATGCAATTTTCAGGCTTGATCACTCAATCCAACATATTCTAGTTCGTGATGAAAGAACTGCGGCCTACATGGCTGATGGTTATGCCCGAATTTCTGGTAAGCCGGGAGTGTGTGAAGGACCATCAGGCGGAGGAGCAACATATATCCTACCTGGACTCATCGAAGCGAACAATTCTTCTTCGGCCATTCTTGCCATTACAACAGATATATCCATAGCTTCATACGGAAAATTTCCTCTGACCGAAGTAGACCAAGAAGCTTTAATGCGACCTCTAACCAAATGGAACACTGTTATTAAGAGTGGCGATCATATCCCCCGAATGGTCCGTAAAGCATTTCGGATGATGACGTCCGGGAGACCAGGTTCTGTTCATTTGGGAATCCCCTATGACATCCAATACGAGGATGTTGACCGTAGAGATTTATGGGCTGACCCAAATCACAAAAAATTTCCAGCTTGGCGCGCTGGGGTTCAAGCACGTGATATTGAAAAAATTATAAGCAGTCTGTCGACCGCCAAAAAGCCCCTTATTGTCTGTGGCGGCGGTGTTGTTATTGCCCAAGCGATGGACGAGTTGAGAATTTTTGTTGAATTTTTTGACCTTCCATTGCTGACCTCTATTTCTGGACAAGGAAGCCTCGCCGATACCCACCCTTTATGTGGTGGCGTTGTTGGCTCAAATGGCGGGACACCTGAAACTTGGCAACTGATGGAAGAAGCTGATTTAGTTATTTTTCTGGGTTGTCGAGCAGGTTCGACTACCACATCAAGATGGCAGGCTCCTAACCATTCAACGCGTATTATACAAATTGATAGTGACCCTGAAGTGATTGGTGCCAACTATCAAACAGAAGTCGGTGTTTTAGCTGATTTGAAGATTGCCCTAGCAGAACTTAACCGACTATGCAGTGAAGAAAAAATTGAACACATTCAATTCGGTGGGCATGAAAAAGTCAAACACCTTAAGCTGAAAAAATTTGCTCGTTTTAACGCTATTGCGGATATGAATACCCAACCTATTCGTCCAGAATCAGTGATCAAATCTCTACAAAACGTTTGTCCCCAACACACCATCATTGTCTCTGACCCAGGCACTTCTTGCCCTTACATTTCGTCGTTTTTTCAATTTCCAAAGCCGGGGCGATATTTTATTACTAATCGAGCTCATGGTGCTCTCGGTTATTCACTTGGGGCGGCAATTGGTGCTTGGTTTGCGACAAATCAGAAAGAAATTATTGCCATTATGGGAGATGGATCCTTTGGCTTTTCTTGCGGGGAACTTGAGACCCTCAAAAGATATAATATCCCAATCACAATAATCGTTCTGTCTAATCAGAGCTTCGGATGGATTAAAGCAAGTCAGCACGATGACTATGCTCAACGATATCATAATGTTGATTTCAACCCGACCAATCATGCAGCAATAGCGTCTGATTATGGACTAAAATCATGGCAAGTTGAGCGATTAAATTGCTTGGACGAAACCTTCAGGCAAGCACTAAGTGCCAATGAACCCACGCTTGTTGACGTTCAATGCACTCCTTTAGAGTTAGCCAATGCCCCTGTTCAGAAGTGGATGGGATAATATGGCATTCTGTGATAGTCAACAGTCCCAACTAACAAAAGTGGTCGTGATTGGTGCCGGTATCGTTGGTGTTTCAACTGCCTTGTGGCTCCAAAGACTTGGTCTAGAAGTCATTCTCATTGATCAAGAAGAGCCCGGAGAAGGGACATCCTTTGGCAACGCTGGCGTTCTTGCAGCGAGTTCTGTCACCCCGGTGACAGCTCCTAAAATGATTCGCAAATTACCGCGGTATCTCTTTAATCCCAATTTCCCATTATTCCTTATCTGGCGTTATTTTCCTACTGTTCTTCCCTTTATCATTCGCTACTTGCTCAACGCCAATGATTCGGATACCCGACGTATTACGAACGGCCTCACACTCATTGTCAGAGACTCACTCCAACAACATATTGACCTTGCGAAAGGAACTCAGGCCGAGAAATGGTTGCAACAGTCACCCTATATCTATGCCTACCAATCTAGAGCACACTTTAACGAAGACCAATATGTTTGGTCCCTAAGGCGTGAGGCAGGGTTTGTTCCTGAAGAAATAGAGGGGGCCGATGTTCGGGAATTTATTCCACATTTCTCAAAAAAAATCAAATGTCTAGCCGTGCTTGAAGACCATGGATTTATTCTTAACCCCGGCAGCTACGTCAAAGATTTAGCGACAACCTTTATCGCGAGTGGAGGAAAATTTATCAAATCCAGGGTCACCAATTTGGCCATAGAAAAGGACCGAATACATGCCGTTGATACCGAATGTGGACGCATCAATTGTTCCCAAGCGGTAATCACAGCAGGAGTGTGGTCAAAATTCTTAACCTCAAAACTGAACCTCAAGATACCGATGGAATCAGAAAGAGGATATCATGTCGTTTATAAATCCCCATCGTGTCAACCATCTCATCCAATCATGATTGCCTCTGGAAAGTTTGTTATGACACCAATGGCGATGGGGCTAAGGTGTGCCGGTGTCATTGAATTTGGTGGCTTGACGGCACCGCCGGCCAAACGATGCTTGGCGTTTATCAACCAACAGGTCAAATCCGTTATTCCGGGCTTTTCGTGGCAAGATAAAACCGAGTGGTTGGGGCATCGTCCGGCACCTTGCGATAGTTTACCCTTTATCGGCGAAATACGAAACAGCGGGATCTTTGTCGGCTTTGGTCATCACCATATCGGCTTAACTTCAGGCCCCAAAACGGGTCGAATTCTAGCACGTCTAATCGCTAATGAAAGCGTTCCTATTAATCTGGAACCATTTGAACCATTGCGATTTTCAAAATAAATTGAACACATCAACTTTTTTAAGTATTGTGTTTTGAGAATTTTGTTTAAACAGAGGAGGAAAATCGTGTTAAGAAAATTTTACATCCTAATCGCAGGAATGACGGGTTTAATTTTTTCAGCCAGTGTTTACGCAGCTGAAAAGTGGGATATGCCCATGGCCTATTCTGCGTCTAACTTTCATAGTCAAACAGGGGCCGAATTTGCCCAATGTGTGACCACCGGAACAGGTGGAGAAATTGAAATCGTCACTCACCCTGGAGGGTCTCTCTTCAGTGGTAATGATATAAAACGAGCAATTCAAACTGGACAAGTTCCTATTGGCGAACGGCTCTTATCCGCTCATCAAAATGAGAATGCTGTTTTTGGTTTTGACTCAATCCCATTCCTTGCCACTTCATTTGAAGACTCGGATGCACTTTGGGAAAGTGCTGAGCCCGCTCTGAAAAAAGTTCTTGCTGACCAAAATCTTCATCTCTTATATTCAGTACCATGGCCCCCACAGGGATTATACTTCAAGAAGGAAGTGAATTCTGCTGTCGATGTTGCCAACCTCAAATTCCGTTCCTACAACACTGCAACGGCACGAATTGCTGAACTTGCGGGAATGAATCCGGTTCAGATTGAAGCTGCAGAAATTTCTCAAGCATTTGCCACGGGTGTTGCCGAGTCAATGATTTCATCGGGTTCAACTGGATATGACCGAAAGGTTTGGGAAAGTTTAACGCATTTTTATGAAGTTGATGCTTGGCTCCCGCGCAATTATGTCATGGTCAATTCAGGCACTTGGGATAGCCTTGATATGGCGACCAGGAATGTCGTCAATGGATGTGCATCTATAGCTGAATATGCCGGCTACTGGCGATCTATTCATTACACCCAGTTCACTTTGGGTGAATTGGCAAAAAATGGAATGTTTGTTGGACCGGCAAGTGAACAGTTAAAAAGCGAACTCAATGAGTTCGGTGTCATCATGACAAATGAATGGATTGAACAAGCTGGTGAAGAGGGTCAAGGGATTATTGACCGCTTCTTGAGCAGATAATCCGTAATACTAATAGGGTTTGTCGTCAAGACAAACCCTATTGATTGGAATAATTTAATGCCTTCTGCCCAACAAATTGGATCGGCTTTAAGAGCTAGCCTGGATCGGCTTTACCTTCTTTGTGGGTATTTTGCAGCAGGATTTCTGATTATCATCTTGTTGCTCATCATCTTGCAGATGCTGGCCCGATGGATTGGTGAAATGGTTCCTGGCACCACCTATTACGCTGGCTATTGCATGGCTTCAGCTTCATTCTTTGCTTTTGCCTACGCCTTAAACTCGGGAAGCCATATTCGCGTGACCTTGTTTCTCAGCGCAATCGGGCGGTTTCGCCGATTTGGTGAAATCTGGTGTTTTGGCATTGGGACCCTACTCGCAACTTATATGAGCTATTATTCGATTAAAGCGACCTATTGGTCTTTCTTACTGAAAGATGTGTCGCAAGGATTGGATGCGACCCCAATTTGGATTCCCCAACTCAGTATGTCCATTGGCTCAGCGATTTTTGCAATCTCGCTTCTAGACAATTTTATCAGAGTACTTGTATTTGGAACCCACTTGGTGAAAGTTCAGTCAGTGGATTCGAATACAGACACACCTATTTCATAATGACCGAATTACATCTTACCCTCATTTTTCTTTTCATCCTGTTCACGCTCTTAGGTTCAGGCGTTTGGGTGGGTCTAGCCTTATTTGGTGTGGCTTTCGTCGGTTTGGAACTCTTTACCACCCGACCCGCCGGTGATGCCATGATCACAACTATATGGACGACCTCAAGCAGTTGGACGCTGACTGCTCTCCCGTTATTCATTTGGATGGGAGAAATTTTGTTTCGAACAAGACTGTCGGAAGACATGTTTCGTGGACTTGCTCCATGGATGGCTAAATTGCCTGGAGGATTGGTTCATACTAATGTTGTGGGATGTACAGTATTTGCGGCAGTCTCTGGCTCCTCCGCAGCCACTCTTACAACGATTGGGAAGATGTCAATCCCGGAATTACGAAGTCGGGGATATCCAGAATATATGATTATTGGAACTTTGGCTGGAGCTGCGACTTTGGGACTGATGATACCTCCTTCGCTCACTTTGATTGTTTATGGAGTTACAATTAACGAATCAATAACCAAACTCTTTCTTGCAGGAGTCGTTCCCGGTCTTGTTCTAGCCCTGATGTTTATGGGTTATGTAGTCGCTTGGTCGTTTATCAGAAAGAAGGAAGTCCCCAATCTCGGCGAAGGTTTAAAATTTTGGGATAAAGTCAAAGAGTCAAAATTTTTGATACCAGTTCTGTTGCTCGTTGTCGTTGTCATCGGCTCCATGTATCTCGGCTTTGCGACTGCCACTGAAGCGGCCGCATTTGGCGTGGTTGGGTCATTGGTCTTAGCCGCTAGCCAAGGTTCCTTAAATCGAAAGACCTTTTTTGATAGTCTCTTGGGGGCAACAAGAACGTCAACCATGATTGCCCTGATCCTTGGCGGCGCCGCGGCCTTATCTTTATCAATGGGCTTTACTGGTCTACCGCGTTCGCTTGCTGCTTGGATTGATTCGCTTAATTTATCGCCCTTTTCGCTCCTTGTGGCTTTGATGATTTTCTATATTATCTTGGGGTGTTTTTTGGATGGAATTTCATCGGTTGTTTTAACCATGGCAATTGTGGAAACGATGGTTCGACAGGCAGGTATAGATATTATTTGGTTTGGTATTTTTATCGTTGTTGTCGTTGAAATGGCACAGATTACTCCACCTATCGGATTCAACTTGTTTGTTATGCAAGGTATAACAGGACATGAAATGAACTATATCGCCAAAACAGCGATACCAATGTTTTTAATCATGGTCCTCATGGTATTTGTTTTGATTGCTTTTCCTGAGCTCGCAACATATCTTCCTGAGACTATGCGAGGACCTCGATAACTTCATTTATCCTTTGGATAATAAAATGCAAAATACCCCCTGAACGGAACCTCCCGCCACTTATAGGCAGAAGATTAGCACGAGTGATTCAGGCTTTTGCTAGATCAGAGCCAGGGCTTGGTGACCTCGTTTTGGACTTCATAATCATCAATGTATGAAATCTTCTTCATGGTCAACCCAATATCATCCAATCCTTCAAGCAAACATTTCTTTCGGAAACTATCAATTTCAAAGCCAAATTCCTTTTCATCTGAAAGGATTACTTTTTGATTTTCCAGATCAATGGTTAGTCTTTGGTTGGAGCTGGAGCCCTTCTTGGCAATTGCCATGAGTTCATTAACCTGATCTTCATTGAGAGTAATTGGTAGAAGCCCATTCTTAAAGCAATTGTTATAAAAAATATCGGCGATACTCGTTGAAATGATGCACTTAATTCCATAATCCAACAGTGCCCATGGAGCGTGTTCTCGTGATGAACCACAACCAAAGTTATCTCCGGTTATGAGAATTTCTGCATGTTTCCATTGCGGTTGATTAAGTACAAAATCTAAATTTTCTTGACCATTGATATCAAAGCGCATTTCATAAAAAAGGCTTGCACCTAACCCCGTTCTTTTTATGGTTTTCAGAAATTGCTTTGGAATAATCATATCGGTGTCAATATTCACCAATGGTAAGGGGGCAGCAATCCCAGAAAAACTTTCAAACTTTTTCATAAATCAATTCCTTATCAATCTTGTTCGTACCATTGTACTTATAATAATTCTCGTACATCGGTTAATCGACCTGTAACAGCTGCCGCGGCTGCCATTGCTGGACTGACCAGATGGGTTCGTCCACCCCGACCTTGACGGCCTTCAAAATTACGATTCGACGTTGAAGCACACCGTTCCTTTGGGGCCAATTGATCTGGATTCATGCCAAGGCACATTGAGCATCCTGCCATGCGCCATTCAAACCCAGCATCCACAAGTTGTTGAGCAATCCCTTCTTGTTCAGCCTGATGGCGTACTAACCCTGAGCCAGGAACAATCATCGCTCTTAATCCAGATTTTACTTTTCTGCCTTTTAATATTTTTGCGACTTCACGCAAATCTTCAATTCGCCCATTGGTACACGACCCAATAAATACTGTATCAACCTCAATATCAGTTAATTTAGTCCCAGGCCTGAGTCCCATATAGTCTAAACTACGCTTTACCGCCTCGGACTTAGGTCCTTCGAAATCTTCGGGGCGAGGAATGGCTTCACTAATGGGTAATACATCTTCTGGACTAGTTCCCCAAGTTACTACTGGAGCAATTTTACTAGCATCAATTGCCACAGTTTTGTCGTATTTTGCATCTGCATCACTGAATAGGGACTTCCAATAGTTAGTCGCCATTTCAAATTGACCGGCTTTAGGTGCGTAGGGGCGTGATTTCAGATATTCAAACGCTTTTTCATCGGGCCTGACCAAACCCGCTCGCGCTCCACCTTCAATTGCCATGTTACAAATTGTCATGCGACCTTCCATTGACAGATTTTCAATGACCGTCCCACAATATTCAATCACATGGCCAGTCGCTCCGGCCGTCCCAGTTTGGCCGATAATTGAGAGCGTCACATCTTTGGCAGTAACGCCTAGACCGAGTTGACCACTGACCTCAACCTTCATGTTTTTGGACTTCTTTTGCAGGAGCGTTTGTGTTGCGAGGACATGTTCGACTTCACTTGTACCAATCCCTTGAGCCAATGCTCCAAATGCACCATGAGTCGCGGTGTGACTGTCCCCACACACGACTGTCATTCCTGGTTGGGTTAACCCTTGCTCCGGACCAATAATATGCACGATACCTTGGCGAATATCACTCACATCAAAGTACTCAATACCAAAATCTTTAGCGTTTTTGGCCATTGCCTCGACTTGAATTCGACTCTCTTCGTTATCAATCCCACTGTCACGCCCGACATCAGTTGGAACATTATGGTCAACAACGGCTATAGTTTTTTGGGGGGACCGTACTTTTCGATTTGCCTGCCTTAAGCCCTCGAAAGCCTGGGGACTTGTAACTTCATGAACTAAATGCAGGTCAATGTACAATAGGCAGGTGCCATCTTCAGATTCATGGACAACGTGCTCATCCCAAATTTTGTCATAAAGGGTCCTAGATTCAGTCATTGAATAACTCGCTTTTTTGTGGTTTATGTTTACCGTCTGAATTAATGAATTGTTGCACTTTTAGAAGTTCAGAAATCTTCAAATAATATTTGTCACTCAAAATTCAAAATGACAGGCGGTGAATTTGTATAAATTGATATGCTATTGGATTATTTCAAAACGTGTTGATTGAAAGAAAAAACATCGCATTGATAAAACATTTCAACCTGAAAACATCAATTTTATTCTTAGTTCGCAGGTTGAAGTTGAAAAATTTCGGAAAAAACATAGAATCTTTCTTCATCCATATTAAAAATGAAAATCATATTAGTGGAGACTTTTAAGTTGAGAGCAGTTACGTCATTAATCATTACAATTATCTTTTTTTTACATCCGGCATTGAGCCAAGCAGCTTTATCAGGAATCGGGGAAGAAGGCGATTGGATTATCTTTAAAGAACTTGAAGAACCGGTTTTCTGTGGAATATTGGGGGTGCCGTCAAACAGTACTTATCTTCGCAATGGTCAAAAAGTCAATGTGGACAGAGGTACGCATCGACTATCAATTTCATTAATCGGAGGAACCAACGGTATTGTTTCTTTTGAGGCAGGTTTTCCAATAGACAATCAAAATAACGTTTTGATTACCATTGATGGTCGTAGTTTTAACCTCTATACCGACCCGAATGGCGAAGTTGAGGATTACGCTTGGCCCAATCATTTCGAAGAATTAAATATCATTAACGCTCTTAAAGCCGGTTCGCAAGCACAAATCACTTCAAATTCCCGTCGGGGGACAAAAGTTACCGATATCTTTTCCCTGAAAGGGGTAACCCGTGGTTTACAAAGAGCAAAAGAATCGTGTAGCAATTCCTAGAGTTACCAACCAGGTTACTCAATGACACTCCGACAAAATGCAAAACTGAATCTGGTTGGGCTGACCCGCGGTCAGCTAGCCGAAGCCTTGATTTCGGTTGGGGTATCTAATGCAAAACTGAAAATGCGAATTGACCAGATCTGGAAATGGGTTTATATCAAGGGCATTAGAGACTTTCAAGAAATGACTAATTTAAGCAAGGATTTTCGCCAAACACTTAATGAGAATTTTATCCTTGACGTACCTAATTTAGTTTTCCGTCGGGTGAGTTCAGATGGAACGCGTAAGTACTTGTTTCGTGTTGAAGGAAATCATGAATTTGAAACCGTATATATTCCCGAAGAGGACCGCGGCACTCTTTGTATCTCATCACAAGTTGGTTGTACCCTAAATTGTACCTTTTGCCATACAGGAACACAAGCCTGGGTTCGTAATCTTTCTGCCACTGAAATTGTCGGTCAACTTATGTCGGTTAGAGATGACTTGGGTGAATGGCCTGGCTCTGGAGTCCAGACCAATTTGGAACAAAGGTTGATTTCTAATGTTGTTTTGATGGGGATGGGTGAACCACTTTATAATTTTGATAATGTTCGTGATGCCATGAAAATCGTGATGGATGGGGATGGGATTAGTTTATCTCGGCGGCGAATTACATTGTCAACTGCCGGTGTCGTTCCAGGTATTGAAAGAGCCGGTGAAGAGATCGGGTGCCGTTTAGCAATTTCTTTTCATGCGACAACTGATGAAGTTAGGGATAAAATCATACCGATTAATCGGAAGTGGAACATTGCCACCCTATTGGAGGCACTTCGAAATTATCGTCGCGTGACTAACTCTGACCGAATTACTTTTGAATATGTCATGTTGAAAGATTTAAACGACAGTGATGAAGATGCTTACAGGCTGGTTTCTCTGATCAAAAACATCCCCGCAAAAGTCAATCTAATTCCGTTTAATTCCTGGCCGGGGTCACAGTTTGAGCGTTCAACACCTGACCGCATTGCAAGTTTTGCCAATATCATATATAAGGCGGGTTACCCTTCACCAGTTCGCAAGCCAAGAGGCGAGGATATTATGGCCGCGTGTGGACAGTTAAAATCAGCATCGGAACGGGTCCGTAGACAATCACAAACAAACCCTATTCAGTCTTAAGTGGAAGATTAATGCATTGCTGAATCTTTTGGTCTTTTTTGTTATAGTGACTTAGTCATTACTATAGATTTCACTACTCATGATTCGATTTAACAAAATATTTATCGGCGGATTAATTACCCTTATTGGTTTGTTGCTTGTGGGATGCGATAATTACATCCAGAATAATATTAACACTGAAAATGTTAGTGTAACCAAGCTTGAAGTTAAAAAGTCTACACGGGAGTTGAAAATTTACAGTGGAGATAGAGTCTGGAGATCCATGAAGATTGAACTCGGTAGAAATCCACTTGGACATAAAACGCAAGAAGGCGATGGGAAAACACCCGAAGGACTTTACTATATTGATCGAAAAAACCCGCGAAGTTTATTTCATCTATCCCTTGGAATTTCTTATCCAAATACTGATGATATTGCCCAAGCACAATCAAGGGGAGTTAGTGCTGGAGGTGACATTATGATTCATGGTCAACCCAATCAAGGCCGTCGCTCTAAAAAACGAGATTGGACCGAAGGGTGTATAGCCGTAACCAATCGCGAAATGGAGTTGTTGTACCGTATTGTACCTGTTGGCACTCCAATTATCATCAAAAGCTAGTGATCCTTGAAATCAATTCTATAGATATTGGTACAAGAAAATCCCCAACTTATCCATTTGAATTGGGAATTGCAACGGCCTCTTCGGTTAATTCAGAGGGTTGGTTTTCAGGCGCAAGAGATTGTTTGTTTGAAGAGCCAACAAGAACAACCCACCATATGCGACCATCGGGATCTTGTTTCCAGCCAACTCCTAATTGGTCAGCATCGGGGTCAAGTAGATTCGCTCGCGTGGATTCGTCAACAGTCCAAGATTTAATGACATTTATCGGGGTTTCAAAAGACTCGGATATGTTCTCACCTAACAATGCTCCTTGATATCCAGCTCTTTTCACTCTGAAGTAAGGGGATGAGCGATCAGAGCCAAAATGCCAAGGCCTATTTTGGAGACTCATATCAAGAGCATGCGTAAATGCAGCCGCGTTTAGGGATGCGGAGTAATCTAAGTCGTTGAGTCCTGACTGACTGCGAAGAGTATTTACAGAAATTAAGAATAATGGAGGTATTTTTCTGGCTTCATTTTGATCAATCACATATAATGTGGATGCAGCTTCTTTTTCTACTGGTAAGTCACTCGTATCACTACACGCCACAAGGACGATTCCTGCGGCTAGCATTATCATACAATATTGGACACCCCTAATCAGAACACCGCTGCTGATAATTTCTGTTATTTTTCTTGCAAATATTTCCAATTTAACTCTCTAATTTTTTCAAAGTTGTTTGATTTTGTGATTTATTGTCAGCCCGTAATTATTTTTTGGAGTTGATTTTAATAGCAAAATGACCCACAGGATTAGGACAAATGCCGATCAAACAGATAAAGGAATTATATAGTTAAAGGAATGATTTTCCCAAACTATATTGATACCATGGGCTTGATAAACTTCTAGCTTTAATGACACAAAGGCTTGGAGGCGGAGATGCACCACCACGTGCCGCCAAAATTTTCAATATTGAAAGGAGTCAAGCTATGTTCTTCAATCAAAAACCTTCGTAGACCGACCTAAATTGGAACACCGTTTACGGTTCGGTGGAAGTCAAGCGTTCGTCCTAGGTCATCGGTGGCGACTGTCCGCTAAGGACACCGAAATGGGACTCATAAACGGGGAGCTGCAGAGACACGTGGTCGGCTTGATCTGGTTTGAAAGAGACACGATTGAGTGGGTCCGAGACGTCTGACCTGTTGTGCTATGAGGTGGGTTATGATGGATTGCGGTTCCGATTTCTTGATCACCAAGCTCCTGATATTGAAGGTGTCGTTTGAGATCCGGTCCGTCTCCAGTTTGCTCGCCGAGCCCAGAAGGTCACAACCGACCCGGTGGATGCCCTGCGTATGATTTTCGTGCCATGAAGGCTTGGCATTCTGGCGACAGCAATGCCGTGACGCGTGTGTTCCCTCGGTTACAAAGGGAGACCGGCAGCGACTGCTCCGTGAACGTGGTCGTGACGGTGGCGGAACGTCAACAGAGCCTCAATCGGACCAAGGGTATGGTGTATGGGCACGGCATCTTCAACCTTCAGCCGAAAGCCCGTGATTTAATTCCTCGGCTGAGTGTCACTCCAACTGGATATGGTGAATCTTTTCCGCATCATATTCTGGCTCAGATTGGTCGGCTCAAGGAAAGTCTGGGCGCGATGTTAATAGCGGTTGAAAATTCCCCTAAAAGTAACGGTTGAAAAAGGAACCAATTAATTTCTTAAAAGTTACTACTCAGGTAGTCTAAAACCCCTCTTGACTTCAGACATTTTTGCATTTTTTAATAAAAGTATTCCCCATTTTTTGGGCATTTATCTGCATTTCAATCGCCATTTTGAGATGTAGTGCCCTTTGAGGTCATTATTCTCCTTGATAAGCCCTAACACCATCCCCATTTACTCACACATGTTTATTCGACACAAAGACTCACGGAAGGACCAAAGTTCAGGTCGTTAAATCAGTCCGAACCGGCGCAAGAGTCCGACAACTCGTCCTCCGACACATTTGCACCGTTCGGAATGATAAGGAACGGGATGTCTTTAATGGCCTCGCACGGTCTTTCATGAATGATCTTCAAAAGGAAGCCAATGAACAAAACACCCTGTTCAATCTTGATGAATATACGAACCTCGTTGACCGGTCAAGCCATTCTGAAGACCATCCCGTCCTGACAATTTATCATCACAGAGTTAAGTGTGATAAATTGATAGCTTCTACCCGGCTCTAAAATACAACAAGTGCAATATGCTGCACTCTGGCTTGGTCAATGACGCTGATAAGGGAAGGTGGATCTTTTGTCTTTAGAAAGCATACGTATTGTATGTCGTAACGTGATTTAGTTACTGTTATTCCTGTATTTCAACATTGAAAGATCCCACTGCCCGACCATCTTCGAATGTCAGATCAACATAACCTGTTAACCCTTCCGGGGGATTGCTAGATGATCCTTTAGTCCAAGCTACTGCTCGCCAGTAACCCTCTTGTAGCCTTGTTGCATCGCGAATATTGGAAACATCAAATGCATTGTATCCATCAGCAGCGTTAACACTTAAACCAGCATCCCATTTTGATATGTCTGGAGGATTTGTTCCCTTGAAACGAAAGTCGTCAATATTCCCATTAATGTTCGCTGGTACTTCCACAGTATCAAAATCAGCTTGAAAGCTGATATTTGCCGTGAATTCATCGGCATAATCACCCATGTAGGCAAATCCCTCAGCATCACCATCGTAAACGGCATTGCCGGTCAAGGGTCTCCACGATTCTGTTGGATAACTATTGCTGTCTTGAGGAATATCGTACCAGACACTAAAAGCATCGCCACCGTCATCAGGATCTAATAGCCATGTTCCCCAATGTCTGTTCCTCCCTTCTACTGGGTCCGAGGCAGTGTTTTCCACTTCGGCTAATACATCTCCAGCTTTAAATTCCTTAATTGTTTCAAGAACACTACTCTGCGAACTCATCGGGGCCTCAACTCCTGACTGATGACCGCCTCCGCAGCCTACGAGTAGCAATACCCCCCCCCCACCATGAGAGACAATATCTTCAAATAATTCATTTCTATTTCCTTCTATATCTGAATTAAAATAAATTAACTTTACATTATCCAAATCAGCGAAATTAAGTCAACACCACATTTGAAACAGATTGAACCTGTTCAATACCCATTTACATACAAGGTTTAGAGGAAATTTTTATACAACAATCTTGGTCAGTGACGCTGATAAGGAAAGGTGAATCTTTTGCCAGTAGAATTGTAAAGTGATTTAGTTACTGTTATTCCTGTATTTCAGCATTGAAAGACCCCACGGCCCGGCCATCTTCGAATGTCAG
>MPNP01000068.1 GCA_002239085.1 Rhodobacteraceae bacterium bin131 | reverse complement strand
GTATATCATCAACAGTTGTGAGTCCAATATGTGCTTCAGATCATATTCATACTAAGTCAAAAAAGAAAACAAACCTATAGAGGTTCGGTGACGTATGTACAACAAGGATGCCTCTGTTTGAACGTTGACCCTGATGAACAATACCCCGTTGGACTCTCAAATGTGGGCTTTTACCATCTATTTCTTAACGGCTGAGAGGCAAAGAATCTGCGATATAAAGTTGCATAGAGATTTGGACATCACTCAAAAATCAGCTTGGTTTCTTGCTCATTGAATTCAGGAAGTCCACACCCATTCAAAGCAAAGGTCAAGGGCTGTTGACACTTCCAAGATGGCCTTTTTGGGCGAGGGCAAGTATATAATCTCCAAAATTTACTTACTCTGTCAATGAATCACCATGAAAAGTTTTACGATGAAGAGACGATTTAATTTGTAATGGTTTATTTTTTTAAGTACCCAGATAAAAATTGCTAATACGAGGGATAAACTCAACTTAATTTGACTCAATCTCAAATAGAGGCACTCCTGTTTCAAAGGACTTTAGTAATTCTAATGTCTTTATGATTCCTTGAATTCCTTCTTGATCCATGAATTCATGCGAGGATAAATTACGCCGCCAGATTTTTGCCCCTCTTTGACCAGTAAATAATCCCAGCATGTGCCGCGTTATATGCCTTATCGGTGTGCCACTTGTTACCTCTTGATCAATGTACTCAACCATCTTGGCTAAAGCTTGATCTAATGAATCATGCACAGGTTGACCATATATTATTGTATCAGCTTCAGAAAGAAGCCTAATCGGATCTTGGTAAGCGGCGCGTCCAACCATAACCCCATCAACACCCTGACCAAGATGGTAAGTGACTTGATCTAAATCCGTTATGCCACCGTTAATACATACATCAAGTTCAGAAAAATGCTTTTTTATGGCATAAACCAATCCATAATTTAAAGGTGGAATTGTTCGATTTTCTTTGGGATTTAAGCCATTCAAATAAGCCTTCCGAGCATGGATTATGATGCGTTTTATTCCAATGTTTGAGAATCGCTCAATGAGTTTAGGAAGAACTTGGTTGGGATTGTCATCATCCACCCCAATGCGGCACTTCACCGTTATTTCAACAGAATCTGAGGCATCAAGCATTGCTTTAATACAATCACTAGCCAATTCGGGGAGAGTCATTAATTTGGCCCCAAAACAACCGTTTGCTACTCGTCCCGATGGGCAACCCATATTCAAGTTGATTTCTTTGAAACCATACTTGTTGCCAAGCATAACTGCTTGAGCAAGTTCATTAGGTTTGGAACCGCCAATTTGCAATGCAAGTGGGTGTTCAATTGGATTGTGGGCCAAGTGCCGTTCGGCATCGCCATAAATGATAGCGGGCGCTGTAATCATCTCGGTATAAAGAAGAGTACAGCGCGAAAATTGCCGAAATAAATAGCGACAATGACGGTCAGTCCAATCCATCATCGGGGCTACTGACAAGGTGTATGAGGGCACTGTCGTTTCCGAAGGGTTGTTTACAATCTGCTTGGCACTCGTATTCATAGCCATATTACTTTATGAATGAAGGCCAATCCTATTACTTCAATTGTCAAGCTTTGATGGATTGCCCCAAATTCCTCAAATGAATTCGCCCTCTTCATTCATAAGATTATTTTTGCTTAATTTATGGAGGCGAGTACCGGAATCGAACCGGTGTACACGGTTTTGCAGACCGCTGCGTAACCACTCCGCCAACTCGCCAAATTGCATTCGGTTATATTCTATATAATTTGCCAAAGCGTAAAATACAGCCCTTAAGCCAATTTCTTACAATATTTGACTAATTCCAACTTGGTTCTTCAACATTATTTATACGACAAAACGCTGTGGTGGTATTGGCAAGCAAACATGCGATTGTCATCGGACCAACACCACCGGGAACAGGAGTGATTGCCCCTGCAACGGCAATCGCCTCATCATAATTGACATCACCAACAAGTTTTGGCTTGGTCGTACCAGAGTCTTGATAACTAATCCTGTTGATACCGACATCAATCACTGTAGCGCCAGGTTTAATCCAGTCGCCTCTGATAAATTCCGGGATCCCAACGGCAGCAACAATAATATCTGCTTGTCGACAGACCTTGGGTAAATCTTGTGTTTTACTATGGGCAACAGTCACCGTACAGTTTTCATTTAAAAGAAGTTGCGCCATGGGTTTGCCCACAATATTTGAACGACCGACGACAACAGCATTGAGCCCCGAAAGGTCCTGGTGATAATCTTTGAGCATAAATAAACACCCAAGCGGAGTACAAGGAATCATCGCCTTTTGCCCTGTAGCCAGCAATCCAACATTGGAAATATGGAATCCATCAACATCTTTTGTTGGCTCAATGGAATTGATGATTTTCTGAGTATTAATGTGGTCTGGAAGCGGTAATTGGACCAAAATACCATGAACAGAATCATCGATGTTCACTGTGTTTATTTGCTTAAGTAGTTCGTCTTCCGATACATTCTTGGACAGCATATGCTTTGTCGATTGCATACCCACCTCTATCGTTTGTTTGGCCTTATTCTTGACATAAATCTCACTTGCGGGATTGTTACCAACAAGAATAACATCAAGGCCCGGAACACTTCCAAGCGACGACTTTAATTTGCTCACTTGCGTCGTAACTTTTTTTCTCAGTCGTGAGGCGAACTCTTTTCCACTGATGATAGATGCTACCATGACATTAACTCAATTAATTAAATTCAGAATAACTTTGACCTGAAGAATGGGATGACCAACTATCCTGCATCGGTATAAACACCTTGACCGAATCCCCAACCGACACTGACCCTTCTCGTTCTACCCAAGCTGTAACTCCCCGACGATTACGCGCAGCGGCTTTAAAAAGCTTCCCTTTTCCTTGAAATAGCTTTTCAATTTCTTGCGCCGGAAAATTACAAGGATGATTGATTAAATCAATAGTTACCGTTGCACCACTTGCAAATTGTAGCCGGGTTGATGGAGTAATCAGGGAAAAATTATCGATACCCTTAATCGCAATATTGGCTCCTAATAATTCAGGACCAACATCATTAATTCCCATATCTTTGGCAATGAGTTCTAGTTCTTCAATGGCAACAATTGATAGTTGACGAACATTCCGAATGGGTGTTTTTACTGGATATAAATCCTCAACCCTAACACACGAAGGTCGTGTCAGACCAAAATGGGAATCGCTTTCAATACCGCCAAATTTGAGCATCACTTGGTCCTTAACTTGAGACTTGATTGAAGAATCGGGATTCTCGACACTACCAATCCATTCAACCGTAGGCATTTTATCTAATTCGTAAAAATTTTTCATCAATCCAAACGTCTCATTTAATCGCAAGTGTAATACCAAGATAATTCATGTCTGACATGAAATAGCATATCAATCGCAGAAAACTCTTAATATCACAATATATACCGAGAAAAAACTGAATTAATACCTACAATACTACGTTCGCAAGGCTAGGACTTTTTGCGTGTAACTTTAGGTAGAATGGATCTTTTTGGAGATTTAGATGGTAACGGAAGAACTTTGGCAGAATCTTTAGAATTCCTGTTTGAAGAAGAGTGACCCAATGGCTTCTCACCGGCAATTACTTGCCTTATCTCTTCGCCAGTCAGAGTTTCATATTCAAGTAACCCTTTGGCAAGATTAATCAAATCCTGTTTCTTTGCAGTTAAAATTTGTTTTGCTTTGTTATAGCCATCATCAACAATCCGGCGAACCTCGGCATCAATTAATTCTTGCGTGTGAGGACTAATATTACGTCCTGAACTCACCGGTCCAAGATACGAGTCTTGCTCGGTTGAATAATCAATATGTCCAAGCTTGTCGGACATTCCATACCGAGACACCATATCACGAGCCAATTGCGTTGCTTGTTTAATATCCGAAGCGGCACCTGAGGTGATATTTTCGTCGCCGAAAATGATCTCTTCAGCAACACGACCCCCCATAGCCATGGCAATCATTGATTGAAACTTGGTTGTTGTCACGGTTAACTGATCTCTTTCAGGAAGCGAGATGACCAATCCCAAGGCTCGTCCCCGCGGAATTATTGTTGCTTTGTGAATTGGGTCATGCTGAGGAACATTCAAGCCAACGACTGCATGTCCTGCTTCATGGTAAGCAGTAAGTTCCATCTCTTCTTTGGTCATGACCATGGAGCGCCTTTCGCTCCCCATAAGTATTTTATCCTTGGCATTCTCAATATCTACCATCGCGACAAATTTGCGGCGAATACGAGCGGCAATCAGTGCAGCCTCGTTAATCAAATTAGCCAAATCAGCACCCGAAAAACCAGGTGTTCCTCGCGCAATTATTTGTAGGTCAACATCGCTTCCAAGAGCAACTTTGCGTGCATGGACCCGCAAAATCTTTTCGCGACCAACAATATCCGGTATTGGAACAACAACTTGGCGGTCAAACCGGCCCGGGCGAAGAAGGGCTTTATCTAAAACGTCAGGGCGATTTGTTGCAGCAATAATGACAACGCCGTCATTTTCTTCAAACCCATCCATTTCCACCAATAACTGATTGAGCGTTTGCTCCCGTTCATCGTTTCCACCACCAATACCAATACCGCGTGAGCGACCAACTGCATCAATTTCATCAATAAACACAATGCACGGAGCGTTCTTCTTGGCTTGTACAAACATATCGCGTACTCGAGAAGCACCGACGCCAACAAACATTTCGACAAAATCAGAACCAGAAATCGAAAAGAACGGAACGTTCGCTTCTCCGGCAATTGCCTTGGCAAGGAGCGTCTTACCAGTTCCTGGTGGGCCGACCAACAAAGCCCCTTTGGGTATTTTACCCCCTAACCGAGAAAACACGTCAGGATTCTTTAGAAAATCGACAATTTCTTCAAGTTCTTCCTTGGCTTCATCAATACCGGCGACATCATTAAAGGTGATTTTGATTTTGTCTTCGGTCAGCAATCGGGCGCGAGACTTACCGTAACCGAATATTCCACCCGGCCCCTGTTGTGAACGCCGTTGGAGATACATCAGTACGGCTAAAACCAATAGCCCAATAATAAAACTTTGTAACACTCTTATCCTATGAGAACTAAACCAATAATCACTCTTCGCGCCTACTGCTTATAAAGAATACAAGTCTGAATCATCACTTAGTTGAAGACTCTTGCGTTGCATCCCTGGCCATTTTTTCATCTCTAGAAGGTCTTCTGGTTGTGGTTGGTACTGTAAAAATTCGTTTTTGGTCTTCGGGTGGATTGTCATCGTCTTTCTGGAGAGGTTCTCCCTTCAGAACTAATTCGATGTCTTTGCCGGTAAGTGTTTCATACTCAATAAGTCCTTTGGCGAGGCGATGTAAGTCCTCAATCTTTTCGGTTAAAATATTTTTTGCTGTTGTGTAACCTTCATCAACCAAGCGTCGGACTTCAGCGTCAATAATTTCCAAGGAATCTTGACTTGTAACCACTTGACCCGAGTAAGGGCCAAGGAATGAGTGTTGTTCATTGGCGTAATCAATATTACCGAGCTTATCCGACATCCCGTATTGCGTAACCATAGCCCGTGCAATTTGAGTGACTTGCTTAATATCTGAGGACGCTCCAGAGGTGACATTGTCAGGACCAAAAATTAATTCCTCAGCAACCTTTCCTCCCATTGCCATCGCAATTTTAGAGCGATACTTCGTAATATTAATTGATAACTGGTCTCTTTCAGGGAGTGATAATACAAGACCAAGTGCTCTACCCCTCGGAATTATTGTCGCTTTATGTATGGGATCGTGCTGGGGCACATTCATTCCAACAATGGCATGTCCTGCTTCGTGATAGGCGGTTAATTTTTTTTCATCTTCGGTCATAACCATTGAACGCCGTTCGGCGCCCATCATTACTTTATCTTTGGAATTCTCAAAATCAAACATCGTAACAAATCGGCGCCCGACCCGAGCGGCTAAGAGAGCCGCTTCATTGACAAGATTAGCTAAATCGGCTCCTGAAAAACCTGGCGTTCCACGGGCGATGATACGAAAATCCACATCGGGGCCAAGGGTAATGTTTCGGGCGTGAACCTCAAGAATTTTTTCTCGGCCATTAATATCGGGGTTAGGCACATGGACTTGGCGGTCAAAACGACCCGGTCGCAAAAGAGCTGGGTCAAGGACATCGGGGCGATTGGTCGCGGCAATGATTATGACACCTTCATTGGCTTCAAAACCATCCATCTCAACCAAGAGTTGATTGAGAGTTTGTTCTCGTTCATCATTACCGCCGCCATAACCGACACCTCTTGACCGACCAACGGCATCAATTTCATCAATAAAAACAATGCAAGGGGCATTTTTCTTGGATTGCTCAAACATGTCCCTAACGCGGGATGCACCAACTCCGACAAACATTTCAACAAAATCAGACCCCGAAATCGAAAAGAACGGAACTCCAGCCTCACCGGCTATAGCTCTCGCGAGTAAAGTCTTACCTGTTCCTGGTGGCCCCACAAGTAATGCTCCTTTTGGAATTTTACCCCCTAGTCGGGAGAACTTCCCGGGGTCCCTCAGAAACTCAACAATTTCTTCAAGTTCTTCTTTGGCTTCGTCAATTCCAGCCACATCTTTAAAGGTCACCTTACCCATTCGCTCGGAGAGCAGTTTTGCTTTTGACTTGCCAAAGCCCATAGCTCCACCACGCCCACCTCCTTGCAGACGATTCATAATAAAGATCCAAAATGCGATCAGTAAAACGATGGGAAGAAATGGCCCGATGAAAGACATGAAGCCACTGGGTTCCTGAGGTTTAACTTCAATCCCAATATTCTGTTCAAGTAAATAGCTTGATAAATCGTACCCGCGGGGAACAATTGTTTTTAGCTGGTCACCAGTAGTCGCTAGAGCAGTAACTTTTTCACCATCAATGAGAACAGTTGTAATTTCACTGCGTTCGGCTCTTTCTATAAAGTTAGAAAAGGTGATTGATTGAACGGTGTTAACAGATTGACCGTTAGTGAAAAGGTTGAAGAGCGCGACAACCAAAACAATAAGAATAAGCCAGAAAATAAGGCTTTTTAGGTTACCAAATGGACTGGAAAATTTCTTCATGGACGACTATGGCTTTTATCAGAAAACTATTTTAAACATATATTAGTATGATTCAGCTTAATTTCAATTGACTTTAAGGAATTCTATCAATCTCAGCTTACCTTTGGTGTCGACAAACTCAAATTCGGTTTTTTGATTCTCAAAGAGTGTCGCAACGAGTTGTTGTTCTTTTGTCCATAAGGAGGGCGATGATACCAAGCGTTTACGCCCATATTCTTTTTTTGTGTCATCAATGGCTTCAAAGCCTTTGTTCCCTAGTGCCTCTAATCGCAATCGGTTCAGTCCACTCCCTCTGACGAGCCACCGACCATTCCACAAACAATTTGCAGCCGTTGGGGATTGCACATTTGAAAGGTTCTGATAGACAAGAATTTCGCCTCTTGGACATTTTTTTACACAAAATTTTGACAAAGTTGCAGCACCGTTTTCGCTTAACTGGGATATACAATTTTTTACTGAAGTCATCCGTCTCGGTTTGGGTTCGTTGCTCAAAAATTGGAGCATCCTGGCGAGTAACTTAACTTGAATTTCATGACGCAATTCCCAAAATTCAGCCGATAGCACATATTCGCCAATTTTGGTAACATTGACAATTCTTTGGGCACTCGCAAGGACCACATCATCAATAATTTGTTTTGAGTTCTGCAAATTCTCAGCCGAACCAGCTAACGCTTCAACAGTAAGTCCCGCCTGCGCAAGAAGTGGGACAATATTACGAAATTTTATACGCTCAAACTTACTATCATAATTGGTGGGATCTTCAATCCATGGCGACCCTATTGTGTTGAGATAATCACGCAATTCTTGCCGCTTAATTCTGAGTAAAGGACGGATCCATTTGACTCCATATCGTTCGTTTTTGAAAGGTATTCCTGATAAGCCATCAACGCCGGCTTTTCGCGCCAACTGCATTAACATTGTCTCAGCCTGATCATTCTGGGTATGACCTAAACAAATCGTATCAATTCCATTGGCACAGGCCCATTCACTGATTAACCGATACCGTGCTTGCCTTGCGGCTTCGGCTATATTTCCATGAATATTATTGTGCTTCCAGACCAAAGTTTCGTGAGGCAAATCTAAATTCTTGGCAACCGCTTTGACAAACTGGCTTTCCTGTTGTGCTTCAGGTCGCAAGCGGTGGTCAACTGTTACAGCATAAATTTTCTTTGTCGAAACCTCAGACCATGAATGCACTAGGTGTAGCAGGGCAAGAGAGTCGCCACCCCCCGATACTGCGACAGCAAGTTGATTGATAGAGGGATCTAGTAAATTATCAATCGCCGTATATGCGCTATCAACTCTCACTGCTGAATTGATCACATTCAAAACGATTTATGTAATCTTGGGCTCTTTCTGCCTCAATTGATTGAGGGAAACGAATTATCAGGTTTTGAAACATCACACAACTTTGTTCAATTTTTTCCCATTCACCCATGACTTGTCCTAGGCGATATAATGTTGATGGTGCCCTTGGTCCATAACCATCAAGAATATAACTCTCCAAAAATGACTTGCTCGCTTTTTGCCAATCACCAAGTTTAGCATAAGCCTCACCTATGTAGAAATAAACTTCAACATTACGGTCACTTGAAGGATTTTGCGCAATGAAATCGCCAAACAGAATTGCGGCCTGTTGATATTCCTCATTAAGAAATTGCTCAAGAGCTTGGTTATATAATACCTCTTCACTTGACATTGCTGTACTAGAAGGCGTTTCAAAAGGTGTTTCTGGCAGAGGTTGCGTATCAACCTCTGCAGGAACTTGCTCCCCTACCCCAACGGCAATGGGTTTCTCATTATCAATCCTCTCAACCCTTTCAAGAATATTGTTTAGCTGTAATCGAGCGCTAGCAACCTCTTGATTGATTCGATACTCCAATTCTTCAATACGGTTGATATGATTCCGTATTTCTAATTCAATTTCATCGACTCTATCTAAAATTGAGGTTGGATTTTGGGTTGGATTCGCAAGTTGGTCATTGTTACTTTGAACGAGTTCCCACCGCAAAATTTGAAGACTGTAGTCAAGATTCTGAAGCTCTATTCTAATATCAGCCAATCGCATCTGCTTGGCTGATGAATTTTCCTCAGCTTCTTGGGCGACCACAGGGAGTGTAATGAGGGAAAGAGTAAGAAGTACTCCTCCTAATATTGTTCGCATAATAAAACTGATCAATCTAAATTCCTAAACCTTCTTTGATTGAAGTTCTTGCTCTACGGTTTTGGGACCAACATGATTCTTCAGAACAGGCTACAAACGGGCGTTCTTTACCATAGCTAACAACACTAATCCGACTATCATTCACTCCGTTTTGCAAAAGATAGGTACGGACTGCATCGGCTCGTCGAGCCCCTAATGCTAAATTATATTCACGGGTACCCCGCTCATCTGCATGTCCTTCAATGACTGCGATAAAACTAGGATTTTGGTTTAGCCATGTTGCTTGTTCTGCCAAAATCATTTTCGCTGGCTCGCTTAGTGTACTTTGATCTAGCTCAAAATAAACCTTATCCCCAATCGTAAAATTAAAATATTCGGTAGTTAAATTTTGGCTATCAATATTTTCTTGACCAATTGAACCATCCTCGAGGGCGGCTGTATCTTGCCCCTCAATATAACCAGGACTGTTTACTTCTCCTCCTACAGTAACATTGTCCGAACACCCAACGAGAATGACCAAAATGCCAAATAGGCTAAGTATGTGAAAACTTTTCATCGTTCCTCCAACTGCTTGTTGACTCTTAATTTCGTAATGGTGACCATGAAGGGTCGGAAGCAAATCCTGGCGTGGGAACTCGCTTTAAATTCCTCCCTGTTAAGTCAACCGAATATAGTAGTGGGCCACCATCTTCACCAGGACTTTCCCGAAAAAACATGATAACGCGGCCATTGGGAGCCCATGTTGGGCCCTCATCCAAAAATGACTCTGACAGCAGTCTTTCTTCTGTACCATCAGATCGCATAACACCAATATGAAACTTATTCCCAAGTCTTTTAGTAAAGGCGATATAATCACCCATTGGAGACCATACCGGTGTTCCATAGGTTCCTCGACCAAAACTAACACGGGTTGGGTTTCTCTGGTTGAGATTCATCGTATAAATCTGTGGCGAACCACTACGGTCGGACTCAAATACAATCCTATTGCCTTCGGGTGAATAACTTGGTGAGGTATCGATAGCTCGACTTGTTGTCAACCTAGTTTGGACACCTGTTGCGACTTCAATTTGGAAAATATCAATATTGCCTTGTAAATCTCGTGACAAAATCACTTTTTGTCCATCACCCGAAAAACGTGGCGAGAATGTCATATCGGTGGTATTTATCACCCGCGTCCGAGCCCCTGAAACAATATCATGGCGAATGACTGCGGGTACACCTGTTTCATAAGAAGTGTAAATTAATCCTCTACCATCTGGAGCAAAGCGTGGTGCGATCACTAATGCATTTCCACTTGTTAAATAGCGAACATTTGCGCCGTCGTAATCCATGATTGAGATTCGTTTTTCCCTGTTGATTTTACCACCAAATTCAGAAACAAACGCCACTTGAGTATCAAAATATCCGCTTTCGCCGGTTATTCGATTGTAAATCTGATCGGCAATTTTATGGGCAACTCGCCGCCAGCTCTCGGCTTGTCCCTGATAACTTACACCCTGCCCAATTGGCGATTGACCAAAGACATCATGCAAGTGAAAGCGAACTGTTATTGTCCCATCTGAATTTGCCAAAATTGAACCCGCCAAAAGGATTTCGACATTAATTGCTCGCCAATCTGAATATTGTACAGGAGAGTTAATATTGGTTATACGACCAATATGAGACTCCTGTGTTACCACTCTAAAAAGACCCGTTCCTTCCAAGTCGGCAATAATCAGTTCAGTGATTCTCTGGGAATTGACTTCGGCCTCTCTGTTCTCGGAAATAAATTCTGGTATCGCAATAGGTAGGGGCTCGATGACCCCTTCATTAATTTGGAGCTGCAGCGGTTCATTCTGGTCCTGTGCAAGAAGTGGAAAGGCACAGAACAGAGCAGCAAAGTAGAAACTTACTATTCCTCGCATAATTATCTGGTCCTCATTGTCGCTGGGTCAAATGTTATACTCACTCGCTTCCAACTTTCGTATTTTTCTATGGGCAAGCTAAGACCATCGCCCAATCCTCTAATTATCGCTCTTTGTGCGACTTTAAAGGCAATCTCGGCAGAGGCTTTAGACCCTCCTTTGTAACTTTTCATCTCAATGCCAAACGGTGTACCATCTATATCTATTTGAAACTCAACATGGAGTACAATGCGTTGTGCTTCTCGAGAAAGCGAACCAAGATTCCAATATTTTTTGATTGTATTAGTCAAAAGTTGTTGTTCTTGAGCAGTCAGCGTTTTTCTGACAAACGCTTTTGTTGATTGCGTCGGCAATTGGGGAGGGGCTTGAACAACCTGTTCAATCAATTCTTGGATTTCTGTTGAAACAGAAGTATCCGTTGTATCAAAGTTGGGGCGCTGGAGGGGGGCACCGGCGGCAAGTACTTGTTCAATCTTTTTTTGTACATCTTGAGGTGCTGAGGCTTGCTCAGCTTGATTCGCTTCTGTACTAATAACCGGTGAAGAAGCTTTCTTGGCAGTAGCCACGGGCGGTTTTTCAGGGACGATTTCGGGTTCTGGAGTTGGGACTTCTTTAATCACAGCTTGATTAAGATCGGCAATTTTTATCTCAGGATTAGGCACAGGATTAAATTCACTTGTCACCCGATTGATTTCAGGGATTTTGATTACTTGGGATTCAGGAAGGGCAACTGGAGTACTAAAGACAATTGACTGTTGCTTCGGTTGAGAAAACTGCGGGATATCCAAAGTCTGTGGTTGGGGCAAGCTTACATCTTTTGGCAAAGCGACTTGGTTTAGTGTTTGCGGTTCAATTTCTGGAACCTGCATCACGAGCTGCGGTTCTGTCATGGGCTGAAGGGTTTCTTCCTCACGGGAGTTAGCGTTCGGCAATGGCTCAAAAACTTCAGGTACTGGGGTTGTCTGGGATACAAAATCCTGCTCCGAAATAATTTCGACATCAAGTTCAAGGGATGTCATTTCTGGGATTGTTTGGGGTGGAGTAAACATACCAACCCCTGAAGCCACGGCAATTAAAGCCAAATGACCTGCAACTGAAATAGTGAGACCGACTTTCACTTTCTTCCTGCACTATTAGCCTTCATCAAAAGACGGACCTCCTCCGTCTGTTACGAGAGATATATTTCTAAAACCGGCATTGTTAAGTGCTCCCATGATTTGCATGATGACTTCATACTTGGCATCTTTGTCACCCCTTAAAAAAATTTTATCTGAGTTTCTCTCAGCCATAATACTCCGTAATCGTGAAATCAACTCTTCTTTTGGCAAATCGGTTTGATTAATAACTACTTCACCCGTAGCTGCTACTGAAATCGTCAGTGGTTCTTCATTACCTTCTTGTAAAGGGGTCGCTGAAGTTTCGGGCAGGTTGATTTCCACTCCAACTCTTAATAGCGGAGCTGCAACAATAAAAATTATGAGGAGAACGAGAACCACATCAACAAAAGGAGTCACATTTATTTCGGACATCGGCTTGTGAATCGGACTCCGACCTCGGCGTGATATCCTTGCAGATTTATTTTGGTTTATTGCCATCTTACGTTCGACTCGCTTCTAACTGATCAACTTCTCTGGAAACGATACTTGAAAATTGATCGGCAAACTCTTCAAATCGGGTGGCGATATTATTGGCCTTGGTTGAAAGGCTGTTATAAAATATCACTGCTGGAATCGCTGCAAACAAACCAAGAGCAGTGGCTGCCAAAGCTTCACCAATCCCTGGAGCTATTAAAGCAAGATTGGTATTTTCATGAATCCCAATTTCTTGAAACACATTCATAATACCCCAAACTGTACCAAACAGGCCAATAAACGGAGCCGTGGAACCGACGGTAGCAAGAAACTCTAGACCTCTTGAGAGGTGATGAACCTCAGTGTTAACTGCGGCATTCATTGAACGGTCCACACGAATAATAACACCTTCGTTTTTATTTTGAGACTGATCCCATTCTTCCATGGCAACACAAAAAATTCGTTCTGAGGAGCCAGTGGGATTTCTTTTAATCTTATCATAAAATTCTTCAATTGATAAGCGACCGTGCCAAAAGTTGTTTTCAAATTTTGCAGTTTGTTTGTTTACGCTTCGGAATCTCAGGCTTTTTTGAATAATAATAGCCCATGATACTATGGAACCAATCAGGAGCAATATCATGACCAACTTGACGACAAGGCCAGCTTGTATAAACAACGATATCGCTGTAAAATCTGTAGCACCCTGTAGGGAAATTAATTCAGCTTCCAATGTCACTGCTCCTATTATTTTGCCGCTTTATACACGATCTATAATCTCAACTTATATTATTGTGTTTGATTATTCAACTAAATTGTTGGATACCTAGTTCCTTCCTCAAGCATTATCCACTTCCAAAACATCTGAAGCAATTTCCTCAGGATGGGCTTTCAATTGCTTAATTTGGTTCGACTCACCACTTTGCTTAATTTTCTTTAGATGAGCAGTGACTTTTTCACCTAAGTTTTGATCTTCCATATGCAATCCATCTTGAAATCATATTCATTCATTCGCGCTTATAGTTGATTTACATCAATCAAAATATGACTTGCTCATAAAACTCTACAATACACAAAATTGTAATTGATGGTCATGTCTTGGACTTCAACCTAATCAACAAACTTCAAACGGGTATCATTCACACGAAGTAAATTTAGTTAAGGGCTTTGACACACCTCTCTTCCGAAAGTTTCACTCATTGTTTTTTGACATGGGATTACTCCTGACAAATTAAGCAAGAAAGTATAGACTAAATATAGTGAAATTGTTCTAGCTCAAAGTCGTCTGGTTTTTCATGCATTACTTTCATACGCATTAGTTCTACCTACAAACGCCTGACGCAACTTAATTCCCGATAACCAGTGACCAATACCACCCGCTTCATCAGCATCTTAGCCTAATATCCAATGCGCTGTCCACAGCGTGGCTTTTATTGATGTGCCCTAAAAATGACATTAGACCATCTTTCGCAAGTGATATACGGACAAGTAATGAATGACTAATGTTGTAGAGTTGATTCATGCTTAATGAGTTTGCTTTACTAATTGACTTGGTAAACGCTGGGGTTGACCCATGAGATTCACAATGCAAATTGTCACCCTCGCTGCAAAGAGACACTGAACAGACCTATAAACGCATTGTTCCATGTCCACACGAGCACCTGTCAACTTCTTAATCGTTGTTTTGACTATGATTAAATCATCAAAACGAGCTGGTGAAACGAAATCCGCAGAAATTTTTCTGACTACAAAGACAAGGCCATCAACTTCTCTGAGTTTTTTTTGATCTATCCCAAGGTC
>MPNP01000067.1 GCA_002239085.1 Rhodobacteraceae bacterium bin131 | reverse complement strand
TGGGATTCATTGATTCTCTACCTTTTCCAGTTATCCTGGACGAAATTCAACGGGTTCAGGATTTGTTTGAAGTTATCAAGATTTCTGTGGACCGCCAACGAATTCCAGGGAGATTCTTGCTAACAGGGTCCACTAACATCCTTCTCATTCCACAATTGTCAGAGTCTTTAGCAGGGCGTATCGAAATCGTTCCATTACATCCTTTGACACAATTTGAACTTGCCAACCCTTCAAATAACTCATGCTTGGATGCAAACTTCATAAGCGATCTATTCGGGAAAGGATTCCCCTCCTTTCGAGTTGATCGAATGGGAGCAAAATTAAATGAAAAAATTGTTTCTGGAGGTTTTCCAGCTGCATTGGAACGATCAACTACCAGGCGCAAAGCTAATTGGTATCAAAATTATGTGGAAGCACTTGTGCAACGAGATGTTCGCGATATGGCCCAAATCCGCTCATTTGATATTCTCCTCAAACTCTTGCGTGCTGCTGCAGCTCAAACGGGCCAACTCTATAACCTTAGCAAATTAGGCTCTTCATTTGAAGTAAGCCGCCCCACCATAGGTGAGTATATCTCGTTGCTAACAAGGTTATTCATGCTTGAACACCTCCCTGCTTGGCATGGAAACCGCCTGAAACGGTTAGTTAAATCCCCCAAATTACATATAACCGATACAGGATTGGCTGCTGCTTTGTTGGGTATAGATGTCAAAACCCTTTTGAAAGACAGAGTCTTGCTTGGGCACCTTCTGGAAACATTTATATTTCAAGAGTTGCGGCGGCAAGGGAGTTGGCAAGAAATAAAGACTGATTTTTCCCATTTCCGAGATAAGGACGGTTATGAAACAGATATCGTGATTCAACAATCAACTGGTGCTGTTGCAGGGGTAGAAGTCAAGGCATCTGCTACTGTAAGATGGGAAGACTTTCGTGGGTTACAAAAACTTCAGAAGGCTGTGGGGTCGCCTTTTGTTCGAGGTGTAGTTCTATATGATGGTGAAACCAGTGCACCATTTGGCAAGCATTTTCAAGCCGTACCTATTTCCCGCTTATGGGAAGCCCCTTAACCAAAGTACAATCGTGGATAATTCGTTGGCAAGTCACTATTGGATGAAATAACCTTGAATTGATGTTGTACCAGTTGTTATGTTTCCAAAGCGAGAGAGATCCATGAAGAGGTTACTTATTCCATCACAATTTAGCGATGAATGGTTACCAAAGTGGGTATTTTGGAAAACCGTAGAGCTTGGTCCGATATAACCCCTCAAAGACAACCGCAATTGACCAAATAATTTGACTTGGCTTTGCTCATGAAAAAAACGTTCCACCGTTGATATCGATATTGGCTCCGGTTACAAATGCTGCCTGATCAGAAGCAAGATAGGCTACCAGATTGGCAACATCCTCGGACGAACCTTCCCGCTTGAGAGGGGTGATGTTCGCTACATGTTTACGAACTTCGGGTTTGGTAAACACATTGTGGAAGTCGGTATCAATCATACCCGGACATACCGAATTGACACGAATCGCAGGGCCAAGTTCCTTGGCCAGACCACGAGTCATGGTCATCACTGTTCCCTTGGATGCTGCGTAAGCCATTGCCCCAGGTCCACCCCCATCACGTCCGGCCTGGCTGGCAAATCCGACAATTGAACCACCATTGGTCATATGTGGAACAGCACATTTGACTACCCGCAGAAATGAAGTGGCATTCAGATCCATAACCCTGTTCCAGTGGTCAATTTCCATCTCTTCCAGCGTCCTTCTGGCAACAAGCCCTCCCGTAACATGGACAACGATATCGATTCTGTTACTAAGTTCGGACAAAGTTTTGGTAATTAATTTTGCCACATCATCGTCGGAAGTCATATCACCTTGTTGTGAGAATGAATTACCACCTGCAGCCACTATCTGGTTTGCTGCACTATCAGCACCTTCACCAGAATTATGATAATTGATTGCCACTGCAGCACCCGCTGCAGCCAATCGCAACGCACACGCACGCCCAATGTCGCGACCACCACCTGTAACAATAGCTGTCTTGCCTTCAAGGTTAGAATTCATAGTCATATTTCCGCTTTGTGAGTCACTCATAGTTTATCCTTTCATTATTAAAGTGCTTTTGGGATGGAAATCTTGAAGGAGCGTTCTTCTGAGTCAGTAAAATATAAATCACAGTCGTAACCCTGATCATCAAGAAAATGGAATATACGGCGTGGTTCAGACGCCGGGTAAGGAACCAGTAATGTAGCCATTCGGTGGTGCCTAGATGATGGAAATGCAGCTCGCAGATGCGTACTTTGTGCCAGCCCATCATACTCGGCTGGATCGACATCGGGAAAGCCAGTAATCTGAGTCATTTCCGGGTGACCAGATTCCGACCATACGAACTTGCCATAAATACCCGCACGGATTCCGTCATAACGGAACGTGGTGGATCCTAGTTCCATGGGGCCGTTAGCATGGAACAGCCAATCCAGTGTTATAGGTTCAGCGGCATCAACTTTGTCGATAATCACGAAATAGCTGTCATGAATAAAATAGACCTCACGTAGGACATTGGTTATCTCGGGTGAAAGGCTCTGATAAGCTGCTGTTGCGTCCCCACGTATAAACACATGGTCATGCACTTCATAAGCCTCAACTATTTTACCGCTGGCATTCATAGCAGCCAACTTATCACTCCCGGCATATTGCCCCTTGCCGTTTAAAAGAATGGCATTCTTTGAGATCGTCTGGCGTCGCCAGTTCCTATGCATTGAGGAATTGAAGGCTATATAGTGACCGGACTGGATCGCCAGATCTTCACCATAAGCTGCCAGGCAAAATGCATTCTGATCACCGTGGCTGTGACTGATTGAGCCCCAGGGACTTGATTTCATGACGAATTGTATATGCCGCTCAGGATCGTCCATTGACTTCTGTAGGGCGGCCCAGCCAATACCCTTGAACCAGCGTAACCGGTCAGTATCATCGAGGGGTAATCCGGCAACAGGATCGTAATCGTGCCTGTAAACCAGGTCATCAAAATTCAGGTCCCACCATCCCCAATTATAGAACTCCTTTTCCGTTCCCGGATCATTTCTGCAAATCTCATCGAAATACCATTGATATGTCGGGTTGCAAGTCGTACTGGCAAACTGCCGCATGTTATAGCCGAGCTTGAGACCAGGGAGATCTCCCATAGTGCTGTCATCTCCAAATGTAGCCCGACGTGTTCCCGGAGCTTTGGTAAAAAGTGGAAAGTCACCTGTTTTTTGCAGAAATGGTCGCTGGTAAAGATCTATACCAGTCGCGCTGCGAAGAATGTTCGCCGCATCTATCAGATAAGCCATGCCAGTCATCCAATAATGAGGTCCTTCAGCCCAGCCACCATCAATATCACTCCAGGGAGAATAGACCGTGTACAAGAATTCTACCGCATAGTTCAGCCAGTCCTCCGCTTCACTCTCTTCGCCCAGCAGTGCAAGACAGGAAGGAATCAGCACTGCCGATACCGCACGAACTGCATGGCTGTCGAATGGAAACAGATGAATTTGGGCATTTTCAATGCAATGATCGGCCACCTGCCTTGTCCTGTCAAGCAGAGCCCTTCGGACCAAGTTACGTTCATCTGGTGTCAATTCATCATATAACCAGTCGTAACCCCAAGCTAATGCCAAATTGACCCGAAAGGCCCATTCATCGGTATAGCTCCTTGATGTTGTTCCATTGGGATCCCAACCAGCCGCTTCAATCAACCAATCCCTGGCATTGACCAAAAGATTGTCATCCTCTAGTATTTTGCCGGCAATCGACTGATGGCGGATGGCGTAAATCAGTTCCTGACATTCAATGTAGGTTTGTCGCCAGGTTACAGCATCACGTTTACCACTCGGATAGGATGCCGGTTCCTTCATTGGTGGGCTATCTTTCCAAGGGAGGACCGAATGTTTCATGAATTTCTTCCAACCGCAATGATCTGGATCCTTTTCCAGAGCAGCACGGAAGGTGTCAATATTATTACGGTTCAACCACAGGCGTGGATGGCTTTCAGAGATATCCTTAAATCGTGTGTCCCGAGTCTTGAGTGGCGTTTCCGGCAGATCACCTTGCAAGGAAAATCCACGTGACTGGCTCCATTCACTGGCTTGCCGATCATCTGTCCATAGACAGTATTTCCATGTATAATCCCCCGCAGGCAAAACCTCGGGTGGAGCGAAGAAGTTAACCGGAATATTCTTGTAAATATATTCCTTGCTGTTGTCGGCTTTAATCAACAAAGTATATGCCGCCTTGAGGTCTATATCGGGAATCCAGGTAAATCTCGGGGGATTCTCGACTATTTCACTTCCAGTCACGGGTGAATACTGAATTGTAAGCCGTCCGGCTTCTGGTTCGTCAAGTCGACGCATTGTTGAAATATCCTGTGATGTCATTGTTAGATTATCCTACTATTGGAACAGGTGGCGAAGGATATCTTCGCCACCTGTTAGCATTGTTTAGCTACCATATTGGCGATCATATGCCGACTGCATGGCAGCCAACACGTCACTCAACCCCATTGAGTTAAGATCAGAATTATAATCATCCCAGTCAGCCTCGACGTCTCCTGTTCCCAGAATCCATGCTTGTTGACGTTCTAGCATATAGGTCCGGAGGGATGTCCAGTACTTGTCATAAACTTTCTGTTCGTCCTCAGAAAATGCAACACCTAGGAACTGGTCGATCAGATAATCACCTTCATCGTAAAGAGCGATACCTTCTAGAGCGTATTCGTTTGACCACTGAATTTCGTAGCCATAGTCCTGAAAATACCCACGAGCATGCAACTGGGCACCCAGTTCATAGAGTTGTGAATTCACTGGGCGTCCTGTTCCGAGAATGGCATCAGTAAATATTGCCTTGCCATCTTCCATTGTCCAGTGCACACCTTCTACCCCAAAATTGACTATATTCCGACCTTCTGGTGAAAACCAAAAATCGAAATATTTGATGGTTTCGACAGGATGCTCATTGGTACCACCAATAGCCCACCCATCAGGTTTGACAGGAATACGGCGATTCTCCTCTATTCGTGCTCCCGAAATAGAAGCTGGAGGTGCGAATGCCTTGAACAGAAACCCATCAATCTTGTCTTGCAGGGTCGTGTTATAACCGCTGGTAGATGCAAACCAGTCATGTGTCATACCACCCAGATTCTCTGAAAGCAGATATTCGCGTGCGCTGGAGCCACGAGTAAAAATCTCTGCATCAATAAGCCCTTCTTCATACCATTGAGTTAGATTCTTAATGCCCTCTCGGTAACCTTCACCTGCATAGGGATGCTTGATCTGGCCATTAACGACGTAGAAATCATGATAAATGTCAGACCCTGATGACCTTCCATCCCAAAGTGTGACCAGCCTAATCAGTTCCTCCCATTGTCTGGCAAAATAGGGCACTTCGTCTTTTAACCCGTTCCCGTTTGGGTCTTGATCGCGGAATGCTTCAAGTGTCGCCTTGACCTCGTCTACATTCTGTGGGACATCAAGTCCCAGCTTGTCGAGCCAATCATAGCGTATGAAATATGCCCGGCCATATTTACCATCGGGCAGATATGGAATGTAGTACATATTACCATCGGCTGCTGTTATTGATGACCGGACATCAGGTCTCGCATCAAAGTATGCCTTGAGATGCGGCGCATGCTTTTCAATCAGGTCATTCAGCGGCAAGAAGGCACCTTGGGGACCGTACTGATTCACGATATCCTTGATTCGTGACGTCCCAACAATGTCTGGAATGTTGCCAGAAGCCAGTAACAGGTTCATTGCTTCACCACTGTTGTCAGTATTTGATCCCATGGTAGCATTTTTTAGATGGATGTTTGTCAGTCGTCTGGCTTCCTGTTCGACTGGCCATTCTTCATTATAAGCAGGATATCGCTTATGATGCATGTGAACGGTCAGTTCAAGCGGCTCGTCGACAATTTTCAGGTGTTCCTGTGCAATTGCTGGTGACGTGCCAACCATCCCAACCAGGGCGATTGAAATTATTGATAAAAAGTATCGCATAAAAATTCTCCTTTTTGCGAAATTGAGGTCATCCCTTGATTCCACCCAGAAGGATGCCCTTGTTAAAATATTTCTGGATGAATGGGTAGAAAATCAGCACCGGGATTATCGAGCAAACGATAATCGCAGCAGAAACGGTTTCCACACTGTACGGTGCATTCAGAAGTGTTGAGGAAAATTCCTCGTCATCCGACAGTCTTGCAATTACCTGTCGGAGGTAAACCTGTAGTGGAATCTTTCCTTCATCCGTCAACAACACCATTGCCCAGAAGAAGCCATTCCAACGAGCAACGACACAAAACAATGTTATGGTTGCAATTGCCGGTTTCGAGAGTGGAATGAACACTTTCCAGAGCACTTGGAATTCATTGGCTCCGTCCATCCGTGCCGCTTCCTCGAATGAACGTGGAATACTTTCAAAGAAATTACGCAACAGGATAATGTTGAAGGCATTGCAGGCGAATGCAATGATAATGCCAAAATAGCTATCAAGCAGGCCGAGGTCACGAATATTGAGCCAAAAAGGAATCATACCCGCATTGAACCACATGGTGAAGGCGACAAGCAGATTCCAGAATCGTCGACCGAGCAGTTGCGGTCGCGAGAGTGCATAGGCACCTGGAATTATGATGATAAGGCTCGTCAGAGTCCCACCAATTGTATAAATGAAGGTATTGCCATATGAATTCCAGAATTGTGGTTCTGAAAGGACTCGGGCATAGGCGGCAATGGTTACATCTATCGGTGTAAGTATGACGTTACCGGCTCGAGCAGCGAAACCTGAACTGAAAGAGACTGCTGCGATGTAAATGAACGGGTACAGTGTACTGATTGTGAACAGTCCAATCAGCAGCATGTTGATGCGGACAAAGAACTTGTCACCACGTGAGTATAAATTCATTGAAGCCATTTATGTACCCTCACCACAACGACGTCTGCGAATAACGTCGCGAGAGAGAATTGGCCGCCATCACCAGTACAAAGGCGATTACGGCATTGAACAGCCCCGCAGCTGCAGCCAGGTCATACTGCCCTCCCTGAAGACCTTGGCGATAAATGAAGGTATTTATGACATCAGCGGTTTGATAGGTTGCTGGTTGATAGAGCAAGATAATGAGCTCAAACCCGACCTCCATCAGGTTCCCGATGCGGATTATCAGCATGATTATTATAGTAGGCATGATAGATGGTATGGTTATTTTCCACATCATCTGCCACCGGCTGGCACCATCGACCACAGCGCTTTCATATAGGGACGGATTCACCCCGGCAATTGCTGCCAGGAATATGATTGAGGAAAAACCTGCTTCTTGCCAGATACCTGATCCGATGAAAATAGGCCGGAACCATTCAGGCTTGGTCAGAAAGTAGATCGGATCAATGCCGAACCACCCTATTACGGTGTTGATAATTCCCGCACTAGGTGAGAACGCGGTGATGACAATACCAGCTATAATTACTGTCGAGATGAAATGAGGTAGATAGACAATGGTTTGTGCCGTCTTCTTGTAAATGGCATTGATAATTTCGTTGAACATCAATGCCAGAAATATCGGAACTGGAAATCCAAAGATCAGACTCAGAGCGCTTATAAAAATAGTATTCTTTACAGCTCGGAGGAATTGTGAATTCGCAAACAAGGTTTCGAAATGCTCAATGCCTATCCAGGGACTGGCAGCAACCCCGCGGAAGATCGAATAGTCCTTGAATGCCACCTGTAGCCCGTACATTGGCTTATAAAGAAATATGATAAACCAAATGACCATCGGCGCCAACATTACGTAGATCTGCCAATCGCGTCTGAAATGGTCTCCGAGCCAGGCAAGTCGTTCCTTCCATACAAACTGAGAAACTTTACCGGATGGATAGTGTTCACGTGTTTGAGGGGTTGGCATTTCTACCCCCTCTGGTCCATTACCATACCTGTCTTGGCATCAAATACCATTACTAGACTGGCAGGTACATGCACAGTTGATAATCCAGACAAGTGATCCACATCACCGTGAGTCTCGGTCTTGATCATAAAGGGCTCGTTCCCGAACATTGTGTGTAGGATGGCCTCGGACCCAAGTGGTTCAACCAAATCGAGTTTAATTTCAACCGGTGAGGTGTCGCTGGTAGGTACAAGTGAAACATGTTCCGGACGTATCCCAACGATAACCCCTTGTTCATGGTCGCCCTGCAATGTACTCTGGACCTTGAGGCGAATATCTCCCAAAATTACCGAGATACCTTCCGGTCCACGATCCAAAGTTCCATGCAACTGGTTCATTGGCGGTGAACCAATAAAACTTGCCACAAAGGTATTGACTGGATTGTTGAATACTTCCATCGGAGAACCGATTTGTTCAATCCGACCTCCATTCATTACCACGATCCGGTCCGCGAGTGTCATTGCCTCGATTTGGTCATGGGTGACATAAATGGAAGTTACTTTTAGCCGATTGTGTAATCTGCGGATCTCTGAACGCATCTGAGTACGAAGCTTGGCATCCAGATTGGAAAGTGGTTCATCGAACAGGAATACCTTGGGTTGGCGAACGATTGCCCTCCCCATGGCAACCCGTTGACGTTGTCCACCAGACAGGTCCGCCGGTCGTCTGTCGAGATACTCGGTCAGGTTTAATATGCCGGCCACCTCGGTAACCGATCTGGATATTACCTCCTTGTTGACTTTCTGAATCCGAAGGCCAAAAGCTATGTTGTCGGCGACATTCAAATGCGGATAGAGGGCATAATCCTGAAAAACCATTGCAACATCCCGGTCCTTGGGAGCAACCCGGTTCATGACCTTGCCATCAATCATGAGATCACCTTGTGAAATTTCCTCAAGTCCGGCAACCATTCGCAAGATTGTTGATTTACCACAGCCTGAAGGTCCGACGAGAACAACAAATTCATGGGAGGTAATCGTGAGGTCAATACCATGTACCACCTGCAATTCGCCGTAAAGTTTGTAGATCTCTTTTAAGTCGACCGTTGACATCCGTTCACATACCCTGTTTGGCAATTTGGATTTTGCTCTGGAATTTAATCTTGTATACTTGTATACTAGTATATTATAAAATTATTATAATAGCAAACAAAAAATTTTATTTAGTGAAAGACAGGTTATCACTGGAAATGGGCCTTCGAGTGCCAGCCAAAGGTAAAACTGGTAAATTGTTGCCCTGCCCGGCCTGCATTTGATTTTTTGGTTCTAAGGTTTATATTTAGTGATCAAAGTCAAATGGAAATTATTAATGCAAACCCTGACCCAGTTAAATAGAAATACCACTGCAGATGAGGTCTTTCATCATCTGCATGACCGAATTGTGTCCCTGAAATGGGTGCCAGGCACTCGGATAAGCGAGGTGGAAATTGCCCGTGAGTTTGATATATCACGCCAACCAGTTCGTGAGGCATTCATTCGGCTTGCCAATCTCAATCTTTTACTCATACTTCCACAGAAATTCACTGTAGTGCGAGGGTTTTCATCCGAAAAGATCAAGCGTAGCAGGTTCATCCGCATGGCAACCGAGTGTGAAATACTGCGACGAGCCTGTCGCTTGGCAACCACGAAACAATTCGAGATACTTGAACAAGATCTTGAAGATCAGCAAAATTCTGCCAAAAAAATGGATTTCAAACGGTTTCACATCCTCGACTACGATTTTCACAGTCACCTGTGCGATGCCGGTGATTGTTCCTTCATGTTCAACACCATATCGGAAAACAAGGCCATGGTTGACCGTCTCTGTGTTCTTAGCTTGACCGAACCGGCAACAATGGATGAATTACTTGAAGACCATCGCCAGATCGTCTCTACATTGATGAATCGTGACGAATCTAAGTTGATGATTGCCATTACCAAACACCTTTCTCGACTTGACGACACCATCAAGGGTATCAGAAAATCCCACTCCGATTATTTCGAGGACTGATTCCTCTTACATAGAGAATTATATACTTCTCTATATTAGTGACGATTCCGACCGAGGACTGCAATGAAAATAGAGCACTTGTCCTTGCTTGAGCTCGCTGGAGCAGTGAAACGGTTGAGAATATTCAGGGTAATACCAAAAAATACAACTATTTTAGGCCTGTAAGAATTCACCTTTTCTAACCTCTTGTACCCCAGTCTCTCCGTAATACATCAATAAAGACTGCCAGGACAATTATTCCCCCGATAAGGATCTGCTGCCAGAAGGTGCTTACATCGTTCAGGTTCAAGCCATTTCTGATAAGTCCCATAATGAGAACTCTACCAAATATTCCCAAAACCTGGCCTCGGGCACCGAAGAAACTTGCCCCACCGATAATGACTGCGGCTATTGTTTCCAATTCCATCCCTTGTCCGGCATTTGGGAATGCCTGAATTGGTTCTTCCAGCCATAATCAAACCCGCTACACCTGCCATAAATCCACAGATCGTGTAGACAATTATCAGGGATTAATGTTTTTGCTTTTTTCCTTTGACTACCTGGAGTGGTCTTCCCATGAAGATCCCCTGGATATCCATAATAGTCTACCATGGTTGAAACCCAAGTACTCCTATCTCTACGACAAAGGAACTTTATTTCCTGTTTTACCTTGGGAAAAGAACGTGGTTGAAGACCGCCTATAAGTATTGGTTTGAGCTCTAATTCCTTGAAATTGAAATGCGGCACTAGGATTTCTTTAATAAATGTTTCCTCAGTTTCTCCTTCACAGAAAATATACACTCGAATCCAAGTCACGGTCGCCCCCAAGTAAATTCTTCTGCCAGAGTTCACCTTAAGTGTATTCTTCAAGCCAATTATCCAATTTACTTTCACTCAGACGCTGAAAGCATGAAAGCCCTTTTATGCGGTCTATTACGATGACATTCTCTGGCGAAAAACAATTCAATAGGTCCGTAGATTGCGTTGATACAATAACTTGACACTTCTTGGAAGTAGATCTCAAGATACCTCCTAGCAAATTGATGGCAATGGGGCACTAAATCGTTGCGGCAGGCAAAGGCAAGAATAATCCTTTGCATTTTGATGCTATTCCCGAAGATTATGCTGAGGAGGTCTCCGCCAGGAATATGAATCCACGAATGTTGGTGGATTTTGTTGAGGGATCGAAAACCATGGTCAAAATGGCCGCTATTGCCAACGCAACGGGATTAGTACCGGATGTTCCTAGTATTTCAACACCTTAGAAGTGATGTAATTAATTTGCATTATTCTCTGTCATTCTGTCAACAGTCAACACCAATTAATTGCGAGCAGTATTTCTTCCTAGTATCTCGCCTTTATCCATCAATTCAATGAAGGAGTGATACTAGTATGCATGGGCCCAATGTTGGACCTGATGAGTTGGCAAGTGTCTTGATACCCAAGGAACATGGAGGGATTTTGTCGGCATCGGGATGTGTCGATTTTTCAGTTGGGAAAGGAATTGCGCTAGGTGTGTTTGTTATTATTGAAGCTGAACGTCCCCGGATATTGTAGCGAATGATAGACCTCAAAGTGGGTGAGGGGCCTTTTTTTCACTGATCAGGCCTTATCATCTCACTTCCCTTGAGGTTCCACTTACCTGTGCCAGAGCAGTTCTATATAACAAGGCAGATATGTTTCCCAATCCGGTTCCCAGTGCTAAAGTTTGTGCCGTGGCAAAAAATGACCTTGCTCAGGGGGAATTACTTGGGAAGATTGGCGAATACGGCTATCAAGCGGTAACTTATCGGGCTGATGAAGCCAGGGACGAAAAGCCATTCCCTGCGGCTTACTGGAAAATGCCAAGGTTACTAAACCCATTAAAAAAGGCGAACTAATCACAGCCTATAATGTGAATTATGATCAAGAAAGCTATATTGCAAAACTTCGTGCAAAACAGGACCATTTGACTGGGTATTGTTGAATTTCACTATTGCTCATTAAATCCCTGAATTTGGTTTGCCATGGGAGAGATCAAGGTCGCTGTCGAAGATGCCTTTCCAGTCTTCTCAGCATTAAGGATAAGGAAATGGTCATTACCAGGTATATCATTGCCACCACATTGTATGTTTCAAAATAACGAAAATTACCTGCAGCAGTCAACTTGCCCAACTGAGTGATATCCAAAACTCCCAGGACTGAAACCAGGGAGCTATCCTTGACCATGGCAACGAAATCGTTGCCTAAAGGAGGTAGAATTGTTTTTATGGCTTGTGGAAAGATAATTAACCTGAATCTTTGCCAGGAATTCAGACCAAAAGAGTGCGCAGCCTCAATTTGACCTACGGGAACTGACAGCAATCCTGCCCGAAAAACTTCGGCTATAAAGGCTGAATAACCAACGGTAAGTGCCAGGATAGCTCGCCACAATAACGAAAAGTCTCTGGTCCTTGCCGGTTCCAAACCCAGGAAATCCGCAATATGGTTCCAACCCATGACCAGAGCCGGGGCAAATACAAAGGCGACATAAAGTAGCAATACCAAAATGGGAACGCCTCTGACAATCTCGATATATAGCCTCGCAAATTGCCTTAGCAACAGATATTTGGATAAGCTTGCCAAGGCCAGAAGCAAGCCAATTACGGAAGCCATGAAGAAGCCAATAAGGGTTACAAATATGGTAATATAAATACCGGACGAGAGGGCCGTTAATACCTGGGTATAAATCTCATTGGATAATATTTGAAAAGTTGCAAATGCTCCAATTCCCCCGGCGATGATTAACCACCAGGGGAAATCTTCTTTTGATTGGTCTCCTTGCCCCATCTGTTTATTCCGGGTCGGATTATTTAATCCGGAGTATTACTTCGATTGGTGACTACCTGTTAGCCAACAGGTTTATTGCCCCAATTTGTAATCAAGAAACCATTTTTTGTTTAAAGCATCAATAGAGCCAGAAGCTAGCATTGCCCTGATAGCTTCATTCATTGGTTCAACCAAGTCTGAGCCCTTGGGGAAAATAAACCCGAAATCCTCGGTTCCCAAGGGACTTCCAATAATTTTCAGGCCTCCATCTGAAGCATCAACATAGCCGGCACCAGCCGTTCCATCAGTCAAGACAAGGTCAACATCACCAGTTTTCAAAGCCTGCACGCCAGCACCAAAGGTTTCAAACAATACTATTCTGGGATTTTGTTCGTTACCATCAAGCACATCATACACACCAACATAAAACGGTGTCGTACCCGGCTGGGCAGCCATCAATAAATCCGAATCAGCCGCAAACTCTTCAGCATTTTCAAACCTGCTTTCATCACCTCTGACCATCATGACCATTTCCGAACGCATATAAGCGATTGAGAAATCAACCTTTTCCATTCGGTCTTCCCGAATGGTAATACCTGTCATTCCCAAATCATACTGACCTTCACTAACTGCAGCGATCATGGCATCCCAACTTATATTCTCATAGGTAATGTTGGCATTCAAGAGGGAAGCAATTTCCTCCATTGCATCGTATTCCCATCCAATGGCATCACCGGAACCGGGATCTATAAATTGCAACGGTGGATAGGCATTTTCCGTGACCACTACAATTTCCCTGCCATCAAGGTCAGGCAGACCCTGTCCAATTACTTGGGAAACGGATAAAACCGAAACAAAAACCAGTGCTAAAAGTCTTTTAATCATCAACATCTCCTTTAATTTTCTCCTTTGAAGATTAACATTTTCATATCAAATGTTGTGTCCCCTAGAGCCTATGCAATATACTGTTATTTTACTAATATTAATTTTCGGAATCCTGTTAGTACCTCAAAGGTTGAGGATTCAATAGAACCATATCCCCTTTACAGCAGGAAATTGTTGGAACGTTCAATTTATTACGAATAAGCAATCCAGCACTCACTTTAAAGGCGTTGTAGTTCATGATTGATAGCGAACTTATTGTAGGAAGAAAATTCTTATTTGTTGTTCTCTCAAAACAGTTAACAAATACTGGACAGGTCCAGTTGATCCGAATTGTTTAGGAATGTCTTATTAATGAGTATTCAATTGCTGTAATCTAACGGTCATCACGCGTATTATTCCATAGTACCAATGATTCTACAATTATTAGTGTTTTACATTGGCTATTGATTGATACCGGACAGGTTTAATTTTCTTATCAATATGACCCTCCTCAACACCTCGTTTGAGCCAGCCTGTTATTTGTGGCGAAAGTAGTTCCAGCTGGTTGATTATATCATCTTTTTGTTGAGGTTGATCACGTGTAAACTGTTCTAATTTACAAAGGAATAAGATGTACATATCTAAATTCAAATTACGATTACCAAGTTCAAAATCTGTAGGTGTATGAAATAATGAAACGGGTTGTAACTCATACCTGAGAGGTCTTATCTTTCTACTAAAAAAACCATCTTCAACGCTTCGTTTCAGCCATACCTTAATTTGCTGGTAGTGAGCCTCAATGCAATTCACTATCTCATCATATTCAAGTGGTGTCTTTTTGATAAGCGGGAGTAACCGCTTAACAAATAGACTATAGAAATCAGGCTCAGGAGATTGCGGCGAAGTATTGTATATGAGGTCTTCAAATGAAGAAAGATCGTTTGGTAACCATACCGCACCTTTCTCAAATAATCCAAAATTTCCTGCATTGTTGTAATCCTTTTGTTGAACCCATAGAGGCACCCATTGTGATTTCAGGCATTCAATCGCTCCACTCCATGTACCCCCAGGGCTATCGCATTTAAAATTTTTCAGTTGTTTCCACCTGCATTTTCTCCTATTCGATCAAAACAATACAATTGACGAGGCAGAATAATGCAAGGATATCGCATTTGAAATAACATTCTATCACATTTCACGTAATTTATCCTCACAGATTATTTTCAGAAAGAGATGAAAGGATTTTTCTTTCCTTTACTGGCAAAAAATGTTGACAATATAGAGTTCGTCAGCAAGCAAAACCATTGTAAAATTTTAAATGCGATAGCCCTGGGCAATGCAGGATTAGCTTTAAATTCGCCAAACCCCACTCCTTGAAAGTATTCCAAAATTATAGCTATCCCAAGGTTTTCCTGTTTTTCATAATTTAATTATTGTAAAAATAAGTAAAATCATTACCTAATAGGTAATAAAAAATAATTATGGATATATCATTCAGAACTAAAAAGCATGCAAAAGTATGTAATTCCGACAAAGAGCTTCTGAAATCATATGGCAA
>MPNP01000066.1 GCA_002239085.1 Rhodobacteraceae bacterium bin131 | reverse complement strand
CAATTAGGTTTTACAAAAGCTAATGAGGGAGAGTCTGAATCATTGTAAGTCATGGCGACTTCGATATGCCATTGGCGGACGCCTCAGAAATTATAAACCTCCCAAATCTCCTCATGTAAGTCGCTTGGATCAAATTCGTCAAGCTTTGGTTCGCGGCGAACTCGCTCTCAACGGCTTTAATCGCTGGCGAGTATATCCAAACTATTTGTCTCGTACAGGTTGGACATTCACGAGTTCTGAAAATATCAATGCCATCGCTGAAGTAGAAATTAGTCTCGCCAAGCGAGAGACAGTTTCTCTCCCCTTCATCAGCACCGATGAACAAACAGTTCAACAGACTCTTGCAAAAATCGAATCCCGAATTGAAAGAAATGGGGTACTCATTGCGAAGCGCAATTGGGAAAAAACACCTAATACAAATTCCGAGTTTAATCAACTATTGAAAAAAGCTCGGCAGCATGGGTGGGTAGTTCATATTATCGCGGCGATGGGGTCGTCAAAACAATCAGATGATCTACTATTGCATGAAGCAAAGAAAAGGTACTTTATGGCAAACAATCCATCACTAAGACTACAACCCTTACGCTCAGAACTTGAAAATAGTTTTGAGAAGGTCTTGGTTGAGGCAGGCCTTAATCCTATTCCACAACAACCAGTGGCCAACTATTTCCTGGATTTTGGCATAGTGAAAAATCAAAAAGATTCTCTACCAATTCGCCTTGACATAGAAATAGACGGACGAATTTGGCATGAAGAGCTTCCGCGACAGCTCCGACAGCACGATATTCGTCGAAATGAAATTGTTCAACGTTTCGGCTGGCGACCAGTACGTTTCTGGGATGACGAAATTAAGAACGACACCAAAGGCTGCATTGAAAGGATAGAGCACGAATTGCAGTCAGATTCCCCACTAAATGATAACCACTACGGATAAATAAATGACCAAGACAAAATCGATAAAACAACACACGACAACACTAAAGTGGTCCCATATTAGTTTGCTAATTGCTGCTGCTATTCTTCCCATTGGATACGCCGTCTATGGTCAAGCAATTCAAAACCTCCCAAGCGACCGTGCTGAAGCAGCAGAGCTTAAAGTGACTATCCCGCAATTAGAAGCCGACCGGGATAATCTGTTGGAAGAAATCGCTACACTTCAATTGGAATTTAATAATTTAAGTAGTCGCTTTAATGATGCTAAATCACTCGTTGCACAAATTCCCGAGCTGCAGGCTGAAGAAGCACGAGCAAGAAGGTCAAGAGACAACCTTAATTTCGAAATAGCAGCCTTATCCTCAGACCTGGCCAATTCGCAAAATTCCATTTCAACCCTCACGAATGAAATCACCCAACTTGAAACCGAAATACAAGGCCTCACTGAAAGAACCGAAAACGAGACTTTGCGACTTAATAAAGTGCAAGAAGAACTCAGCATGGAACGCCAAAATCTGGTTTTGGTCAAAGATGAAATTACTGAAAACAATCTAGAGCTTGGACAATTAAAGGAAGAACTCAATACGGTTCGTAATCAGCTCGAAATAGCACGAAGAGAAGAACAGACTACGGGTGAAAATGTCACGAAACTCAAGACTGAGGCTGCCAATATTGCCCAGTCTATTCAAAGTGATACTGCAATTAGTGATACTCTACAAGAAGCCCTTATAGCCACACGAACTGATTTAGATGGAACAACGTTGCAACTCTCCCAAACGCGGGAAGAACTCAATTTGGAACGTCAGAATCTGACTTTGGTCAAGGATGAAGTGTCGGCGAATAATCTAGAGCTTGTACAATTAAAGGAAGAACTTAATTCGGTTCGTACGCGGCTTGAAATCGCTCGAAGCGAGGAACAGGCGACTGTTGAAAATGTCTCAACACTCAAGATGGAGGTAGCAAATTTATCTCAATCAATCCAAAGCGATACTGCAATTAGTGATACTCTACAAGAAGCCCTTATAGCCACTCGAATTGAATTAGATGATTCAACATCGCAGCTCACCCAAACGCGGGAAGAACTCAATTTGGAACGTCAGAATCTGACTTTGGTCAAGGATGAAGTGTCGGCGAATAATCTAGAGCTTGTACAATTAAAGGAAGAACTCAATTTGGTTCGTACGCGGCTTGAAATCGCTCGAAGCGAGGAACAGGCGACTGTTGAAAATGTCACGAAACTCAAGACAGAGGCTGCCAGTATTGCCCAGTCTATTCAAAGTGATACTGCAATTAGTGATACTCTACAAGAAGCCCTCGTGGCGACTCGTACTGATTTAGATGGAACAACATTGCAGCTCACCCAAATTAGAGAAGAACTCAATTTGGAACGTCAAAATCTAGATTCGATCAAAGATGAAGTCTCTGCAACAAATCTTGAGCTTGTGCAAGTAAAGGAAGAACTTAATTCGGTTCGAATTCGGCTACAATCGGCTCAAAGCGAGGAACAGGATACTGTTGATAATGTTGCGAGACTTAAGACTGAGGCAACGAATTTATCCCAGTCAATTCAAAGTGATACCGCAATTCGTGATAGCCTGCAAGAAACCCTCGTGGCGACTCGTACTGATTTAGACGAGACAACGTTGCAGCTCACCCAAACTAAAGAAGAACTCGCAAGAGGCACTGCAAGTCTTGAATCTTTAAAAGCACAATCTGAGGCACTTTCAGCTCGACTTCAGATCCTAACAGGTTTGGACGCTCAAGTGCGGCTAAAAATTCGCTCTCTGATTAATGAATTAGCTGATGCTGAAAACCTTGAAGCTAGCTCGGAGCCAGTACAGTGATTACTGACATACTAACTTTCGCTTGGCTGGCGGGTATACTCGCTCTAATGATCTTTAGCTTTTTATTTGCCCGACTCCTCACAATTTCTAAACGAAGTGATCTGGAAAACAAAATTCAGTCACTTGAACAAGAAGCAACACAATTGGAACAACAAAATTCTCGATTGATAAAAATGGGCTATGAGGCTGATGTATCGCTTAAACGCTGGGAAGACATCAAGAGCGATTACAAGAATCTTGAAAAAATGAAGGACGAGTTAGATGCTTTTGAAAGGGAGGAGTCTAACCGTATTGATGAGCTTGAACAAAGGAGAGCCGAAATTGTTCAAAAAATTCGTGAGGCTGAAGATAAACTTAAAGGATACCCCTTGGAGATAATTCAGAACAAGAAGGATTGGGATGAATACATTAAAAAACGAATGGAAGAGTTTGAAAAATTAGTGAAGCAAATTGATGAGGCTTCGAAAAAGAAGGAGGGGTTAATCAACCACAATAATCTACTGTCAGAGGAAGTGGCTAGGCTTGAATACAGAAGTAACGTTTTAAAAGAACAAGTTGAAAATGAGCAGAAGCGAGTAGAAGCTATTATCGATCAACAGATTGACTTAATGAAGCCTGAGAATGAGCAACTGTTTGTCGAAAAAGAGAAGCTAAGCCAAAAATTAGATCAGCTTAAAGAGGATATAAAAAAATCCCAAGAAAAATTGGCTTCAGCTGCTGCAGTGGAAACAGTTGAGGCTGCTACAATTAGTTTCCCACAAGAGCCTATTTCAGTTGCCATTAAAGAAGGACTCGACGTTAAAAAGATTAATAAAAAACTCGCTGCATTTAAAGATACCCCCGCTTGCCTTGAAGGATATGACACTCAGCGAGAATTGCAAAAAGAAGAGGTTGAGCTAAAGGAATTCAAGGGCAAACTAGATGAAAGTGGTTTGAAATATCCTATCCGAATAATAAAGGCATTCCATACTTCCTTGAAAGTAAATGATCTGTCACCGCTCACAGTACTAAGTGGTCTCAGTGGTACAGGAAAAAGTCAGCTTCCTAAAGCCTATGCAAATTATTTCGGCATCCATTTTCTTCATGTGCCGGTTGAACCAGGTTGGGACTCACCCCAAGACCTTTTGGGCTTTTACGACTTCGTTTCCGAAATATATCGGCCGACTGACCGTGCCAAAGCTCTTGGACACTTCGATTCGGTTTTTGCAAAAAAAATAGGAATTAAGAAATTCAAAAAATGGCAAAATAGAATGTTACTTATTCTGTTAGATGAGATGAATCTTGCGCGAACAGAGTACTACTTTTCGGAATTTTTGTCCCGACTTGAAATGCGTGGTGCAAGAAGTCATTCCGGTATTCAGGCTGGAAGTGATGCGCGAATATTAATTGATTTACCTTACAGTAAAAAACAAAAATCAAAGTCTCTTTATGTTCCGCACAATGTTCTATGGGTCGGAACACTCAATGAAGATGAGACAACACAGACACTTTCGGATAAGGTGCTTGATAGAGCAAACTCAATTCGTTTTGCTCCACCCACTCCCGAAAAACTAGTTGAAGAAATCGATCCTTAAGGCTAATGGGTATTTGTCTTATGAAGATTGGCTCAAATGGGCAGAAAGCAAACCAAAAGAGGAAGCAAGCGATAAGGAGATCAAAAAAAATCTCATTACTCTCGCAACACTAATGCAGGACGCAAATCGAGGATTTGGATACCGAATTACCCAAAGTATCAGAGCATATATTGAACGCTATCCAGACCAAGATTGGAGAAAACCGATGATTGATCAGGTCAACATGCGACTACTTCCAAAACTCTCAGGATGTGAATTGAATAAATGTCAAGGTTCCTTGGAAAAATTGATTAATTTATGTGATGAAAATTTAGGAGACAATAAATTTTCTGAAGTAATCAAAAAGGCTAATAAGGATTCGGACACAACACAAATTTTTAACTGGCCAGGCTACACTTATGATGAAAGCACTTAGGACGAGAGGAAATCAAACTGAATTCGGGATCAATTTGGCTTTATAGCTCATACCAGTCCTTCATCTCCGCAGCTTCTGGAAATGAATTTGATTCTCCCTGTGAATTAAAGTTGGGAGAGAGGAATAACCCGTCAATTAAATTTACGGATAGTCCACCGGTAATCGTATCATTAAAAGATGTCATTCCTAAACAATACCCGAGGCTAGAAGGACGTTATCGTCAGCCATTGCCCAAAATACCTGGAAATCAGTGTAGAACGCTACTTCAAGATAACAAATTAATACCACAAGGAAAAGTTGAGGTTTGGCTTCTTCCCCGCCGTATCGAAACAGAAAACGTATTGGTTATTTCTTTAGACCCGACAACAAAATTGGTTATCAATGTTAGTAAATGGCCATTGCCCGAAGATAATTCCAGAGATAGGTATCTTCAGCGAGCGTGTAAAATATTAGAAGAAGTACCAAAAGCATATTCTACAGTGTCGTCAATAAAATCTGCTTATAAGCAATTGCACTCACTATGGAATGATAAGTCTTTCGAAGAAATTGACCCAAAAGAGATAATATTAAAAAAGCAAGCCAATTCACTTCGCACTATTCTTGATGAACTTGCAGCTCGACCACGAACGATACTTCGTTCTGAACACCACATGATTAAGTTGCAGTTATTGCGTCGTGTTGATGCCAAAACATTGCGCTGGTTATCGGCTCAACCGGGTAGAAACATTGCGGAACGTGCGGGGTCTAAGCAAAAAGTCAAAGCTCCAAAACGTTACGAAACTATTGATACATTGGAAAACAGTGTTTTAAATGCATTTGCTAGTCTAACAGTAAGAGAGTCAAAAAAGTGGATAAAAGAACATGGTGAGAAGAGTAGTTCAGGTTCGATTATCGCGGCCCATCAGATGAAGGCACAACGAATTGAGTTCTTCTTGAGAGAAAAGAAAGTTCCAAAGGCGATTGCCCCTGTAGTTCCTAATTTCTCCTTGCGCTTTGACCATCGTTATCGGGCTATATGGCGTTCTTGGTTAGAACTGATGACCATGAACTTTCTTTCAAATAAGCAATGGATGTGGCAGGACAGAACAATATTTGAACTTTTTCAACTACGCGCTTCAATGAAACTGTATGAATATATTTGCTCACAACCTAACGCTGGAATTCTATCCCACTGCCCGGTGTTTAGTGAACCGGAAGCCCCTAATCAAGGGAGTTATATTAGAATTAATAATGAGCATTGTGTATTTAACTTTAAATTAGAGAATTCTAAAAAGACCATTGACTTTCGTTTTGGAAATGACCAAACTTGTTTAGGCGTGATAGCTGATGTGGGTTTAAGTAATCCCTTATGGTTTGAATACACCTCAAACAGTAATGAATGGGATAAAACTTGTGAGGAATGGGACAGAATTTTGAACGAATGGATGAAAAGGAGTTTGTCCTGAGTATCATATTGAAATTTATTTAAGAATAATATCAAGCTGGCAGGTGATGTTATAATGAGGAATTTTGTCACTTTTGACCTGAACGGGTGGTTTGATCATTTTTTGCCAATGAAGGGTGAAGCAATACCATTAGGCAATCGCTCATGCCTTTACAATTATGACAATAGAGTTTGGTTGATTGGTAACGAGGCTCTTTCATTAGCAAGAAATCGTCGTTCTCACGAAGGTTTAATTGACGCCTATACTGCTTTGGAGTACTCGGCCGGATTAGGTCACTGTTCAGAGTATAATAAACTCGCACTGCCAAAGACTCTATGGCAACTTGTTAAAGACACGTCAAAGCTTGAAGAACAACCCCCACATCTTGCAGTGGTTATCCCTGATGGGAGCTTGTTAGGTAAATTGGAACTTGAGAAAGGCAAAACGAAACTTGATATATTTTACGAAACCCTTTTCACCAACCGTCCGAATAATTTAAGGCGGTCTCGGCTAGAGTTAATCTGGCGTTCTGTTGCGACACTCAAGGCTATAATGGACAAGGGACTAATTCATGGCACAGGATTTGTCCTTGTGATTAATGTCAATAGAACGATATCTTGGACTGTTTTGGAAATCTGTCTCTGGCCCCGGGGTAATCCTAATGGAACGAGGAGAATTGTCAGAAGGCCGATAATGGATGATTGTGATGAGGATGAATCGTGGACTCACAAGCGCTTGGATGAGTCCAAAAATACTATAAACCAAATGGGTCAATACAATGTTGACGAAATCCAATCATTGTCACGAATGCTTGATATAATGGCAACTGGGATGTCTTCGCAATCTTGGGAAAAATATGGGATTGATGTTAATGAACTTGAATTCCGAAGTTGGCCAACTGCAAGTGGTGATTGGGAGATTATCCCTGAAATACCAAGGGTAAATTTTGGCATGGGTGTGCTTCCTAAAAAACTCACCGAGCGTATTAGTAAATTCGTTAATTGTGAAGATGGCTGTAAGTTGGGAGTAGTGATTGAGAGTTCGGTTGGTACCGAGATGACTGATGATATGGCAAGATTGATCAAGCAAATCACCAAGTCATTAGAGATATGGAGAGTATCAGGAAGTGATGTCATCAAAGCGGCAGGAACGTTAGCTCAGAAACTTGGACAAAACGACGATCAACCTGCTTGGTTAGACGAAGTTCCAGCCATTGATTTAAGGGTCAGAAAAGGCGATGAATTTTCTTGGCAAGAAATTATTCCCGAGAACAAAACTGTACCTGCAGGAAAAACTTATCGTAGCCAACCCAATAAAGAATATCATGTTGAAATTGCCGCTGGGGTAGAGCATGTTCACCTTCATTTTAGGCGACGAACCTATACTGAAGCGAAATGGGAAGAACGGTATAGTAGTAAAGAAACGGGTCATACCATCATTCCGAGCGACCATGTTCGTCGTGTAAATGCATTGGTTAGAGTCCGACCTCTTTCAGGAGAAGCAAGAATTGAAATCATAGAGCATTGTCCCGATGGTACAACAGAAGCAATCGCTTCAACACGCAAGGGAGTGAAATGGAGTGAAATGTCTAGTGAAAAACCAGAAGCACTACGGAGTATTCCCGATCTTTATATATTTAAAGCAAGTCCAATAGCTTGGGAAGAACTTAAAACTGTGCTTGTGAAATTTAAGGATATTCAACCCGGAACCATTGATAAAAAGATTATAGAATTGAATAACGAAATATACAAATGTACACAAAGACAATGGCAAGAAGGTCAATTTCCATTGGGCTCGGATGGTCAGCCACCCCGTCCATCCATCCCAGAAGATCATGAATATGATATGAAATTATTGCGTCATGCAACAAACATTTTAGTTAAAAATTTGGAATATTATAACCAATCAGGTTCAGATGATTTTGAACTTAAGGTAGCAGAGATTAACCGGCTTCATTTGGCATTAACATGGCTCTTTACAGGATGTCCTGACGATGTTGTTGATATCCTCGTCAAAGCATTGAAGGAACCTGAAGGGAAATACGGTTCTCGACTGAACATGGACAATCAATATTCAGAATGGGCGATCTATTCGGGTTTTGGTAGAACGGTAAGAATCCAAGAGCACTTGCGATTTGCTTTTGACCATTTACTTGGTGAATGGGAAAATAGAGGTGCTAGAGAACAAGATAAGTATTTACTTGCGGCCATAACGCATCCAATGGCTAGGAGAGTAGATGTACGTCATGTTTTAAATGAGGATAAAGACCGATTTGATCGGGTCAAAGCATTTCTTGACCGACAGCTGATTAATTGTCTTTATAAGCGGAAAGACTATCGTCCGAATCCGAAAAGAGCACAAGCATCACTGGAATTAAGGTATATTGTCATGGGATATAGGGGCCTATGCCAAATTCGCTATAAAAATCCAGACTGGTTCCCCGTTAAAGGATGTAAAATCAGGGATACTTATGATAGTCTCATTAAGGCTAAAAAATTTGCAAGAGTATTTGAAAAGGATCTAATAGATAAGTCAGCTCCTTTTCTCATCGGTGAAGGGGAAGATCCCACGATGCCATCAAAATTCTGATGAGCGATCCGATTTATCTTAACACCTTGCAAGTGGCCGTACTGTAAAGCGCTGTTTTTGAGGGTAATAGCATAGGCAGGAAAGTAATTCCATTATTGTAACTTTTAGCTCCGAAATAATTTTTTGGCTTTACTGACCATGCCGCCACTGCATGTATCTCTGATTAGGCCAATGGGAGAAATTCAGTTTATACTACTGGTATCTATAAGCCGCCTATCCGGCGGGGAGCAGTCATAGTCCTACCTGTTAGGCTACCTGTTATCTCTAAGCCGCCTATCCGGCGGGGAGCTTAGAAAGAATCTATCGGCATATCAAATTTATTCTCTAAGCCGCCTATCCGGCGGGGAGCCGACGATTTAACTCCGATAACGCCCTCAGTACTCTCTAAGCCGCCTATCCGGCGGGGAGCTTTCATTAGCAAGAAATCGTCACTCTAGCAAATCTCTAAGCCGCCTATCCGGCGGGGAGCCTCTCATAAATCCTTGATTGCACTCAACTTGCTCTCTAAGCCGCCTATCCGGCGGGGAGCAATCAGATAATTACCGGACTGAAGGCGTTATATCTCTAAGCCGCCTATCCGGCGGGGAGCTGAATATTGACGGTGGGGCGGTAGAAATAGACTCTCTAAGCCGCCTATCCGGCGGGGAGCTTAAAGCAGAATCCAATTCACCGCCACCATTCTCTCTAAGCCGCCTATCCGGCGGGGAGCCTCAATGATAATACAGAGAGAGATTTTGTTGATCTCTAAGCCGCCTATCCGGCGGGGAGCCTCAATGATAATACAGAGAGAGATTTTGTTGATCTCTAAGCCGCCTATCCGGCGGGGAGCTAATCTCCACCCTTCGCCCGTGATAATACTTGTCTCTAAGCCGCCTATCCGGCGGGGAGCTATCTAAAAATGAATCGCATATTGTCTTTCTTTCTCTAAGCCGCCTATCCGGCGGGGAGCGCGAAGTTTCGGCGACTTTGATAGAACCAGGCTCTCTAAGCCGCCTATCCGGCGGGGAGCCTCTCATAAATCCTTGAATACACTCAACTTGCTCTCTAAGCCGCCTATCCGGCGGGGAGCTAATGGCTGAAGACGATAACGCTAATGTTCCATCTCTAAGCCGCCTATCCGGCGGGGAGCGCTTAAAGGCATAACTATAATCATTTAACAATTCTCTAAGCCGCCTATCCGGCGGGGAGCCCCGGATTGTATCAGCGGCCGAGGGATAATCATCTCTAAGCCGCCTATCCGGCGGGGAGCTCTCCGAAGCCAACCTGGTCGGATTTAGTTGCTCTCTAAGCCGCCTATCCGGCGGGGAGCGTCGGATTGTATCAGCGGCCGAGGGATAATCATCTCTAAGCCGCCTATCCGGCGGGGAGCAAGTAAAAAATTAAACCAAGGTTCTAAATTCATCTCTAAGCCGCCTATCCGGCGGGGAGCGTATTAAGCCGCACATACATAGATGGTGAATGTCTCTAAGCCGCCTATCCGGCGGGGAGCCACCATCAGTGCCCTCAATAATACCCCCACCATCTCTAAGCCGCCTATCCGGCGGGGAGCTCTCAAATCTGAAGGAAATATGTATATAAATCCGAGATTTAGAAGAACATAACACAAAAATACATCATTTTTATTTTTGATGCCAAAAATAATGTTTAAAGTCATGTGTTTTTGTATATTTTGGCTTATTTTATTGAGTGTCATGTACGACATAAAATTGTCCCCATGATATTTCATGATGACCGTGGCGGGCCTGGTGGAATGGCATGCTGGTGGCCTAAAGTGATATCTCAAATAGTGCTATGAAAAAATGCTACCAAAAAGAGTGAGGATGTATTGCCGATCCAGATTTTTCCGGGAGCTGCTTGGTGATTTGGCAACGCTAGTTTTGAAAATGGTTCAGTTGGTGAACCATGAAGAATGTAGATGAAAGAAAATTATATCCTCATTTTATTTGTGAAGTTCAGGTCAATTATTACTAGAATAATTTTCATTTGGATCGTGGATTAGAGAGCTTGAATTCGCTTCCAAGGAAACTTACTGTTTCAACCTTGATGTTCCAAAATCTTCTAAAAGGTCAACTGGATTTCCCCGACTAAAGCCCGTGAATTCTGAATATGTCATAACAGGTTCAATTAGTTCATTTGGATAGATCGGAATAGTAACTCTCATGACTTCACTGATTGTTGCAGAATCTATTTCGTTTGCATCGCCAGAATATTGACGCCATGCCTCTTCGGTGAGATCTAGAAATAACAAACAGCGGTCAGAATGGATATGCTTACTAAGCTTGCGAGCTGGATTCCGGTTTCCTTGATTGAATTCTAAAAACCAATCAGCATCATAAAGGTTACTTTTTACGTTTGATAAAATATAGCGAAATTCGTGAGTGATTGAGCGGCGAAATTTTCTTGAACGTGTTATCTCAAGATTCCATCGGGCTAAGGATTTATTCAGATATCTGCCAAGTGGCTTATCACACCCAGTCGACAGCATCTTTTTACGTAGCTCTATCTCAGCTTCCTTTAACGGAAAGTTGTGGTTAGACAATAGTAGTTCTGCGCTAATCCGAGAAACATCAGCATCACCTAAAAGATCTTTGAAAAGACGATCTGTATATTTTTCTAAATCGTTACATCTTGAAATTTTAGTTTCCGGGCTAGGATATGTTTCTATACCTGGATTTTCCAATCGCCCGCTTTGCATTGCGACGGGACTACGCCCAAGAATGAGAACATTATTTTGTTCCCCCTGAGTCAACCTGTGACGCTGAACTCTACCAGATGCCTGAATTATAGACCGGGTAGAGATGGGATCAAGGATCGCATAGTCAAAATCCAGATCATTTCCGGTTTCAATTACGGGAGAGGTGATGATAACAATTTCAATATCGTTTAAATTTTTATCAGATGTACGCCGGAACACATCTTGCTTGTCACAAAGGCAAAATAAACCTTTACTAGGGTCACGGCCTTTTCGATTAAGAGCACGATGCAGCTCGGTTTCAATATAAGCTCTATTCAAGCGCGGTAAATGGGCATGTACACATACTAAAAAGCGCATGTGATTGCGCTCTTTCAAATTCCCACTTGGAATTTGGGATGCAAGTGCAACTGTATGGACAATCCGAGTCATCTTTACCAAACCAACTGATACCCGATAACCCTTAACATTAATCGAATTTATATCATGAAGTCTTGAGCAACCTTGATCAATTTGCTTGACCAACTCCTTCCAGTTATCAGGATTACATAAAATTTCCCCCCGTCTCAAAGCCGGCTTAGAACGAATATCCTTAATGATCAAATTACGGCACTTTTGAATCAAATGTGGGAGGGGTTGTCCCTTGGAGTTAGTCAATACAGATGCTGGATTTTCTCCACACAGTAGAATATTTACATTGGCACAAATACCTTTAGATCGAGCATATTCTTTCCATCCACAATTGTACGCACGATAAAAAGTCTCAATAATTTCATCAGTAAGTGTTGCGGACATAATGATTACCCGGCGACCAGCGGCCCCAGATTGGAAAACTAATCGTACGACGGCAGCTAGGTCCTCGCTATCGTATTGATCAATCTCATCTAGAATGAGGTCTGAAGAAATAAGCCTCACAGTTTGCATTAAAAATCTTGAATTAATTGGCGAAGCGACACCCATGAGATGATCAATAGTTCCGACCATGATCGGAGCTTCCAGAAATAAACGAAGTCGAGAACTTTTATCCTTATCTGAAGAATCTAAGACTCGGTCAAGAAACAACGGTAGTCCTCTATGGGTATCAAGTGAAAGACTCTGCAACCATTTTTTTTCCTCACTAGTTCCCACTTCTGGTATTTTCCTACCGAGTTGTTCGACACTTATCCAATCCGGTAAATCAACATAGCTGGAATGTCCTACTTCATCTTCTATTTTTTGATCTTTTTCAGGGAAGTCTATAGGTGTTGTGCCTATCATTACGGCTATTTCACTACTCGAAAATTTCAAACCCTTGACATACTCTCTCGCTGATTGTTTAGCAAGCACACGAAGACCTAAACAAAGGTTCATGCGGAAATAGCGGCGATATGGTAGCTTGTCAAAAAAAGTAGCATTTGCAAGAATGGTAGGAGCACCCCTTGTTTTTCCGGTACCCGTTCCTGACATAATTGCAGCAAAAAAGCCACCCGCTCTATTCTTGCAAAGATTTCTTGCAGCCATCGCGGCTTTATGCTGCCATTCAAATAGCTCCTTTTCGGGACGACTTGGATTCAGTATACCTCTTGGAAGAGTTGTTTTGACTATTGAAGGAAAACTGTCACGGTCCTGAAATAACGAAGCATGTGCATATCTAGAATAGCGATAGACGCGCTTAATATGACGGGAAAGACTATCTCCAGCACAAAGGCTTCTATTCGTGGTTTGTTTTATTGTGTTAGCCAGATGATTTGGTCTAATGTTGCTAGGTGTTTTCTTTGCCGAACCAAGGTGGTCAGCAAACATTAGCGAGGCACGAAGAGCGATATCTAAACTACTTGGTAAGGTGTTGGGTACTATCCGACTAGCTTCCAGAACTAGTGATTGTTTCCACCAATCTTCATACCAGAAAGGGGTTCCTTTAGCAATTGTAAGTTCCTCATCACGATTTAAGGACGATTTATCCCTAACGTGACGATTCCACGTCATTGTCAAATGGTCGCTATCAGCTGAAGGAAGTCGATGATGCGTTAGAATTAGCATTCCAATAATTTGACTTATACTGCTTTCATTTTTTAGGAAAGTAAAATCAATCTTTGAACTGGGGTTTGAATGGGCCGACTTGATTTGATTTCTAATGTGTTGGCAAGCAATATCAATTGACTTTGGTGAAAGAGATTTCAAAGCACAGGGGAGATCCTTATCTTTAATGCTACCGAATAAATTATCCCAAACTGCAGCAGAAATAAGTTCGTGGCGCACGGCATCGGCTTTTGGTTCGTTCTTGGTTAGGGCATTTCGCAATTTATTTTGGAATAGGTTTGTAGCTTTGCCCAAGTCATGAAAAAGAGCGGCTATTCCAATAATTGCTATTCCAGAAAGTTCGGTTTGGCATCTTCCTTGACGGTTAGAAAAAGCTGCTGGATGGCTCGAGATAGGAACTAATCCTTCATCAGAGAAAGCTAATTTTGACCCAATCCTAATGAGTGGTTTTCTACTTTCGGAACTGCTTCGTATTTCATATATCACTACTGCGGTGTTACGAGTTGCTTTTTTACGGAGTTCGTGAGCTGCCCTATCAAGGCATGCATTAGTGGCTTTACCACGCCAAGTTCGGTAACCGATTCGCCAAAAATAACGATCAAGAACCTTTGCTACCCTTACACGAGATCGCTTTTCTGAGCGACATACCGCTATAATTTGCCTCACTTGGGAGCTCTACTTGCTACTGGAGTCAATCATATGGTTAATTGAATCAATAGCCATTTTAAGGATTTTAAAATCGTCAAAAGCCGTGATAATTCTCTCACGAAAAGTTTTTTGAGCCTTATCTAGGTCTTCTTCCCTAGCAAGAGAAAATGCTGCAGGAAGAACTAGAGCATCTTTGAAGCTGTCGGCCAGATCAAATACAAGCCCACCAGCACGTGTCTTACCGTGAAAAACAGACATGTGGGGAGGGATTCCAAGAGCCCAAAGAGCAGCGCCAGCAATACCGTAACAGAGGTAATTTCCGTGGTCAATTAACCGATTAGCCAATTTGTTTGGATCGCTATTTTGTGGATTGATTTTTCCAACTCCTGCCTCGCGTTTGAACTGTTTAGAGTTGGTAGGATTTGAATATTCCGCAAATGTAGCATAGCACTCTTTTGAGAAATTGCCTTCAAATCCCAAAAGTTGCTTTATATCATCGCAGCAATCCAATTTCTTTTCAAGATTCGAACAAGCTGAATTAATTCGAATATTGTCACGAACCTTAAGCCATTTATTTGATAATTTGCTTCCAATATTTTTCATGCGTTCAGTTCGGTCCCTCATTATTGATATTGCAGCTAGAAGTGACCGTTCTTGGGAAAGGTAAATCGGAAGAATCTCTCTGAAATGTCGGGTAGACCTATAAGTGGTTAAACCACCCATATGTAAAGGTGTTCCGCCGGTTCCTGTCACCGCCAAATGTACCCCTTCTTCGCCAAGTAAGCGCATTGCACTCTGAGTGATTGAGGTGCCTTTACCTATAAATAAAACCGCTAGATTAATGTGGGGAATATTATATTCTCTGCGATACTCATCATCTGTAATGTGATAGACTACTCGTTCTCCCTCAACGTGAATGCGTGCTCGTTCAAGGTAGATTGCACTTTCACGGTCAGTAATTAATAATCTAGGACCTCCCTTTGAATACATTATATTTATGCCCTTGCACTTAAGGGCATGAC
>MPNP01000065.1 GCA_002239085.1 Rhodobacteraceae bacterium bin131 | reverse complement strand
TTATTGCCACCTCTTTCCTTCCCACAAACTACAGAGGTTTTTCCTACTGCTCCCATACCGGCATTAAATTTTTAGGACTGGTGTTTTTTACTTTCCTTCCCACCAATATAAACTTCATCAACTTAAAAGATTCCTTTTAATTCGTTGGTCCCATACGCTTTCCTCAATTTGCTTGCAAACAAACAAGCAAAATTATGAGTGATTTCCAGTTCTCTATAAAGTTCCATACCGGAAACTCCCGTGAAGTATGTTGGGTAAAATACCGCGAGTGCCCAAGATTGGTAATCACATTGGACTTGTGGATTAACTTTCCGGTTTTAACTGACAATAAAGGCTTTTTTAATCTCTACACGATGGGTTTGTTTAACATTGCATTGAACATTGAAGGACCAAAATGAGGACAGTGAGCTCTATCTAGCTATCTTTTCTTTTTAAACAAAATTCTAGCTTTGTTATTTTCAGGAAACTTATAATCAATCAAGTTACTTTGTCAGTCAATGGTCAATCCACTTGGGACATTGTCAGGTCGACCGAGTCGTCCAGATATGCTTTCCTTTCCTGTAAGTGACTCTAAGAAAGCGACCAAATAAGTGATTTCTTGGTCAGCAAGCTGAACGGGCAAGATATCGATATTTCTCTTTAACCTTTCTATCTCAAAACGGTCTTCCCAAACGATAAAATCTACGTCTTGGGCTCCATTTAGGTCTGGAAGTATCGGTGTTTCTTGAGACCAGTTTTCCAAGCTTTCTAGCGGATTTAGGTGATGCTTGATAATTCCTTTCAAATCCCTAAAAGCCCCATTATGTCCATAGGGTGCGGATAGTGCAACATTTCTGAGTGATGGAGTTCGAAACCGGTAGGCATCTTGTAGTAAATCCGTTTCTCCCATGCGACCAACATCGCGAGCAATCAGATCAAAAGGTCGCGTTCGCCCAGGCCCAAAGGGTGGGATAGCGAGGGCATGGAAATTCTGGTCAGTAAATAATTTCCCGCTGTGACAAGAACTACAGTTGCCCTTACCAAAAAATATCCCCATTCCCTTTTTAGCTTCATCCGAGAGTGCCATTTCATTTCCGGCAATAAAGTCATCAAAAGGACTATCAAAACTCTGCCATTCTGAACCAACAAATGCTCCTATTGCATTCGCAACATGAACAATTGAAACATCTTGGAATGAATCAACATCGTTAAACGCTGAAACAAAAAATTCTTCATATTCTGGAACGTTTCTAATTCTATCAATGATTACCGGCCATCCATAATCAATCCTCTGTTCAAATGCCGTTGCAACTTCATTGTCAGCAAGATTACCGGCCATTTCAACTCCACCGACCAATGGAAAGAGTGACTGAGCAGCGAGGAGTGAGTTCAAGCCCTCTGGTAAAAACTCTTCGGCGGGTGTATTAAATCCTCGGTCAAAATAGTCATCAAGACTCACCCGTCCATCATGGAACAATAGCCGAATTTCTTTAGCCCCCAGATTAAATAAAGCAGGAGAATTTCTTGGCATTCTTCGGCGAATAGTTGTTCCTTTAGCTTGGGCTTTTCGTTCCATTCCAATTCCTGCCCCGCCCTGACCTAATCCTAATGATAGTCCATCAGAACTATTTAAATTATGATGATGACAGGTTCCACACGATATATTTCGATTTCCTGATAAAATGGGGTCGTAAAACAACAATTGCCCAAGCCGAGCTTGGTTTTCATCAAAAGTATGAAAATCTCTTTCGTCAAGTAACAGATTTTGAATCAATTGGGGATTTACTGCATATGATTCATTTTGGGAACTACCAAGGCTTGGTATTAAAATAAGCACTAAATAAAGTGCGGTGATTCTCAATTTGAATTTAAACATAAACTTAAGGAAAAATGGATGAGAAAATTATTTATTGCAATCTTTACGATTGCATTTTTGAGTTTGACTGGTGCTAAAGCGAATATAGAATACGCTAAAGATTTGATGGAAAGCAACAATTTTAAGGAGGCTATGCAAGAACTCCTCCCATATGCCAAGTCAGGAAACGCTGACGCGGAAGAACTTATTGGTGTCATGTATGCTCTGGGTTTAGGTGTCGAAAAAGACGACCATAGAGCTTTTGAATGGTACCTACGCTCGGCAATGAAGGGGCATCCAGGTGCTCAGTCCGGGGTCGGTTGGTATTATGAATCTGGTAGGGGATTAACATCACCAGACCTTATAAGGGCTTATCTTTGGTATACTCTTTCGGCAATGGGTGGCGACCCAGATGCCGAACTGAGCTTGGAGTCCCTTGTTCCCCAAATGACATCTGAACAAATTAAACAGGGTAAGATTATGGTTCAAGACTATCGACCTTGGATGTATCCTCTTCGTTAGTAGTGCACCACATTGTTGAAAAACCTGTTTGTTTTTTAATCCACTTGTTTCATTTGGTAAAGGATTAATGTTCGGGTCAGAACGAATATGCTTCAGGTCAGGATAACGAAATGATAAAAACGATAACCTGACAATAGCTTTTGCATCTGCGTTGCCGATGGGTACGCTCAATGGGACCCATGGCTTATCAAATATAATTGACGACATTTGTTCTGGTGCTTTAGTGACTGCCCGTGTCTAAAGTATCGGAAAGTTTGTTGGTTAATGATGAAGAAACTAACGGCCTGACCCAAATCAAATTTCTACCGCCCTTATCTCTTCACTAGCCGGCTCTTCAAGTAATTTATATAGGATAAGCAAGGGGTGTATCTTCATCAATGGCAATGTAAACTTGGAAGTTTAAGTTGCTCGGAGTTATACCCTCAAATGTAAGAGCCGGATTTTACCGGCTCTTACAATGATTAAATCGGCTAGTTGATAGCCGCTGCATTCAAACGGTCAATTTCTGCTTGGGCAGCTTCAGCAGATGACACGATGGCGTTAAATACCTCTTCGCCACCCTGAACATTCTCCTTGAACCAATCATATACCGGCGCCGCAGCATCTTTAAACATTTGCTTTTCTTCCGGTGTTGGTACATAGATCGAACCACCAATTTCTACAAACTCACTATAGGCTTGAATTGATTTCCGTTTGGGTGAGGCAAAAGTGGCCTGTTGAAGTTCATTGAATCCATTGGCAACAACAACCCTCAGATCTTCTGGCATAGCCATAAATTTATCATTGCTCATCCACCAGAGCGCACCCATATAAGCATGCCCATCAAGGGTTACAAATCTTAAACCAGCGTCTGGGAACTTCATTCCCATAATATCTGTTATTCCGTTTTTTGACCCGTTGACAACGCCAGTCTGAAGTGATGTGAACAATTCTGGCCATGCAATAGGCGTGGCACTGGCTCCCAAGGACTTAACCAAAACCTGGGGTAATTCCGCATTAATTGTTCGAATTTTTAAACCTTCTAAATCGGCGGGTGTTTTAACGACCTTCACGGTATTAGCAAAATTTCGCCAACCACCAGTATTACCAATGGTCATCAAGCGAATGGTTCCATTGGAGTCTTCCAAAGCCTTTCTTCGGATTACGTCAACAAAATCACCCGTAAGAACCATCTCGGCAACGCGGTCATCGCTCAATAAGTAGGGAAGATCAAATATTTGCACATATGGGAAAATATTTGCAGCTCCACCTGAAGTTGAAATATACACGTCAATGTTGCCTGACGAGACGCCCTGAAGACATTCAGCACCATTGGCACAAAGGGTAGTACCCACAAAAATTTCAACCGATATCAATCCATTTGAACGAGATTCAACATAGTCTTTAAACACTACGACGCCGTCATAGTCTTCATCATTTATATCTGAATTTAAAACAACTCTTAAGTTATAATCAGCTGCCACAATCGGTGACGATGCAAGCATAAAAAGCCCTGCCAAAGCCACCAAAATCACTTTACATAATTCACGCATAAGAAAAAAGTTTCCTCCAAAATGAAATGCTGGGCGACACCTAACCAAAGGGGTTAGGACTAGCAGAATGAGATACTCAAACGCCTCCAGCGATTAATTATTATTACTCAATGTGTAATGCTTGTTATCTTATCCAATACACTAATGCAAGTCAAATCCAATTTATTTCCTAAATCAAAGAAATTTAAGGTCTTTATTTTATTAATACCTATCCGATTTACGGAATTTAAAAGTTTATCCCTCCCTTTTTACTGTCCAATTCCGCACTTTATCGTGCCTACCACAATTGTTCCCCGTAGCAATACTGACACATACACTTCCACCGCCTTGATTAAACAGGAACCGTTCCGTTGCTGATTAAATTAATTCTTGGTAGGGTCATCCGAGTAACCCAATCTCCACCAGAGTTGGGTGTAATCAACGGGACAATTAATTATCTCCTCCCTTTTGAAGCCCTTTTCAGCGAATAAACCCAAATAAGTCAGGGATAAACAATGAAATTTGCGGGATGAAGGTGATCATAAAGATAACAATCACTTCAACCGCGAGGAAAGGGAGTATTGTTTTAGCAAGTGCTTCCACTTTAACTCCTGATATACTTGACGCAACGAAAAGGACTAATCCCATTGGTGGGGTAATCAATCCAACAGTTAAATTAACCGACATAATGATTGCAAAGTGAACAGGATGTACTCCCAATTCAATAAATAAGGGAGCGAGAATTGGACCGAGTATGATTATTGCCGGGCCGGCATCAAGAAACATACCGATGACAAACAACAAAATGTTGATCAAAAATAATAATATCAGAGGATTGGACGATAGGCCAAGAACCCAGTCAGCAAGGATTTCGGGTAAGTGACTGAGACCAACAATTGCCTTGAATGCCATTGCTGAACCAACCAACAACAAAACAACTGTTGACGATAAAGACGCTCGCGCAAGAACTTGTGGAAGTTCACTGTAACTCAATGACTTCAGGATATAAATGCTAATCACTAAGGCATAGGCGACAGCTACTGCTGCTGCTTCAGTTGGAGTAAACACTCCGCCAAGTATTCCTCCGAGAATAATGACTGGAGTCATAAGCGGTAGAAAGGCTCGACCTGCGGAATGAACCCGTTCCTTGGTTGAAGCTTTTTTGGAAGCCACTGGAAAGTCGTATTTATGGGCCAAGTACTTAGTCATGAGCATTAAGCTACCACCCATCAATAATCCTGGTATCACTCCACCTAGGAATAGAGCCGCAACTGATTCACCGACAACATAGGCATAAATTATCATTATACCTGATGGCGGGATAATTGGGCCGATGACTGATGAAGCGGCTGTGATTGCTGCCGCGAAGCGGCGGGAATAGCCATTCTTTTCCATTGCTGGAATAAGCATTGAACCTAATGCGGAGGTGTCAGCAACTGCTGAACCTGATAAGCCGGCAAAAAGCATTGAAGACAGTATATTTACATGGGCTAAACCGCCTCTAAAATGTCCCATCATGACCTGGGAAAAATCAACAAGCCGGCGAGTGATACCCCCTCTATTCATCAGCTCACCGGCCAACATGAAAAACGGAATCGCCATCAATGGGAATGAGTCAATCCCATTGTAAATATTACGATATAAGAAAGCGATATCGCTTTCCTGCCCGATTCCCCAAAGGACAATGCCGGGTCCCGCTAGCATAGCAAAAAATACGGGAACACCCAAAAACAGAAAAATAAGAAAGAGCGGTAAGAATAATATCAGCATATTTTATTCCGCAGCGGACTCGATTTTATCTTCGGGGTCGTGGTAAACGACACGAGGATTAATGAGAGTATGAACTTGTTGAATTATCAACTCTATTCCAACAAAGAACATCAATAAAAATCCCAGAGGGAGTGACATGTAGACCCAAGCAAGTTTGAGTTTTATTGTCTCCAGTCCTATTAGCGATAAGGGAATCCTTAAAGAGCTTGAATCAAAGAGCCAACCACTGTTTATGTGCCTTATTGCAAAGGAAAGAGTTACAATCAGGATAGCCAAGGATAAAATTAAGATGAGTAAATTTAAAACACTTCCTAGAAAATTGCCCAAAGCATCTTTGATTAAATCAATTGAAACGAAACCACCCCATCGAAATGCTGAGGGAGCGACAAGTCCAGTCATCCAAAGCATAAAAAAGCGGGCAGCTTCCTCAGGCCAAGGGAGAGCGTTGTTCAATACATATCGGCAAAATACTTGGATTAAAATGCAAACCACCATGGCACTGATTGCGATGATTGCAAAGAATCGACATATCGCAAGAATACGGGTGAGAACTCGCCCATATAAATTGACTATCTCATACAATTCCATGCAACTCACAGCACATTATATCTAATCGGGACTGCTTTGCCTTTATTACCCAAGGGGTAATCTTTGTTCAGCGAGCTCAATCCACCATGAGCAACCCGCTGGTATCACCTCGTCATTAAAATCATACTCGGGGTGATGAACCGGTGCTGTATCGCCGTTGCCGACCAAAATATACGCCCCGGGTCTAGCATTCAACATGTAGGCAAAGTCTTCTGCTCCCATTAACGCTGAAGCGTTACCATTCACATTATCGGTTACCCTTTTTGCCGCCTCAATAGCGTATTGGGTTTCGGTTTCGGCGTTGATCATGACCGGATAGCCCTCCCGATAGTTGACCTTAGCCGACCCTCCAAATGAATTGGCAATCCCTTCACTGATCATTCTGATTTTTTTCTCTGCCATTTTTTTGGTTGTTTCTTTCATTGCCCTTACCGTCCCCTTTAGCGTTGCTTTTTGGGGGATAACATTAAAGGTGGTTGAACTTGTTTCAAACGAAGTAATCGATACCACAAGCTCATCCATTGGGTCATTATTTCGAGACACGATGGATTGCATGGCAGTAACAATATGACTTGCCATGAGGACCGGATCCACACCATCATTTGGTTTGGCTGCATGACCTCCCCTGCCCACTGCTTCAATGGTAAAAGTATCCGCAGCCGCAAAAAAAGGACCAGGCTTGATTGCAAAATGTCCTGTTGGTAAGCCGGGCATATTATGCATTCCATACACTTCAGCGATAGAAAACTGTTCCATCATACCATCTTTAACCATTGCTTCGCCGCCAGCGCCGCCCTCCTCCGCGGGTTGAAAAATTACTGCAATACGCCCATTGAAGTTACGATGTTGACACAAATATTTTGCTGCTCCCAAGAGCATTGCTGTATGTCCATCATGACCACACGCATGCATAACTCCCGGGTTACGTGAAGAATGTGGAACCTTCGAATCTTCGTGGATGGGTAGAGCATCCATATCAGCTCTTAAGCCAATGGTCATTCCAGAATCATTTCGACGCCCTTCAATAATACCCACTACACCAGTTCGTCCGATACCAGTGGTCACCTCATTACAGCCAAACTCTTCAAGCTTAGCCCTGACAAGTTCTGATGTTCTGAATGTATCGTAAAGTAATTCAGGGTGGGCATGTATATCCTTGCGCCACTCACTAATTTCATTTTGAAGTTCTGATAGTCGATTGCGAATTGCCATATCAATAAAGTAGAATAGAATAAAAAGTGTTAGAAACGAATTGCCTATAATACATTGCTTATAGGATTTAAGCCAAAACTCTTGCAACTTGTTTGAACATTGCGTGAACAAATGCAGTGAATGTTATAGAAAAAAGAAATATTAAAACTAACTTCTAGCAATAACTTTAATCAGCTTGCAATCCAACTACAATTAAAATTTGTTGGCTAATGACTTGCCCAATTGCCCATTCCATTAGGAAATGAGACCTTTAAGTTGACCCACCAGAAAATTAGCAGAAGAGAATTATTGACGGGAACAACGGCAACGGTGTTTTGCACACCTACAATATTAAAATCGCAGATTGCCAATCCGTATAGTCTCAATGTTGCTGCTATTTTTCCGTCCACTCGTAGCTACCAAATCATCCATCAAGACACAATACGAATGGCTCTTCGTGGGGATATTCATTACGAATATTATGATCAGGTCCCTGCTGAGGAGTATGAGTCCATTTTGAGAAATGTCTCCGAAAAAAACTTTGACTTAATCATCACTGATTCTGATGAACAATTTGATATTGTAGTTAACACCCTGCCCGACTTCCCAAGTAACGCCTATTTACTCAGAAGTACCAAGCAGCCATTGGAAAATCATGCACGAACAGCAACATTCAACCAGTATGTTTATGAATCCTCTTATTTGTCAGGAATCCTTGCTATTGGTGTCAGCCAGTCAAAAACTCTCGGTTTTATTGGGTCATTATTTTCTCCTTCTTCAAATCGCAACATCAACGCCTTTATTCAGGGAGCCAAGGAAGTCGACCCGGATGTCAGAGTCATCGTGGATTTATTGGACACCGAAGCCACTCCAGGTCTGATCAACCAAAAAATAGAATTTCAGACGAGCGAGGGAGTGGATTTAATCTATTGCGAAAATGTCGGCTCAGAAAAATTTGTTGCGGCACAAAATATTAATTTTATCGGTAACCTTTTTGACCATTATGAGGAATTTCCAACTCTACAAATTTCGTCAACTCTTTGGCACTTTTCACCCATCCTGCATCAAGCCACGCAAAGAATACGAAACAATATCTTCCAGACTGATAACCTTGATAACTATTCGGGTCTTCGTTTTGGTGGTTGTTCACTGGCGCCATTAAGGGAGAGTATTGTAAAGGTGCAAGAAGATGTATTGGAGCGGGTAACTCGTCGACTCATTGAGATTACCAATAATAATTTTATCATTGCTAACGTTGAAGTTGAACCTGAATCGGATTATTAGCCTTTCTCATGGCCCTTGATTTACTGATAACCAATGGAACTTTCGCGAATGGCGAATCTAATGACGTCGGGATTAAGGGTGATCGCATTGTTGAAGTTGCATCCCAGATTAATGCTCCAGCCGAAATTGTGTATGATGCCAACGATTGTTTAGTTTCACCCCCATTTGTTGACCCCCATTTTCATATGGATGCCACTTTGTCTCTAGGTAATCCCAGGAGTAATGTTTCTGGGACATTGCTTGAAGGCATCTCGTTATGGGGTGAGCTCAGGCAAAAATTAACTCCCGAGGCGGTCAAGGAAAGAGCTTTAAAGTATTGCGACTGGGCCGTAGCCCAAGGAATACTTGCGATTAGAACACATGTTGATATAGGTGATGAAAGACTTCTCGCTCTCCAAGTTCTCAATGACGTTAAGCATTGCGTTAAACCCTACCTTACCCTGCAGCTGGTTGCTTTTCCACAAAATGGATTATTACGCACCAACAATGGTATCAAACAGATCGAGAGAGCTATAAATCTGGGTGCCGATGTGGTTGGAGGAATTCCTCATTTTGAGCGCACCTATGAGGATGGAAATCGTTCGGTCACCCACTTATGCCAGTTAGCCTCTCAATATGGCTTGCCCATTGACCTCCACTGCGATGAAACAGACGATCCCAATTCCCGACACATTGAACAGTTAGTAAAAGATACAATCCTCTTTGGATTGCAGGGGCGAGCAACGGGTTCTCATCTGACTTCAATGCATTCAATGGACAATTACTACGTCTCAAAATTGTTGCCGTTGATGTGTGAAGCAGACGTTTCGGTTATAGCCAATCCTCTCATTAATATTACTATTCAAGGACGCCATGATACCTATCCAAAACGGCGTGGTTTAACTCAAGTGCCCGAAATGCTCAACCATGGAATTCGTGTTGGTTGGGGTCAGGATTGTGTCCTGGATCCTTGGTATTCGTTTGGCTCTGCGGATATGCTTGATGTCGCTCATATGGGATTGCATGTCGCCCACATGACAAGCGAAGAAGACATCAATAAATGTTTTAAGATGATTACCCACTCTAATGCCCAGATAATAGGTTTAGAAAACTACGGCCTTAAGAAAGGGTCAACAGCATCTTTAGTGGTCTTGGATGCCGCCAATCCTCACGAAGCAATCCGACTGAGAGCCAATCGGCTTCTCGTTGTTTCAAGCGGTAAAATCGTTGCCCAACGCGATAAATCAGAAGTTCAATTAAATTTGCCTGAACGCCCCAAATTTACAACCTTTAGACATCCATAATTCCAGATTATAAAAGTATGCGTATTGATTCCCACCATCACCTCTGGAACCTAAAAGAAGTCTTCTATCCTTGGTTAATGGAAAAAGGAGAAAAGCGGTTCTTCGGAGATCCCACCCCAATTCAACAAAATTACTTACTCAATGACTATTTGAAATCAGCACGAGAGTCATCGATTCAAAGTTCCGTCCATATCCAGGTTGGTGCTTATGACGGTTATCAGGAAGCACTGTGGGTTCAGGCAATCGCTGATACGAATCCTAATTGGCCATTAGTTCAAGTTGCCTTTTGTGATTTAGCCTCTGAAGATGTAGAATTTCAATTAACCCGACTGCAACAATTAAGCACCGTAGTTGGTATTCGCCAAATCGTAGGACGTTCCCATGAAGAAGACCGACAGTCGGGTACAAACGCCCTTATCGCCAACCCGAAATTCAAAGAGGGAATGGCTCTTGTAGAGAAGATGGGTTTTTCATTTGATCTCCAGATCACTCCCCATTTATTTGGTATCGTTTCAGAATTTTTTGCGGCATTCCCGAAGCTTAAAATAGCCCTTTGTCATGCTGGGTCTCCGTTCAGATATGAGGGGCCCGATTTTGAAAAGTGGCGACAGGGAATCAATCTTTTTGCTTCGCTGCCTGTAGCACATTGCAAAATTTCAGGATTACCAATGTTTTTCCACCAGCCCCAAACGCAAGCATACGCTCCAATTATTGAAACATGTTTAAGTGCCTTTGATGTTGAGCGCTGCATGTTTGGGTCAAACTTCCCGGTTGACAGCTTGTACACAACTTATACTGAATTAGTAAATTGTTACGAACTATGCGTGACCAGTGAATTCCATGATGTAGTCTTTGGTCAGACAGCTAGAAACTTTTATTTTATAAATCGTTAATTTGAGCGAGTTTGCAAACCGCTCGTCAACCTTAATGACGACATCAACTCATTAAAGCCAAGAGCTTGTTGACCGAATCTTTGGCATCACCAAAAAACATGCGTGTATTTTCACGGAAAAACAAAGCGTTTTCAATTCCGGAGTATCCAGTTCCTTGTCCGCGTTTAGAAACGATGACTTGTTTGGCCTTCCACACTTCAAGAACAGGCATACCGGCAATGGGTGAGTTTGGGTCTTCTTGAGCCGCTGGATTGACGATATCATTTGACCCAATCACAATCACCAAATCAGTTTGCGGAAAATCAGCATTAATTTCATCCATTTCGAGGACAATATCGTAAGGTACTTTTGCTTCTGCCAACAAAACATTCATATGCCCCGGCAGGCGTCCAGCTACGGGATGAATAGCAAACCGAACGGTTTTTCCTTGGGTGCGCAGCCTCTGGGTCAGTTCGCTAATTGCTCCTTGCGCTTGGGCGACTGCCATTCCATATCCAGGAACAATAATAATGCTATCAGAATCTTCAATCAAGTGAGCAGTGCTTTCGGGGTCAATAGCAATTTGATCACCACTAATTTCCTGAGATGCTTCACCACTTCCCCCAAACCCTCCCAATATCACGCTTACGAAATTGCGGTTCATCGCACGACACATGATGTAAGACAAAATGGCACCTGAAGAACCGACAAGTGCACCGGTTACAATCAGAAGATCATTTTCCAAGGTAAACCCAATCGCTGCTGCTGCCCAACCTGAGTAAGAATTGAGCATAGACACGACGACAGGCATATCCGCTCCACCAATACCCATGATGAGGAGTATGCCAATTATTCCTGCTAAAATTGAAATGATAATCAGATAACCAACACCGCTATCTCCAGAGTAATATATAAAGCCTAAAACGATGCAAGCCATGAGCAAACCTATGTTCCATAGGTGCCCACCGGGTAATTTAACTGGTTTGCTTGTTAACCGACCTGCAAGCTTACCAAACGCAATGACAGAACCTGTAAATGTTATTGCACCAATAAAAATACCGAGAAGAATTTCAATTTTTAGAATATTGATTTCAACGATATCTTTGGCATATAACTTTTGTGCAAAACCAGCCAAATCTCCCGCTTCAGTGAGAAGCTGAACTTCCTCAAGGGCAATCTGAGCATTAATTCCAATAAAGACTGCAGCCAGCCCAACAAATGAATGCAGAGCGGCGACGAGTTGCGGCATACCTGTCATTTCAACTCGGCGGGCGACAATGATTCCAACGAGTGCACCGAGGAGCATGGCCAAGCCAAGTAATTCGGCATTTCGGATGCCTAGAAACTCGTTAACATGGGTGAAGGAAATTCCACCGATTGTAGCGACAACAGCTAGCCCCATTCCGACAATGCCATACCAAATGGCCCGTTTCGCTTTTTCTTGGTTAGAAAGCCCGCCCAAAGCGAGAATAAACAAGACTGAAGCAGCAATATAGGACGCGGTCAACAACCCATCAAACATAAATAATTTCCTTAGCTTCGTTGAAACATTGCCAACATTCTACGGGTGACATAAAAACCACCGACAATGTTGATTGTGGCAATAAAAACTGAAATAACCGCAAGAATCAGGACTGAGACATTCAAACTACCAATCTGAAGCAAAGCGCCAATAATGATTATTCCAGAAATCGCATTTGTAATCGCCATCAAGGGAGTATGAAGTGAATGACTCACGTTCCAGATCACTTGGTAACCAATAAAGCAACTCAGAACAAACACGACGAAATGTTGTAGAAAACTTTCGGGTGCCCACAAGCCAATCAGGAATGTTACTCCTCCACCCAAAGCTAAAATGATGATTTGCTGACGAGTATGTTTTCGAAAAGCAATTCGCTCCGTCTCTCTCATTTCTTCAGGGGTCATCGTTGGTTTTCTTGTGGCTGGCTTTTGAGCGATGGCTTGGATTTTTGGCGGGGGTGGTGGGTAGGTGATTGTGCCATCATGAGTCACTGTTGCACCTCGAATGACATCATCCTCTAGATTAATTTCTGGAATACCGTTCTTTTCGGGAGTTAAGTCATTCAGCAAATGAAATATATTTGTTGCATACAGAAGGGATGATTGTGTTGCCATTCGGGATGGAAAATTGGTGTATCCAATAATTGTAACACCATTAGGAGTGACTATTTTCTGATCAGGTTGAGTTAATTCACAATTGCCACCCTTCTCGGCTGCAAGGTCAACAATAACAGAACCGGGCTTCATTGACTGAACCATATCAGCCATCCACAGTTTGGGGGCACCAACATTAGGGATCAAAGCAGTTGTAATGACTATATCAACATCTTTTGCTGCCCCGCCGAACAGTTCAAGTTGCTTTTCTCTAAATTCAGGTGAGGATGGCTTTGCATACCCGCCAGTACCACTCGCATCTTCTTCAAAATCCAGAAATAAGAAGCTCGCTCCCATTGATTCAATTTGTTCAGCAACCTCTGGACGTACATCAAAAGCCTCAACAATAGCACCAAGTGATACCGCGGTACCAATCGCTGATAAGCCGGCCACCCCTGCTCCGATAACCAAGACCCGGGCCGGTGGTGATTTACCCGCGGCTGTGACCTGTCCGGTAAAGAATCGACCAAAGGAATTCCCGGCTTCAATGACGGCTCTGTATCCTGCGATATTGGCCATTGAGGAGAGAGCATCCATTTTTTGAGCCCTTGAAATTCGGGGCACCATATCCATGGCAAGAATTGTGAGATTGTGTGTTTGACCGAAGTCAAGAATGTCCTTTCTCTCGGAAGGGTAAACGAAAGAAATCAAGGTCTTGCTTGAGCCTAATAAGTTAATTTCTTCGTGCGAAGGGGGATTTACTTTGGCGATAATATCAGCTTGATGCCATACATCTTGGGCACTATGAACTATATTAACTCCTTCCAGAGTATATAAGTTATCATCAAAACCGGCTTTGTGACCCGCTTGGGATTCGACAATCACTTCATATCCAAGCTTGATTAGTCGCTTGGCCGAATCTGGGGTTATTGCGACCCTTGATTCACCAGCAGTTAACTCAATAGGTGTTCCAATTTTCACGCGAGACGTTTCCTTTTTTGTACCAACACGGCAATTTATAGGCTGAAAGTGTTTGTACCATTATTTGATGTAAAGAATAGTTATGGCAACAAGATTTTTTATATTTCTGAATCAATTGATTAAACACACAAACGATATTTTACATTTTTGTAAGAATTAGGAGTTAATCGAAATGAATAACTTACCTCTTAGAGACCTTCATGGTCTTGTCACTGGCGGTGGAACTGGAATTGGACTGGCAATCGCCAAGGAACTTGACAGGCAAGGGGCGAATGTCACAATTTGTGGACGCAACATGGATCGCCTTGAATCAATTGCGACAGGAACTCGTTTGCTTCCAATTCAAATGGATGTCACGTCAGATATAAGTGTTCAATCAGCGATTGACCAAGCGGTAGCAAGATATGGTTCAATTGGAATACATATTGCAAATGCTGGCATAGCCGAGGGGAAACCACTCCTGAAGACTTCCTTAGAAGATTGGCAAAAAACAATTGTTACTAACTTGGATGGTGCATTTTTATCAATCAAGCGGTCTCTTGAATCAATGCAAAACCGTAATTGGGGTCGAATCATCGCCATTGCATCTGTTGCTGGAATAAGAGGACTTAAAGGAGCACCAGCATATACCGCATCCAAACATGGTTTAGTCGGGTTGATTCGAGCAGTGGCAGAAGAATATTGTGGCTCAGGTATTACTGCTAATGCCATATGCCCCGGTTATGTTCACACCCCAATTTTTGATCGCAATGTCGCAATTATCGCCCAAGAAAGAGGGCTTTCTCTTGAGGCGGCGGCAGCTAAGTTACTGAACCTTAATCGACACAAAAAAATCATTGAACCGTACGAAATCGCTCAATGTGTTGCATGGTTATGTTGTCCAGGTTCAGAAAGTATTAATGGACAGGTCATACCTATTGCGGGAGGGCAGGTTTAATCCTCTTTGCCAGAAGGACTTAACCGATATTTCTTCACAAAATTCTATTTTCTCCTGACTTCGAAATTAGGGGCAAAGTGTCGAAGTCAGAAGTTTATGCCGGTCAGGGAAATTTTTCACTCCTTGAATTTCTTGACATACATCACTAACTATAACTTACTTGCTTGTGGGGATACGGTTGTTTCAAAACTCGGCCAAATATGTTTCAATTGAGCAAATGAATGTTTGACATTTATAACTTTATATTTTAGGATTAGATTGAAAGAGAGATAACCAATGACACAAGTAGCCTTTGATTCACTGACATCCACCAAGCGTCTTAAAGACAACGGGTTTTCTGAAAACCAAGCCGAAGCGATTACGATGGTCATTAAGGACGGGTTAGAAGGGGATATTGCAACGAAAGCTGATATTGT
>MPNP01000064.1 GCA_002239085.1 Rhodobacteraceae bacterium bin131 | reverse complement strand
CAAACAGAGGCATCCTTGTTGTACATACGTCACCGAACCTCTATAGGTTTGTTTTCTTTTTTGACTTAGTATGAATATGATCTGAAGCACATATTGGACTCACAACTGTTGATGATATACCATTGCTTGGCCGTATCATTATCAAGGATAATCAGGAACAATTGGGTCATGGAAATTGTAGGTCAGTGATATCTGCCAAGTGCTCACGCAGCCACTTCCAATACCCAATTGCTATATTTGATTAACCATAGTCAACTGACTGATGAACAACACACACGAGGGTTGGGGAAACTATTTTAATCCCCTTAAAATGACGGCTCATAATCATCGCCATAATCCGGCTCGGGTGGTTCCGGTGTCGGTGGTACATGCGTCGCTTGATAAATCATATCATACGTCTCACTCCCCTCTTGGGTCATCTCTAAGGGCCGTCGATTGCGATGGTCACGTATTTGAGGGTCCGCTCCCTTATCCAAGAGCAGTTGGGTAATCTCAACCCAGTCATTCTGAGCACTTAAATGAAGGGGTGTCCGACCCCAATCATCCACAGCATTGATATCAGAGCTAGGCGTTAATTGGTTCATGACTTTAGTTTTATCGCCGATACATACACAACTATGTAGAGGAGTTCCCGTTAGCGCCACGGCATAGGACTGAAGCGAGGGGATTGGACATTTAAAAGTATTTCCAGGGCCTTCAGGGTCTGTGTCAATAAAACCGTGGTGCAGAAGGTAATTGAAACTCATTGCTGGCAAAGGGGTAGTCGTGATAGTTTGGTCCCAGTGCGGTTTATTGACGATGCGACTTATCGCAATAGTTACATCAAACACTTGGGCTGGATTTGGCCCGAGCTTAGCCATGATTTCACCAATGATTAGCGAAAATTTATTATACCTCCCAAATCGGAGTCTATAGTATTCACAACGTTTTTCTGCCGCACGATGCTTCACAATACGAGGATTGACAGATGCTAAATCACCATGATGTGTCAAGAGCTGTTCACCTACCGCTGCTTGCGCGTTTTGCACATGCTTAGGCCACCCATCCGCCCAACCCGTAATGCGTTCTGACCACGCGTTAGTCACTTCAGGAGTAGAAGTAATATTGAAATAGTCCACAAACTTGGTAAAGGACTCCTCAATCTCATCACGGGTTAAGGGAGGTAATTGATGGTCAGATTCACTGGCAAGACGAGATATTTTAAGTCCCGAGAGAATATCAGGACCCGTCGATAACCCAGCCATGATTGGTAGTATCGGTAAATTGTTGCTCCCGGTATGAAGCCTTTGAAGAACACCAGCAGCATCCTCGGACACTCCTTGGATTTCGTCAATCATAAGTATGATTGATATCCCCTTGGGAATGATGGGGTCGGTTGAAGTGTTTTCGCGAAATCCAGCCGAAAAACCTGCAATTGAAACACTCGCCAGTGAATTAAGAGAATTTCGAACAGTATTCTTAACACCATCAATCGTCAGGAAGGGAAGGAGCTCTGATATTGTATCATGAATTTGACTACCAAGATATTCAAAGGTTAAGTTTTCTGGGTCGTTGAGCATAACCGGAATGGTTTTGGGACCTTGTTTATCGTTGTTCAGCTGGTCAATGCAGTTTTGCTTGATTTTTTCTAATAGTGAGGATTTACCAATCCCAGGTGCTCCGTAAATGACTTGTGTCATTCCATTGGCAACTCCACTGACGTTTTCTTGGTGACGGTGCAAAATCGTTTGATTCAATTCATCAATTTCCATTTGAAGAGCTTCCCGACCAACGAAAAAGGGATTGATGACCCGGTCTCTAGATTTTATAAATCGATTTAGTTCTTTGGCTTTGAATTCATCGTGCATAACTCACTCCTTATGTTTTGAGTATACACTAAATAGTCGTACTGTGCCCAACATTTAACCATGAGAGTTGAGATAAATGTCAAAAACTAAAGAAAGTTAAAAGGGCTCCTCTTTCGTGACAACGTGCCACAATTCCCTGACTTTCAAAAGGTGATTGGTTTAATTCACATCTTTCTCTGAAACAATTTGCACTTGACCGTTCTTTATCATCCCAGTCATTGTTGACACCATTACCCTTGTATGACCCTATAACTCTCTTATCACTGGCACGCTCTGGACATGATTAAAAATTGCGTTTTCGTAACAATATTCAAATCACGCAACTTCTTGATGGGAGAGCGATGATAACAAAACCCAATGCAAACCCGCTTTGTACTATGACCAAGACACTGCAACACTCATCCCTTTGTGGTATTGTTGAGTGACCTGAAAACATGCATATCAAGACAACACACTTTGGAAAACGAACTGTTCAACGCTGTTGTTGAACCCTATATTTCAATCTATCGGGGGATGATTGTCTAATTTATGCCGATATCTGCATAAAAGTGGGAAGCAACACTTGAACAGTCAATGGGTGATGCGTGGTGAACCGTCTTTGGTGGTTCCTATTTTGGTGGCTCGAATAAACATGTGAGAGATTTAGAGTTAGTATGTGGTAGTTTCAACTCTCTAAAATCGAGAGGTGGCACTACTTAAGATATTTTAGAGGAATCTCGGAAACGTAACTATTGCGTAGATAGTAATATGGGCATGTCTATTTATTCCAAATTAGATATTACCTTAATGGAGATTTGTTGGTCTGAGTAATGCCATGTGGGGCCAAGTGAATGATTAGGTCTGGGAAATGATGGAAAAGGGTCTACTTTTACCTTTTTGGGAAGATTATCGAATGAATGTAATCCCAAGGAGAAGCAATTTTTCAGAATAATCAAATTTTTTCAAAGGCAAATACAGGTGAATTCTGATTTTGAGATATTATAGAGGTGCCCATATTTCAAAATGAGGGTATGTAAAAAAGTGGAATTTAACCTTAGTTTTCCCTTTTTTGAGGGAAAAATGTTAAAGATGGGTTGGCGAGTGTCGGTCCTACAACACTCGATTATTTAACAGACACTACCTATGCCCAAGTGCCAGACTCATGGCAAGTTGTCGTGTAGGTTACTTGGATAAGAGTAAAGAGAATCAGAATCCTGGGCCATTATTCCTTGTGGTAGCGTATGAATTCCAAGCACTTAATGCAGACACGGTCAAATGAAAAGTAGGGCCTCTAAAGGGCGGTTCATTGGTTATTGTTGAAGCCGTTGTATCGTGGCATAATGGTGTCCTTGCAACGTATCACCAAGGCATGGGATAAAGGAGTGACCAACGGGGTCGCTCAGACAATGACGAAGTCCAACATTTCACGTGCAAAGACAATGACGCGTTTGAACCCCTTACGGATACACCGGGTAGAGTGGTCGCGGTAATCATGCAGTATTCCGCGCATAAGAACGGCACGTACCGAGATAAATCAAAGCCACAGTTAGTAAAAGTGACCGATGAGTAAACAAGTATATAATTCCATAAAATTATTCCTAATCTAATACACGGCTGCAAACAGAAATAAATTATGATGCTGATAATGGGCTTTCAGTATGATATTAAACACAGCCTGAAGATATCGTAAATCGAGTTAGAAACCCCCACATCATTTCTTCTTACCAATGTCATCGCGAAAAATTCTACGGTATGTTTTTATTGGATTCATTTTGCTTTGCTTTGATTCCTTGAACGACCACCTTTACGCCTTTTGATCAAATGACTTCGCCCCGAAAGCTCTTGCATAATTGTACGCCTTTTGTTTTTAGAAAATTTGCCCCAATTACTGACCTCATAAGGGGTTCGGTAGCAACCAATACATAGTTTGGATTGAGGGTGGATTAAACAAATATCCTGACAGGGACTGTCAGGTTCATTCCTCTTCCATACTTTTTTCTTACTCACCTGAGATCTTTCTGATAGCGAAAATAATCTAATGCCGTTTGAAGAATTAATGATGCCGCAATATTGTCAATTTGCTTTGCTCGCTTTTTGCGTGAAGTGTTTGATTCAATGAGATACTTTTCAGCCGAGACGCTTGAAAGTCTTTCATCCCAGAAGGACACAGGCTTGGTCGTGTATTGGCAGAAGTTATGAGCGAATGCTTGAACTGACTGAACTTTGGGTCCAAGAGTTCCATCCATATTTTTCGGTAGTCCAATGATATATCCACCAATGCCCCAATCTTGTTCAATCGCCAGGATTACTTTTGCGTCTTTAGAAAATCTACTACGAATTATGGTCTTATGAGGGGTTGCTACAACCTTATTCGTATCAGAAATTCCAATCCCAATGGTTTTTGTGCCCACATCTAATCCAGCAATGGAAAAACCCTCAGGTACTCTAGCAATAAAGTCATTCAAGTTCTCCAATGGAGAATTCAGGTTTTCTTGGTTGATAGTCACAGGTTTAAAGTGTCATGATGATTTGAAAAATATGATGGGCTTACCTTATGCCTGCTTGGTTAGCAATTTCAGTCAAATTGGCTTCAATGTATGTTTTCCAAGGATTGGTGGTTTCAGTATCTTCAAGCAAAAGCCGATTCCAAATAGTAAATGTACGGTCAGGCCGGTTAATCTGATTATACATTAATCCTAGATAGAAATTTGCGGTGTAGTTATTTTGATCACGGGTTAGAATTTCATTAATCAATTCTTCAGCATCTGGGGTAATATACAAATTTGTTGCTAAAACAGTTGCATTGAGCAAATCAAGATAATCTTGGAGTGTACTGTCTGGACCCAAGAGGGAGATCAACTCCTTTTTGTAGGCCCATGCTTGAACAAATTTTTGTTCAAGAAAACTGTCCCTGAAACCATCCCTAACCCGAATGAGATAAATCACTTGGTTATCTGAATGAGGTTGCTTCCATCGCTTCATTGTTTCGGTTGCAAGTGCAACTTGTAGGTCAAAATCTTGCCCAGAAGTTTCTTGATAAGCTTGAGAGAAGGTCAATCGTGCATCTTTAATTTTTTGTGATTCCGCTAACCTTATCTTGATTGGTTGATCTCTATAACCGGGCATACCAAGGCTATTGTGCAGAAACTGAGAGCCAATCAAGATGAAAGCTCCCACCCCGAAGGCAATGACCAATACGTGCCTGGGCGAAAGGTTTTTACCAAAAGGCTGGGTTTCAAATTTTCGATTGTTAGCTATAATCCGTCGCCCAATTTCGGCTTCGAGTTTATTTCCTTCAATTTCACTGATTTGTCCGGTTTGTATTTCAATTCGAACCCGTTCAAGCTGAACGATTAAGGCTTCTATTTCCTGATTATTTTCTTGAATATTATATGATCTAAAGTGGAAGATTAGATAAGTAACTATACCTGCAACGAATACTGAAAATAAAATGCCAGGAAGCCAAAGTATCATAAGTGTCAATGCGAAAGATTGGTTATATTTTGTTCCAGTCTCAGAGCAAGAAAAATCTTCAAACCCTCTGCGCTCTCAACTACTTTGCAAACTTAATTGAAACGAAGGGAATTACAATTAAGGGTATAAACTGAAATCGGTGAATGTTGAAAACATACTCTCTATAAATGATATTAGTTTTACCTATATGTATCAAACATAACACAATGCGATTGTAGTCGAGTCAATGAAAAGATATTCTATATTTGGATTGGTAAAGGAAGCTCTGAATTACCACAAAGGTTGGGAAAGAGCATGGCATTCACCGGAACCAAAAACACGGTATGATGTCGTCATTATTGGTGCCGGTGGGCATGGCTTGGCGACAGCCTATTATCTTGGTAAAAATCATAATATCAAGAACGTTGCCATACTTGAAAAGGGCTGGCTTGGAGGAGGTAATACGGGGCGAAATACAACAATTATTCGATCTAATTATCTACAGGATGCGTCCACGGCAATATACGAAAAATCTCGATCACTTTATGAATCGCTCAGCCATGAATTGAATTTCAATATAATGTTTAGCCCCCGAGGGGTTATGAGCTTGGCTCAGACCCATCATGAAGCAAAGGGGTTCCAAAGAATCAATTCTGCTAATATCGTTCAAGGAATTGAGACCAAATACTTAAATTCCAAAGAAGTGAAAGAACTTTGCCCGATCATCAATGTCAAGGGGCCTCGTTATCCAATTTTAGGCGCTTTATGGCAAGCTCGAGGGGGAACCGCACGCCATGACGCTGTAGCTTGGGGGTACGCAAGGGCTTGTTCAGAGATGGGTATGGACATTGTTCAACAATGTGAAGTCATAGGTGTAAACTCTCAAGCGGATGGGTTGATTGCGTTGGAAACATCACGCGGAAACATCCTTGCTGGAAAAGTTGGAGTCGTTGTTGCTGGGCATTCTGGAATACTTGCAGACATGGCCGGATTTCGACTTCCCATTGAGTCAGTTGCCCTTCAGGCTCTAGTCTCAGAACCGGTCAAACCCATTCTTGATATTGTCGTCATGGCCAACACAGTTCATGGCTACATTAGTCAGTCCGATAAAGGTGAGCTGGTTATTGGCGGAGGAGCCGATAGTTACAACAACTACACACAAAGAGGCTCCTTTAACCATATTGAAGATACTGTACGAGCTCTCGTTGAAATGTTTCCTATCATCACGAGCTTAAGAATGTTACGGCAATGGGGAGGAATTGTCGACATGACCGGTGACCGGTCCCCAATCATTTCCAAAACACCTGTTGAAAACATATTTATAAATTGTGGGTGGGGAACGGGCGGTTTCAAAGCCATACCAGGTTCTGGATGGGCCATGGCTGAACTGATTGCTAAAGGTGAACCGGGTCGATTGGCTAAGGAATTTACGTTGGATCGATTTAAAGAAGGGCGGGTAATAGATGAAAGCGTGGCCGCCGCAGTGGCTCATTAGGGTCAAACAGTGATTTATTGGATGAGAGGCTGAACGTGCTCAAACTAAAATGTCCATACTGTCAAGTGGAGGCGGATGAAACCGAACTCACGAATCATGGGGAAGCTCATATCGTTCGTAAAGGGCCAGGTACATCGGATGAAGAATTCGAAGCGTATATGTTTCTTCGGGACAACCCCAGAGGGATTATATTTGAACGCTGGCGGCATGCGATGGGGTGTGGGAAGTGGTTTCATGTCGCACGGTGTACGAATACTCTTGAAGTTTTTGGAACCTACTCGGCTCAAACTCTTAAGCCACCAAAAAGAATCATCAATGCAATAAAAAAACGACGACCTCAATTTGAATTGAGTCAGAGATGATTTCACTAGACGAACTGACTATCAATATGAGTGGTGAATAATCATGAGTGTAAGGCTTTCAACAGGCGGGAATTGTATAGATCGTTCAAAACCAATTCATTTCCAATTTAATGGAAAAAAATATCAAGGATTTGAAGGGGACTCAATCGCTTCAGCCTTACTGGCAAATGATAAGCAGCTTGTCGGAAGAAGTTTTAAGTATCATCGTCCTAGAGGGGTGATTTCTTCAGGTGCAGAAGAACCAAACGCATTATTCATGGTTGACTATGGTGGAGAGTTCGCTCCCAATCAAGTCGGAACGATGGTTGACCTAAAAGAGGGTATGAACGTTTACAGTCAAAATCATTGGCCCACTTTGGAAAATGATTTTGGATCTGTATTGAACATTTTATCGCGATTTATCCCTGCAGGGTTCTACTACAAAACTTTCATCGAACCAAAAAGAGCTTGGGAAAGCATCTATGAACCTGCTATTCGCCAATCAGCAGGGCTTGGTCGGGCATCGCGACAATTACCCTTAAGTACGTATGAACAATTTTATGTCCACGTTGATTTTTTAATCATTGGTGGAGGAATTGCCGGCTTACTTGCGGCAAAAAATCTCGCTAGGACAAAAAAGCAAATCCTTCTCGTCGAGCAAAATCCATATCTTGGCGGACAATACACAATTGATTCTAAACAAGCAGACAATTCAGACAATCAGCAATTCACTGATGCGATAGTGGAGGAATTATCTCACTTTTCAAATGTAACCATCAATACCAAAACAACCCTTTCTGGAGCTTATGATCACGATTATTACCTTGCTGAACAAAAACGCCCATTGAATGGCACTTACTCTGATGGACCAGCGAGACGCCTTTGGAAAATTCGGGCGGATAAGGTAATTTTGGCCACCGGGGCAATCGAAAGACCATTGTGCTTTGTTGGTAACGATATTCCAGGGGTTCAATTGGCTTCGGGGGTCAGAGACTATTTGAGCCGGTTTGCTGTATCTCCAGGTGACCGTACGGTTGTGATTACGAATAATGATGATGGGTATCGAACAGCGCTAGCCTTGAATAAAGTGGGCTTGGATGTCCCCGTTGTTCTTGATACAAGACAAAGTGTTCAAAGCACATTGTATGAGCAGGTTCACAACCAAGGTATCGAAATTTGCCTGCAACGGGGCATTAGCAAAGTTGTTGGGTCTAAGAAAGTGAATGGCATTGAAATGTGTTCCCAAGTAGGAGAAGGCAAATCAATCCGGTTGATTGAGTGTGATGCCATAGCAATGTCGGGTGGATGGTCACCGGCTGTTCATATTTGGTCTCATTGTGGCGGCAAACTAAAATGGGATGAAGGCAAAAGTATGTTTATTCCCGATTGGAATTTTCCGCCCATTAATGCTCTCGGTAATCAGCGAATATTCCCTGTCGGTTTAGCCAATGGAATTTCTGAACCTGACAATATTCAACAACACCTTGCTGAAGTACTCTCACAATATTGTAGGGTTAAAAATTTTCATTCAGTAGTGATCGATCAAGAATTGGAAGGTCAGATTACCGAACCCATTAAAGATGCTTGGTTAGTACCAGAAGGTATGACCAAGGAAAAAAAGCAAAAAGCTTGGGTGGATTTTCAAAATGATGTCAAAGTATCCGATCTTGAACTTGCCATCCAGGAGGGGTATCAGAGCATTGAGCATACAAAACGTTATACCACTTTGGGTATGGCCACAGATCAGGGTAAAACGTCTAATGTCATTGGCTTAGCCCTTGTGGCTCAAAAACTAGCTGTCCCGATCCCTCAGGTTGGAACCACGACGTTTCGCCCGCCGTATTCACCCGTTACATTCGGATCAATTGCTGGACAGGCAAGAGGTGAATTGTTCAAGCCAGTTCGTAAGACCCCTATAGATGCTTGGCATGATTCTCATGGAGCGATTTGGGAACCGGTGGGAGATTGGCGCCGACCATATTGTTATCCTAAAACCGATGAATCTGAAGCTGATGCAGTAAATAGGGAGGCACTTCGGGTTCGAACAACAGTAGGGATCGTTGATGCCTCAACGCTCGGCAAGATTTTGGTCAAAGGAAAAGATGCTCGAAAGTTCCTTGACATGATTTACACCAACATGATGAGCAACCTAAAAGTTGGCAAGTGTCGCTATGGATTGATGTGTGATGAAAATGGATTTTTAATGGATGATGGTGTCGTCGCATGCCTCGATGAAGATACCTTTTTATGCCATACTACAACTGGAGGTGCCGATTCGATTTTTGCGTGGATGGAGGAATGGCTCCAATGTGAATGGTGGAAGTTGGATGTTTACCTCGCAAATCTGACCGAAGAATATGTCCAAATCGGAGTAGCTGGTAAAGACTCAAAACAATTATTGGAGAAAATCGGTGGTATTAACCTAGAACACAGTCAGTTTCCTTTCATGAGTTTTCAAAATGGCACTCTCGGTAAGTTTAAGGTAAGAGTATTTAGGATTTCTTTCTCAGGTGAACTCGCCTACGAATTGTCAGTAGAAGCACAATATGGGCTAGAGTTGTGGGAACTCTTGCTCAAGGCTGGAGAAGAATTTTTTATTGAGCCTTATGGAACAGAAGCTCTGCATGTTTTACGTGCCGAAAAGGGATTTGTAATGATAGGGGAAGAAACTGATGGAACGGTGACCCCACAGGACCTTGGCTTAACTTGGGCGATTTCCAAGAAAAAAGACGATTTTATTGGTAAAAGAGGTCAACAGCGTACTCATTTAACTGACCCGAATCGGTGGCAGTTTGTTGGCTTGGAAATACCGGCTGATCAACCACCATTACCCCATGGAGTTTATGCCGTGAGCAACGAATTGTCAGTGCACGGTTATCCAGAAATGGAAGGTCGTGTTACTTCCAGCTACTATTCACCAATTCTTAAGCGACCTATCGCCCTTGGCCTAGTAAAAAATGGCACAGAACGTATGGGGGAAACAATCAGCTTTAAATGTTCTAAGAAATTAGTTCAGGCCACTATTGTAAATCCCGAATTTTATGATCCTGAAAGAACTCTAAACAATGGCTAAAAGCACTTCTACAGAACCGCAAACGACATTCAAAGTCATTGAAGGACTCGGAATGATCCTCTTCAGGGGGGATATAAACTCTGAAGAGGTAATTAAACGATTAACTGACATCGTTGGAATTGAGCCCCCGAAACAAATTCAAATTACCACAACAGATACTTTTTCTATAGGGTGGATGGCACCTGATGAACTGCTTATGTTTTTTCCTTCGGAGCAAGTAGAGGGTATGATCAATGAATTGAATAAAGGATTTGTGAACAGCTCAGTTCTTATTCATGATGTAAGCAATTCACGGTCCATCATTGAACTATCGGGTTCGTTTATCCGTGATATCATTGCCAAAAATACTCCAGTAGACCTAGCAAAGTCTAAATTTACCAAGGGAACTTTTAGAAGAACCCGCTATGGGCAGGTGGCTTGTGCATTTTGGTGCCTTGAAGAAACTCACTGGTATATGATTTGTCGTCGTTCCGAAACCGAATATGTATTGAAACTATTATATGACTCAGCGAATCCTGAAAGTTTACCTGTATTTTTTAGTTAATTTCTTGCATTTTCTGCGAGTGCAATCATTCACTCCAAATAACTGATATTGCCATAGTATTTGTTTGTTGCTGCTTCTTGAGTAGGTAGACAAACTAATTGAAGGCTTAATCCCCCATCCGTTACTGCGTCAATTTTGAATCTTTGAAATTCTGAAATGAACCCAACCAAAGCATGGTGAATCGTTACGGTTCTTTCAAAGAGTAATTCATAAATGTCCCTGAGCTCTTCAAATTATTAACGATAGATGGATCTCACCTATCCAAAAGGTATCTTGTAAAGATTGTATAGAGACAATCAGAATAAGAGTTTGCTCTAAGAATCACTATGTCAATTTGATTGTCGCTGACCTATCATCCTGATTGTCACTCAATTGTGGGAATATAGATTGGGAAATTGAATTACTCCTTGCAGCTTGCTTTATAAGGAATATATTGAATCCAAATTGGGGAATATTTGTTTTCGATACAGTTCATAAGCACTAAAAATGATGGATAACTGATTGCATGTACAGAAATTTTTATGTCAAGAAATTGAAGCAAAATATTGCTGTTTGGTTTTCCCAGTTCTCAGTTCTCTTCAACTGGCACAGCGGTCGAAAATGCACAGACCTGACTTGTTCATCGTCTTTTGAGAGTTCGTCTGTGCATGTGTCCAATTGTGTTAAGCCACTTGTAAGAGCCGCTTCAAGGCCACGCAGCGTAACAACTTCCAATCATGAATCCACCCCATGGAGAACGCTCATGCATCTCATGCTCAATGTGTTAGGTGTTTGCGTCCGTCCTAAATGTAGGATGTTGACCCAATGACCCATCCCGAAGGGTATCAAAGAGTCGCCCTTGTATCTGAGGCCGAACGCATCGACTCGATTGATGTCCTTCGCGGAGTCGCAGTGCTTGGTATCTTGGTGATGAACATCCAACTATTCGCGATGCCAGGGGCTGCATATTTCAATCCCACTGTCTATGGGGACCTTGAAGGATTAAATCTCTACGTTTGGATAGTGGGTCGCATGTTTGCCGACCAAAAGTTTATGACCATTTTCTCAATACTGTTCGGCGCCAGCATTGTTCTGATCTATGACCGGACCGAGGCTCGGGGTAACGCTCGCCGTATTCACTACCGCCGGATGGTGTGGTTACTTGTCATTGGGCTTGGCCATGCGTACCTGTTCTGGTCCGGTGATATCCTGTTCCTCTATGCCGTGTGCGGGATGTTGGTCTACCCGCTTCGCCGACAGCCGCCGGGAAGGATGCTTATGTTCGGGGTAGTGCTTCTAGCGGTCGCTTCGGCCTTTTCCATAGGGATGGGTCTGTCGCTTCCGTATTGGTCACAAGATGCGCGGGCCGTATTCACGCAAGAGGTGTGGCAGCCAACGGAGGAAATGATTGAGGCTGAGCTCGCCGCCTACCGAGGAGGCTGGTTAGCTCAACAGCCATTCCGCTCAGCGGCGACGCTGGAGTTCCAGACCTCCTCCCTGGTCGCCTGGGGTTTGTGGCGCGCCGGTGGGCTGATGCTGGTCGGTATGGCTCTTTTCCGGTATGGCGTTTTAAGCGCAGAGTGTTCGCAACGCTTTTATATGCTACTAATCGCCTTGGCCATCGTGATCGGTCTGCCCTTAGTGGTATACGGCATCGCCATCAACTTTGAGCGGGGTTGGCCGGTCTGGTCGTTTTTCATTGGCGAGCAGTTCAACTACTGGCCAAGCATCTTGGTCAGTCTAGGCTATGTGGGCGTGGTAATGCTAGCGTGCCAGACGACGACACTTCAGGTCCTGACTCGTCCTCTTGCGTCCGTCGGTCGGATAGCCCTCACCAACTACTTACTTCAGACAATTCTCTGCACGGTCTTCTTCTACGGTCACGGACTCGGTTGGTTTGGGTCCGTGGACCGTATATGGCAGGTCGGAGTGGTTTTCGTCGTGGGCATGGTGCAGCTTGTCGCTTCACCTCTTTGGCTGCGGCGATATCGCTTTGGTCCAGCAGAATGGGCGTGGCGGTCGCTCACCTACGGGACACTTCTGTCGCTTCGCCGACAGCCTTCAAAGGAAGGCCGCGAAGATTGACATCTAACAATACTTAAGGTTAAACCTGTAATTATTAATGGGGCCAGAAACGCTGATAAAACCAAAAACAGAATTAGGTCAATAAACAGAGCTTTGAATAATTGCGAAGAGTATATTGTGACATGATTCTTTTCGAACAATAGTATTGGCTCTCGAAAATTGATACGGATTATGCTCTAATCATGTCATAGGGTTAAAAATTTACCAAAGGGATGTTTACTAAATATAACTCGCTCCAATAGTGGCAAATCCAGTCAATACGAGCAGTTTAATTATTAGTGGGAATTTCTTTAGCGAGTCTATCATGCACATACTTCAGCCCTAAAATAGTATTTTCTGTTGCATCAAAGACTTCTGTTTCCAAGCCCGTTAGATCGAGGGCTCTTTGATACATCCCAGTCAATTTTTTGGATCCAATTAAAGCCACCTTATGACCAAGCCAATATGGCTTGGAGCCGGCAAGTTCAGTTCCGATTAAGGTCCCTAAGAGTCTTGATGTGGCTTTTTCTTTAGAGGTGTTGGCAAGCAATGAACGTGCACGAACGTAAAATAGTCTTTGGGCAAATAATTCAGGGCGCGATAAAGTGTCATCAACCGCGTTTATAAACTCCTCTTCATCGACTAATTGTGTATCAACAGAATGGCGCAAAACTGAATGATGGGACAGTAAATCAAATAATTCCCCGGTCATAAATGTTTGAAAACTCACAATGATTGAATTTTTTATATGGACCCATTTAGTATGGGTGCCAGGGAGACATAGTACCCCCTCAAAGTCTGGGTTTTGGGTTACAAAACCTTTGATTTGTGTTTCCTCTCCACGCATGACATCGTATGTTGGCCTATAATTGGCGATTCCTGGTATGATTTTGACATCAAGGGTGGAGCTGTTTGTTTGAACAGAATAAAGTTTGTCACAATCTATAGAATCGCAAGTTGTTGTGAGATAAGGTGCTTCAAACCATCCATTTTTTGCTCCAAGCATACCGCACGTGATGACTCGCAATGGAGTATGACGCAATGACCACTTTGTGATAGTATCAAGGATGATGTTCTCATACTGACCACTTGTAACTGTGTTCATGCCTAATGGTAATACAACTTCATCAAGAGTTGTTCCATTCGTTGCGAGGAGCCAAAACCTGACATTTGTTGTTCCCCAATCAATGCCAACCCATTGTTCATAATTGTTCATATCTGTTAATCGCTCATCCGTTAGGTTGGTTTTATAGTGTTGAGATAATAGCAAGAAAGTGCTGTCGTAAAAAGAATCTAACGGATTTTAAATTATTTATGCACGCCGAGTATGGCAAATCTCTTTCTCCTCCATGAGTGCTCAAACATTTATCCATATAAGGACGAAGATGACCTGCCCTCAATGTAGGGCCACTGGATATGATTTCGGAACCAAGCAGCTGACTTCTCATACCTGGTTTCACCTCGGTAAAACTTACTAACATGTCAGTAATCTCCTCTTCACTGACAACAATCTCCCAACCATTTTTTTCAGCTAACAATTCAACTTGGTGGAGCACTGTTCGCTTGTTTACGTCTACAAATCCGTGGTTGGAAATAATTCCGTGAGCTAGGGCAGCTGCCTTCTGCCAAATCCAGTGATGTTAACCATGATATGGCCGTACAAGGGTGGATTAAATAACTTTTTCATCGCGAATACCTTTCATCCCTCCATCATGCAAAGCAAACTGATAACAGTCAAGGAAATCCTGCCGGCTTACTCAATAGTTTCTACCTGTTGGCAAGTGCTTCCATTGCCTTACGCCGCTTAATATAAGTATTCTTTTTAATGGTCCGATTGCGTACAAGCTGCGCAGCTAGGACAACTTTCGGCGATTAGGATTGACTTGAATTTTATTTACTAATATCTATATATTAATTATCAATATAATTTTAACTTTATTAATAAAATGTTATTATTTATTTCTCCAGATAGAGCCCAGAAGAAGATCAAGGAAAATACTAGGGCACGACGTTTACAATTAGAACTAACACAAGAAGGCCTTGCCGTTCGTTCTGGCGTGCCCCTGCCGACAATTCGTCTATTTGAACAAAAGGGTACAATATCACTCACATCTTTTCTAAAGATCCAAACAGTACTTGGGGGATTAGAAGATATTTTGAATGCGACCCAAATCCCTGAAAACCATTTTTCTTCTATTGATGAAGTTCTCAAAGCAGAAAACAAGCCCCTCCGCAAGAGGGGAATCCGAAAGTGAACACTTTAAAGCTTGTAAAAGATCTTAAGGTCGGTTTGAATTTTGGTGATGGTGTTTATCCTGTCGGGCGTTTGGCCATCCACAAGCATCAAATCTACTTTGAATATGACCAAAATTTTATTGGTCATGGTTTGGAAATTTCTCCAATTCATTTATCCCTTGGATCTGGAGTTCGTCGCTTTAATACACCACATTTTGGCGGACTGCCGGGAGTACTATATGACTGCTTACCAGATGGTTGGGGCCGATTACTTATTGACCGTTTTGTACAGTCTAAAGGTTTTTTTCCATCTGAATTATCTCCCTTGGATAGATTGGCCTTCGTTGGGATTCATGGTCTGGGTGGATTGGTATTCGAACCTGAAAAACATATTGACTGTCCTCACGGCGAAATAAGTTTGAATACCGTGTTCACACACACCCAGGAAATTTTAGAGGGAAGGTCTAAAAATGTACTTGAGGAGTTGATTGTTCTTAATGGTTCATCTGCAGGCGCAAGGGCAAAAGCTCTTATTGGGTTGGATGATTCAAGGAGTCATGTAAAACACCCGTATGCTAACTTTCCAACAGGATTCAGCCCATGGATAGTAAAATTTCCTAACACTCAGGATG
>MPNP01000063.1 GCA_002239085.1 Rhodobacteraceae bacterium bin131 | reverse complement strand
CAATTCAGTTAAAATACCTTATGTCTTCTAGCTCGGCTTACGCCAGAAAATTGGAAGTAAAGGTTGAAGATTGGCAGAAACTCTTTGTGGCGAAAACATAACAGGTTCAGGGGGTATTAGAATTCACAACCACCGAATGAGATTTCCAGTATAAACAGAGTTAGCCCGAAGTTGAGATTATGAAAGTATTTGAATTTCGATAATTCGTTGAATGGCTACTAGACATCAATCTGAGATATTTTTCCCCAACTTCTTTGTACAAACAGGCTTGAATATTGCCAAAAACTATTAACCTCTCTGAGGTATCAGTGAAGTTGTCGAAAATCACTAGATTGAGATCCATTTGAGTTTGATATACGTTATGCCGACAACTTCATTAATCCGACATGATTTTCCAACTCGCATGACTCCTTTCTATCTTGTGTATGTACCTAAACATGACTCAATTGATCTCGAAATCCCTTTGGTTTCTAGACGACATTCGGGACTGTTGGCTGCTACTGTATAATCACCCAGTTAAGTTGGTTGCAGCTATACACCAACCTCCCTCCATTCAATGAACAACGAAAGAACGATTGGCTGGATAATCTGGCAGGGGAGGTATGTGTTCGTATTGTTGAGAACGAATTTTGTGATGCTGATGCGAAAAAGTCTAGATTAGGCCTGCTAAATGAGAGAAAAACATTTATTTTTTCACAAAATGGAAATTAGCAGGTATTACTGCTTTTGATTAAACATTTTTATAATTTCAATTTTTTGATTAAATTTTGAATTCTGCTCAGAATTCCATAAAATTCCTTTCACCTTAAAGAAAAATTTGTGAATAACTTATACTCTTTTCAGCAGTTAGGTGCGTACAATCTGGTTATCCATTTTTTTGCCGTTATGATACATCATAACCAATTTGGGCGCATTTTCGGGTTGAATGATGAATCACTACCAACCGAGTTGCGTACAAGGCGAATTCTCTCGCAAAGTAGAGTAGGCCAGAATATCCGAAAAACTGCTCGAATGTTCTCATTAAATTTCTTACTGTAGACTGGTCACACAAGAATAAAGATTTATGGGAAGGACGAATTATGAATGGCAATCAGATCAATAGCCAACAGAAGTCCGTTCTTTTAGGTGCGAATGTACTCATAAATGCTGTTGGGTTTGAACTAGATAAGCGTGGTCAGATGGCAGAAGAAAGTTACCATAATTTGGAACAGAATAGATGACAACTCAATATAAAAGCTTGGGTGAAGTTTCCACCGCTAAAAAAAATCAAAGATCAATTGAAGAGATCAAAGTAGAAATACAGGACCTTTATCAAAATGATGATCGGCCATGGGTAATTGGCTATAGCGGTGGCAAAGACTCTACTACTGCGCTTCAACTCATTTGGTCTGCTCTCAAAGAACTTCCAATTTCCGTACGCAAAAAATCAGTTTATGTACTCAGTTCTGATACTCTAGTAGAAACTCCAATCATCGTAGATTACATAAACAGTAACTTGGAACGCATAAACAATGCTGCAAAAGCCCAGGAAATGCCGATTCAAGCTCATAAAGTCTTCCCAGACATTTCGGACAGTTTCTGGGTAAATCTCCTAGGCCGAGGTTATCCTGCACCATCTAATCGATTCCGTTGGTGTACTGATCGATTAAAAATCAACCCAGCAAATGCATTTATCAAGCAAAAGGTAACTGAGTTCGGGGAGGTGATAATGGTACTAGGAGTTCGCCGATCTGAATCAGCTACACGTTCTCAAGTGATGTCCTTGTACAGAATCAAGGGAACTATTCTTTCTCGACATTCTTCCCTTCTAGGAGCCTATGTTTATACACCTATAGAAGCTTTCACTACCGATGATGTATGGACTTATCTTCTGCAAACCGAAAATCCTTGGGGTGCAGACAATCGACAACTTCTTGCAATGTATCGGAGTGCTGATGCTGGCGAATGCCCGCTTGTGGTTGACAAGAACACGGAAAGCTGTGGAAATTCTCGATTTGGGTGTTGGATTTGTACGGTTGTGTCAAAAGACAAGGCCATGGAGGCCATGATTGATAATGGTAGTGAATGGTTAGAGCCACTCCTTGATTTAAGGGACCAACTTGCTAAAACACAAAAACCCGAAGAGAAGCCTAAGTTTCGAGATTATCGTCGCCGACATGGACAAGTGTCTTTCAAAACTGGCACCAGTCAGACGATACCTGGGCCTTATAAGCTTTCTTTTAGGAAGGAGTTTTTACGCAAACTTCTTGAGGCTCAGGTTGAAGTAAATCAAAACGCTCCACCTGGAGAGAAAAATGTTTTGATTCATGAAGCGGAATTGTTGGAGATTAGGAGGATTTGGCTTCGCGAAGCGGGGGATTGGGAAGATACTGTATCCGAAATTGTTAGAGATGTGTTAGGTAAGGAGTTGACAATTGATGAGGATGAGGTTTTCAGGTTTGACAGTAAAGATGGAGCAATCTTAAAAGAAGTTTGCAAAGAGTATGAAGTTCCTCCTAGCCTTTTAGCCCAACTTCTTGAAGTTGAACGCTCGGTGCATGGACTCAAACGCCGTACGTCGGTCCACCAGCGCATAGCATCTGTAATGGAAAGGGAGTGGCGTAGCGAGTCCATTGTCATAGCTGATCACAAGAAGCGAACAAATAAATAATTTTTTATGATCCTCCATTCTCTTACTCTTACTAATTTTGGTTTGTACGCAGGCGAAAACCGATTTAATCTTTCCCCCGATACTGAAACAGGAAAGCCAGTCATATTAGTTCGCGGGCATAATGGAGGAGGGAAAACCACCTTTTTAGAAGCAATCCGCCTTGCGCTTTATGGCAAGCGTGCCCTCGGGGTTAGGGTTTCCCGTTCCGATTATGAGGCCCATCTTATTAACCGCATCAATCTACATTCTAAAGAGAGTTCAGCGTCAATTTGCCTCTCCTTTAATTGCCTTGAAGAAGGATTGAACACCTCATATCAAGTGGAACGCATTTGGGATAAGCAAGAAAACTCAATTTTTGAAACTATGAATCTGATACGAAATGGCCAGACTTTCTCTGATATTCCAAAAGAGAGCTGGGATCATTTTCTTGAAAATCTGATACCATCAGGCATTTCGCAGTTATTCTTTTTTGATGGAGAAAAAATACAAAACATCGCTGACGATTCGACTACTGATGCCCTTCGTGATTCTATCCGAGGATTATTAGGATTAGATCTAATCAACCAGCTTAGGAGTGACTTAACGCTCTATACAGCTCGTAGAAACTCATGCGATGATTCACACGAACTTGAAGTAATAGAGCGTGAAATCAAAGGCATTCGTGACGACCTAATGCTATTGGAGGAGGATGCAGCACAAATTCGCGCAGATCACCTATTGGCTGAAAGGCGTTTGCAGAAAGCACAACGTAAATTTGAAGCTGAAGGAGGAACTGCAGCACTCAACCGTTCAGGACTTAAACAAATGCTTAATGAAGTAGATAAGCAAATTATTTGGCTTCGAAGCGATTTAAAACGACTTGCTGAGAGTTCCCTGCCCCTATCACTAGCTCCCAAGATGCTCAAAAAATTACAAACAGCTATAAACAAGCAAAGAGTTAGTGTTGGCAATAAAATTATTGATGAATTTATTACAGATTTCGAATTAAGTAAACAACCCCAAATTTCAAAATCTCCGTCTTGGACTCAGAGTCACTTTAAAGCATTGAGAAGTTTCTTACGAACTGAAAACGAAGATGCATGCGGTCTACAATTTGATGCAGATCCGACTTGGATTGAATCACGTCTTCAGGGAATTGATAGTGATCTCAAAGTACAAGCGTTAGAACTAAGTAAATCATTAGATAAAGCACTCAAGCACAAAGAAAAACTGAAGCACCAACTTAAGACTTTGGACGAAGACGCTGCCAATGAATCGCTAAATGCTCTTCGAGAAGCCGAGTTTCAGCGTGGGCGTTCGGAGACATTGCTCAAGGATAAAGAGGAGATTATTTCATCCTTGCGTAATAAAATTTCTAAGTTGGAAGTTGATCGAGAGCGGGCGATTGATATAACATTTGACAATTCCTTAGCATTACATAAAGTTGAACTTGGCGAGCGCGTTCGCGCTGCTCTCTCCGAATATGAACTTCGTATTCTTGACCGCCGAATTGAGACCTTATCGGGGCATTTTACTGAGTGTTTTAATAATTTGATCAGCAAAAAACGCTTTCTGAAAGGGATCTTGATTAATCCTAAATCATTTGAATTCACCCTGTTAAGTGTTGATGGGAATGAAATCCCCAAATCATTACTGTCGGCTGGTGAAAGGCAAATTTTTGCAATTTCTATGCTTTGGGCTCTTGGCAAAACTTCAGGTCGCAATTTGCCTATAATAATTGACACACCATTATCCCGCCTTGATCGTACACACCGCAAGGCTTTGATGCGCGATTATGTCCCCGTCGCAAGTAGTCAGGTTATTATGCTTTGTACCGATAGCGAACTGACGCCAGACCTTGATAAATTAATCTCTCCTCATGTAGCACGCCGATATGAAATTAGTGTAACCGGAAACAAACTTAAGACGGATATTGATGAAAAGATAACGGATTTGGTTTATGCACATTAGCAAATTTCGTATCTCCCAGGAATCTACCAAGCGTCTCAGAGTGCTGCGCAATCGAGCAGGCCTTACTCCAAATTTAATTTGTCGTATGGCTTTAACACTATCGTTTGAAATGGGAAGAATCGGTTCTGTACCTGATGTAGAAGAGGGACAAGAGTTCAACGCTTATACTCTTTTTGGAATAGACCAGCCAATCTACATTACACTCCTTCGTATGGTTGAGATTAGTCACCAAAAAAATCAAACCAATATCGAAATTTCTGATCTTGAACTTCGGTCACGACTTCGTGCTCACATAGATAGAGGAATTGTTACGCTCTCCGCACGAATTAAATCACCTAGTGATGTGGCTCGTCTGTTAGCAGGAGATTATGTGTCGTGAGTACAAGGCCAATCTATATGGATCATAACGCCTCCACACCCATGGATCCCTCAGTTATTGATGTGATGGAGCGTTCTATGAGAATGCATTATGCTAATCCTTCAAGTACGGTTCACTCGGCAGGTGTAAATGCTTTTAATGCTGTGGAATCAGCTCGTACTATTATTGCCAAAGCCATAGGTGCACGCACTACAGAAATTTTATTTTGCAGTGGCTCAACTGAGGCAAACAACCTTGCATTGATAGGCACGCTTCCTTTACTCAAGTCCAAGGGTAAAAATCATATCATAACCACTTCGATTGAGCACCCTTCAGTGCTTGAGCCACTAAATTACTTACAATCAAGCCACAGTGTAAGGGTCACATACTTACCAGTTGATGAAACAGGGCGAATTAATCCCAGTGATATTGAAGAAGCAATCACTGAAAATACAGGACTCATTAGCGTTATGAGTGCCAACAATGAGACCGGAATTTATCAACCTCTAGAAGAGGTGGGTCAGATATGTACAAATAGAAATGTATTGTTCCATTCGGATTATTCCCAAGCTACAGCTTTTCGTCCGTTAGATGTGATCAAACTAGGTTTACATCTCGTCAGCATTTCTGGACACAAAATGTATGGACCAAAAGGAATAGGCGTTCTCTATAGGCGCTTGCGTAAACCGCATGTAAAACTTTCTGCCATCTTGCATGGTGGAGGACAGGAACTTGGACTTAGGTCAGGTACATTGAACACACCAGCAATTATCGCCTTTGGGGAAGCATTTAAGCTAGTCAGTAAACATCAGGCAAAAGACAACATGCAACTCTTAGCTTTAAGAGCAAAACTTTTAGAAAAACTAACTTCAATACCAGGTCTTAGAGTTAATGGCGACATTTCATTTTCCTTACCCAACACGCTTTCGATATCGGTTCAGGGTATTGAACCTTTAGCTCTGACGAGGATTTTGCGTGACAAACTCATTTTTTCTGCATCTAGCGCTTGTTCTACAGAAAAGGTCGAAACATCCTATGTACTTCAGGCAATGTTTGGAGACACTCATCGAGCCCGCACAGGTTTTCGGCTAGGTTTTGGACGTGGTACATCAGAAACTGACATTGATAATACTGCTAAAGTTCTTGCTGATGGGATAGCAAAATTACGCTCAGGACAGATTGGCTAAAGTTTATTCCGTTTCATTTTGCCAAAACAAATTGGCATAGCTTACCAAAAAATCCTCCACGCTTCGGGGTTTATTCATCTTATTTACCATGATTTGAAATCCTTGAGCAGCATAGTAATTCATATGTTTTATTCCATCTTCACTCAACCCAAGGGAATTTCCTCGACCGGAATCAAGAAGTCGACTTGCAGTTTTTTCAATTTCTTGGCGATCCTTCCTATCAACTTCCAGTCTACGGATTTCGGCCTCAATTAGAAGCCCTAAAATATAGTTATCGTATTCTCGGTATGGTTCAGGCCAACGTGCTCCGGCCGCAAGGAAGGGATCATTTAACTTAGCTTTATTGTAGAACTTCCCTTCTTTAAATCCCAACATTAGACAGGAATAAAATTTGTCGATATCCAAAAACGTCGTACCTTTGATCTTGGATTTATCAATATCAGCAAAAAATAGTGCCATATCTTCTGTCAGACGAAAGCTCATTGAGATTCTTCCTTTGCGGCAATACGCTTGAATGAGTCTAAACCATAACTCATAGCTATTTCACCATTGATATTTTTTTCGAAACTTACAAAAAGTGCTTCTTTCTTGTCGTAAAAAGTCTCCGTGAAACCAGAACCTTCGCTGGAAATAACGAACAAGATCATCTGTTTGAATAGCTTCGGCAGGGTACGAGCCACTTCTGCTCGAACTTCCAAATCAAGTGACACTGCGGGACTATCAACGACAAAAGGTAGATCAAACGGCGCATTTTCTAGAAGTGAAGTCAAAAAGGCATATGCAACGGACAGGCTCTGACCTTCACTTACATTTTCTCTAACTCCAACTCGGTCAGATTGAAGTACTAGTGAACCCTCGATCTTTGACACCTCAAGGTTTTCCATTAAGATAAGCTCCTTTAAGCGTTTATTCGTTTCCAAGCGAATTTCCTCGCGTAACCTTTCTAGAAGTCCAGACTTAATTGCTTCTAGCACTCTCACTAGTTTTTCACTTTGTGATGTAAGTCTGTATGAATTGGAAGCCTCTTTGTAAAATTGTTCTGCTTTATTTTTATTCTGTTCCGCTAGCGGTATATTATTACTTGCGGTACATTTGAGTTCTTCCTGTTTATGTCTACTACGGGTTGTCAGTTTATTAATTTCGTTGTCAAGTTGTTCTATTTGTTGTTTGAGCTCTCCAACTAATTCCGATAGTTTTCTCGTTTCCTCATTTCCATTGATGATCAAATCATCTTCAAGCTTTTCAAGATATCTTTGATTTTCTTTTAGTTTTTCTTTCTCGTTATTGAGTTGCCTACAGGCTGCTACAAAATTCTTCTCAGCTTTTGTGATAGATTTAAGCCTTGTTTTCATGACTGCTATAGCACTGACTTGGTCATCGGCCAAGTAATTTTCGAAGTTCTCTTTCAAGTACTGCCGTTCAGCCTTGCCAATTGGGTTTCCACAAATGCAATTCTCACCTTGGGCGATTTCTTGGAAAAATTCTAAGGCTGGACTTCGAGGAAGTTTTGCGTCAGTGAGAAGTGTACCAAGTTCAGTTAAATGCTTATGGAATTGGCTTGACAACTGAATCGGGTTTCGAAACGCATCAAATGCCGTCCGGGAAGATACATGGATTTCAGTTTCAAGCTCATTTTTTTGCTTTTCTAGTTTCTCAAATTCTTTTTTCAGGTTAGAATCCTGTTTAAGATAGACCTCAATTTTTATTTCAATATTTTTCTTTTCCTCTTCAAGACTAAGCTTTCGATTATGTTTTTCGGAATGCTCTTTGATTAAAGATTCCAATATAGTCTTTGCTTCATCAAACTTATTTCGAGCCCGATTCACACCTTTTTTAGTTTTGCTATTAGTATCTCTATCAATTTGTATATCACTAACGTTTTTTTTGGTATCTGAAATAAGTATATTAATGTCGTCAAGTTGATAGAGCGTGCGAATAGCTCGATCGGCTTCATCTTTTCCGGTATTGCGAATTTCACTGGCTAATTCACCATCAAAAACGAAGAGTTTGATGAAATCAAGGCTTAAGAGCCGCTTAAGGTCATGTGGAATTGCTATACCAGGAATACGACCACCATCTCGCTCAGAAGATCTAAGTGTAGAAAAATTGCAACTGCCTGTTAGAAAATCAAATTCTGCTCTTAGATAATACTCCAAACATTCTTCTTTTCCAGAATCAATTAATAGTCCAAGCTCAAAATAACCCTCCTGAACTTCGTTATTACTACGATATCCTCGCACTTCATCCTTTGACATCTTCTTTTCTGCAAGTATTGCACGGATCAATGACATGGTTGAAGTTTTACCTGTGCCATTTGGCATTTGGACAAGCGACCATTGCTTCGGTGGATTTCTTAGTTCTACCGATCCTTTACCAGAACCTATACGAAGGTTTTCATAGCTCCAATTTAAAATTCTAATTTTCATCTTATAAATTCTCCACAGGGATGCTTTCTAAAAGGTCCATAATATCTGATTCACTAGCGCTGTCTTGCATTGCATTTTTAATGAGAGCTTCTAGTCTCCTCTCAAAACCGCTGTCTAATTTTTCTTCTTGACAAACCTTTTTTACAACCTCACGGATAATATTTTCAATCATTTGATACATCCCCCTCTCGTTTGACTGAAGCGAGTTTTTCAAACCAAGATCTTCTTTGTTCGTCGGTTTGAAGTTGTCCAGAATTTGTTGGGGTAATTCCTCCTGATTCATCAATTTTGATAAAATCAATGACTTTAGCGCGTTTACTAGGGTTACTTGGATCAATCCGAAGACATCTTCCGACTCGCTGAACGGTTTCAATTGGTGCCTTAGCAGTCGCAAAGAGCACAACATTGTTTACTGACTTGATATCAATTCCCTCAGAAATCCTTTTACAGGTGATAAGGCAGTCAAGTTTTTTATTGGTGAAACGTTGGAGGTTTTCCCTGTCATCATCACCATAGTAAGTATGAAACTCAACCCGCATACTGACCAGTAGTTCTTGTAGAATGTGGCCATACTCTGCTTCCTCTACAAAGATTATACATCGATTTAAAATCTCTGGACGGTTCCTCACATAGTTTTCAAAGAGTGGAATCTTCTCTTTTGAAAGCTTCTTTATTTTTGCAAGGTCAATATAGAGATTGGTTTTGTCGGTTTTTCCTTCCCTCGAACGAGCACTATATCGAGCCCAAGCTTTTTTTATTTTAAAACGATCTTCATCCGAATATTGGAATTCAAGTGCATCGTAATCCAGCTCACATAGAATACCTCGACTAATTGCTTCCTCAATTGAGAAGCTGAAGATGACAGGGCCTATCTCTTGTTCAATGAAAAAATTTCCTTCCTCGTCATACTCGCGGTCTGGTGTAGCACTGAGCCCAAGGCGAAAACCTATTTTAGACAGATTTCCATGAAGTGAGTCAACGATTGAAGGCTCTCCAAAGCCATGCACTTCATCACAAACAATTAAGGTCTTTTTACACCTTTCTTTGTTATCAACCAGCCTTTGCATGATATCAGCAAGATTTCGGCGATTGATAAGTAAGCATGAAGGATGTTGAGCATTGCAGAATTCTTCGGCTTCATGATAGTTGCCATAGGCACAGTATAATGCTGAGCCACCAGCGTTATGGGATATAATCTCCCTGCGCCACTGATCCAATAAATCGGTCCCAAATGTCGCAACAATTGTATGGGTGATCCGATCTTTCTTTCGAAGGCATGAGTCAATTCTGATTGCAATTCGGGTTTTTCCTGTACCTGTGGCCATAGCCAGAACTCCGGCTGGCTTTTCCATGAAAGCCGCGATTGCTTCATCTTGGTGTCGCCATTTGTTAATTGGTGGGGGTTTTTCACTTTTTCCCTTTAATTTATATGGGCGTTTATTTTTTTGAGCAAGGCATACTAATCGTATCTTGATAGCTTCGGGTAGTTTGAAGCAACGAACATTGGTATCATTTTGGTCCCAAATACGTTCAAAACGCTCTAGTATTGATTGTGCATGTCGGGCATCTCGATCACGTGTCCATCCTAGATGTATTTGCAGCGTTTCGAAATTTTGAAATCCTTTTGCTGTTTCATTGAGAGATCCAGAAAAAGCCATAAAGTCGCCATAAGCATCTTCAAAGACTCCAATTTTACTGTGAAAATCACCAGATAATTTATTGGTTGGTATGGCAATTCGAAGATCAAGTATATTATCTGCTATCATCCAAGCAAGAACATCAACAGGATGGGATTTAGTTGTAGCAGTTAGATCGTCAATTGCTGCATTTAAGGATTGAAGCAGGGTGGGGTTTGATTGTGCGTTATGACCTTGATTTATCGCATCCCAGTCTTCCCATGATAAATGCGGACTGGTTATTAAGCGCATTTTACCGCCGTGTTCTACAAAATCCACTAGCCCCTCGGAGACTTGTGCTAGCCAACCTGATGTAAAGTACCCCACACCTCTGTCGTAACGCTTGGCTCTTCTTAAAGCCGGAACATAAAGTTCACAAACCAAATCGTCTTCGGAAGTGTCAAGAGATTCTGGGAAGTGAATCTCACGCAAACTATTATTTCCTTTCATGTGTTATAAACCTAAGCGAGCTGTTACCCAATATACGAATTCATTTAACTTGGTTTCATTACATTGTTATCATCACCATTTCAAATTGAAAAATTCAATCGGTAATTTTTTCTATACTTATTGCTTCTCTCAACTTCTTGCAAACTGATGATGAACGCGCTCTCACTTACTCAAACTTACCAACACAGAGCACAATATCTTGCCTACATGGATAGCATCCAGATTAAGTTAAGAACATGGATTCTGCAATAAAGACATAATATTGGTAGAAGATTCTCAATAATTAGCTGTTAGGCATACGATCAGTAAACAGTTTGAAGAAACCGAGCAAAAAATATTCAAGTTCCATATTTCAAAAATTGAAGCTGAATTTGATGCTTTTGCTAAATATAACGATAGCAATAAGTTAGCTTTTCTACCAGAGAAAAAGAGGGAAGTTTACACCAAAGTTTTTGAGCTAATTAATTCCTACTAGGCAAACACTATTTCAGCAAAAAACATTGACAGTATCCTCAAGAAGATATCAAGGTCATACGCTTTGAACCCATCAACAAATCCACTTAAATCTTGTTATTAATTTAAAATTTTAGGACGGGGACCAGCTATATCAGCAGGTTTTAGAACGGATTATATTTGTAAGATCTAACAGGGCAAAACTATGGTTTTATACAAAAAAAGTTGGGAGATGATTGAACCCACAATGAATAATCTGCTCTCTGACCGTGAATTTTTATTTGTTTATTGTGAACTTTCAATTGGGTACTTTAAGATAATAGGCTGGAGATAATTTTAATAGTAGAGTTTCAGAGGTAGGTTTGATGGAAGAAATATATGTGACTATTGAAGTTGAGAAAATTTCTTTTGATACAGAAAACCCAAGAATAAAAATGGCTTTAGAGAAATATGGTGAACAATTAAATGAGGATCGGATTCAATTTGCTTTAAGTTCAGCTACAGACATTGCCAATGGCACATCTTCATTTTCCGTCCTTAAAGATTCAATTCGTGCCAGTGGAGGTATTATATCACCAATAAACGTAATTGCTAGAGATAGTGGTTTTATTTGTATTGACGGTAATACAAGACTTGCTATCTACAAACAGTTCATCAAAGAAAAAGTTCCTGGGAATTGGTCTAAGATTAAAGCAATCGTATTCAACAATGCTAGTCAACGAGATATAGAGACAATTCGAGTCTCCGCTCATCTTATTGGTTTTCGTGAGTGGCCGTCATATGAAAAAGCCAGTTATCTTCATTATCTCCGAAACACGAAATGTATGGATTACAACGAAATGATTGCTTACTTGGGTGGCAACAAGGCCGGCATAGAGCGTCTGATATATGCCTACCAAGATATGAACGAATACTGCCGTGATAAAGTACGTGATATAGCATTTCACATGGACCGTTTCAACGGTTTTGTTGAATTACAGAAACCGAAGATCAAAGAAGCCATATTTGATGCTGGATTAGATCTTGATAATTTTGGCGATTGGATCCGAGATGGAAAAATTTATAAATTGGCTGACGTGAGACGATTACCAAAGGTGCTTTCCAATGAGAGAGCCAAAGAAATTTTTTTAAACGGCGGACCAAGATCTATAGAAAAAGCAATAAATTATCTTGACCAACAGTCTGAACAAGAAAGCCAAACACCTCAAGGTGAAGTAAAGTTGACAAATGCGTCTTTAAATCAGCTTGCCAATACCATGGCTCAACGCATCATTGATATTTCAGATTCTGATAGGCTATTGCTACAAGCCAAGGAGCACGAGGATGCAGTGGAACAATTAAGTAATCTTGAAAAATTGTCAGATAAACTAAAGAAATTTCTACACGATGTCTCTGAGTGATACTCACCGCTTTTTGGTGTTAGAAACAGTTTGAGTCATAAAGAATTGATATCCAAATATTCAAATTTATTCTGACCTGCAAGCTGTACTTGGCAACCCTGTACCTTCTATCAATAATCAAAACTTCATTTGAATATTTTGATATAAACTCCAATGAATTAAAGGCGAAAAGGCAGATTTCTGTGGATTTAACCTGCTTCTTACATCAGGGCTATCGCTTTTGTAATTTTTCAGTTGTTCCACCTGCATTTTCTCCTATTCGACCAAAAAAAAGCAATTTTTGAGGCAGAACAATGCAGAATATTTCCGATCTTTTTGAGGGAGTTGAAGACCCTCGTACCAGCCATGATCTCTATGACATGCTGTTCATCGGTCTGATGACCATCATCTGTGGCGGTGAAGGATGTAGCGACATGGCTGTCTTTGGCCGTGAAAAGGAATCTTTCCTCCGGTCGTTTCTCAAGTTGGACTATGGTATTCCCAGCCATGATGCGTTTTCCGACCTGTTTAACAGCATCGATCCCAAGGGGCTTCAAACAGCTGTCCTCCATTTGGTCGGAGGGTGGCAGGATTATTTCGGGAACGATGTCATGTTGATTGACGGGAAAGCCTTGCGTCGGTTGTGTTCAATGTTAGAGAGACGCGGTTTAGAGGAAACCGGGACAAGTCACCCGATTAGGGAATGGGTTCGCTAGCAATAGAACCGTAATGATAGATGGGAGTGGCTTCTCGGAGTGCTGTACCACGATTGTTGAATTGGGGTCACGGTGCTGACTTACGGGTCAGCAACCGAACCGGATGAAAGTTTGGTCCCACAGCAAGTGGTATTCCTGCATCGGAAGAAATGCAGAGTTTGGCATTTAACCCGGATTCTTGTGCAATAGATTAAACAAGCAGAGAAAAATATGATATGAATAAAAACAATCAGCTATTCAAAAACAATTTTTGCTATTTTGGCCCATAAGAATCTCCTTAATTTAGGTCGCTTATTAGGGGTATTACTCTATTTGAAACTTATTAATTACGTGTCAACTTTTCGCCAATTCAAAACAAGGAAGAAGCAGTTACACTCTCATGAGCAATATTAATATTAGCCGGATTATCAAGAACATCAGGATACACCATACAACAATATACTCACCTGTTATTGAAATTATCGTTAATGCGATTCAGGCCATTGAAGAAAATAATTTAACTGATTCAGAAGGAAAAATTGAAATTCGCCTACTCCGCAGTAATCAACTTGAGATCGAAAATAACTTACCGAATATCAATGGTTTTGAAATCAAGGATAATGGAATTGGCTTTAACGACAAGCATCGGGAAGCCTTCGATACGCTATTTACCGACATAAAAATTAAACAGGGAGGTAAAGGTTTTGGTCGATTTATTTGTTTAAAATACTTCAAGGAATTGCATGTTGAGAGTTTATTTCGTGATGACAAATCTTATAAAAAGCGCTGTTTCTCTATGGGTAAGGAGCAGGAAATAATCGTAAATGAGGTAAATGAGAAAGTTAAAGTAAGCAATGAAATCCAATCAGGTACGACAGTTACACTTTCATCCTTAATTTCAGAAAATATTAACGTGTATGAAAAGAAGTTAACAACAATCGCCAGAAATCTTGTCGAAAGTTTGCTTCCTTATTTTATCTCTCCAGATTTTAAATGTCCAAAGATACTCTTGGTTGAACATGACAACAGCAGCAAAATATGCTTGAACGATTTTGTCAATAATAAGAAATTGTCAGCAAAAATCCAAGAAGTATCCTTAGAAACAAATAAATTTACTCTTAAAGGTGATGAGCAGTGGGAAGATTTTCATGTAAGAGTATTTAAGTGCTACGCACCTGGAAGTAAGAAGAGCAGGGTCAGTTTGGTAGCTAACCAACGCGAAGTCACTTGTACTTCACTCCATAATTACATTCCTGAGTTCAAGGAAGAATTCTATGAAAAAGGAAGTAATAGAGAGGAGGGAACTCATTCAAATTATATTATCAAAGCATATGTTTTTGGGGAATACCTTGATAAGCATGTATCATTAGAACGAGGTGAATTTGATTTTCCCGAAGACCAAACAAACAGTTTGATATGGAAGATTTCACAATCTGACATTGAGAAAAAAACCGCAAAGTTTGCAAAAAATGCTGTTGGTGATGATATTACTCTACGCCAAGAAAAAAAGTATGATCAAGTTCAAGCTTATGTGGATAATGAAGCACCTTGGCATAAAACCAACTTAATAAACCTTGATTTGAGCGAATTACCGTACAATCCAACAAAAGAAAATATTGAGTTGCATTTGCATAGGGAGAAGTTTGAACAAGAGAAAAAAATCAAAAAAGATGTTACCAGAATTTTATCAGAGACAAGCATGGATAGACACAAAGAAGATGTTTCCAAGATTGTTGAAAAGATTTCAAATGTTAGTAAAAATGAACTCATCCACTATATAGCCCTACGCAAGAACATCTTGGAAATCTTCGGTAAAAGTCTCGAATTGGATGAATCTGGTAAATATCCATCCGAAGGAATGGTTCATGATATTATATTCCCAAGAAAAGGGGATTCGGAGATTACATCTTTTGATGAACACAACCTCTGGATTTTGGATGAGCGTTTGAATTTTGCAAATTATGTGTCGTCCGATTTACCCCTCAAAGGTAAGAATGGTAAACGTCCAGATTTGCTTGTTTTTGACAAAAGGGTAATGTTCAGAGGCGATAATGAACCTAGTAATCCGATAACAATTTTTGAGTTTAAAAGGCCTCAAAGAGGTGATTTTGCTAACCAGTCTTTTAAAGATGACCCCGTAAAGCAGATTATAAGCTATGTAAAATTAATCAAAGATGGTAAGTTTCATACTCCGAAAGGTCGAAATATAAAAGTTGATAAAAATACACCTTTTTACGGATTTTTAGTTTGTGATATCTCTCCTAAAGTCCAAAATTGGCTAGAAATCGATAAAGATTTCAAACCTATGCCAGACAATTTAGGTTGGTTCCATCGAATGAGTAATATCAACCTCCATATAGAGGTTTTAAGCTGGGATAAGGTATTAAAAGATGCCACTATGCGTAATAAGGTCTTCTTCAAGAAATTGGGTATATGATTATAATCAATTTCATGAGCAACAAAATCATTAACGGAATGACTGAAATTAACCATTTCGCTTGAATAATGATCAACGTAAGATTATAATTGCTTATGTTCAATTGATTACATTTGTATGTCTCTTTATTTGGAGTTTCCATTGTCTTCATCCGATACCTCT
>MPNP01000062.1 GCA_002239085.1 Rhodobacteraceae bacterium bin131 | reverse complement strand
AATTTATATTATTTGAAGAAAAAATCAATAGTTTTATGCTGACAGTGTCTTTTAAGTTCATTGATTATTCCGATTATGCTTATTGGTCTGAAAGCAGGCTTCCATCTTCGCCAGTTGTTTATATTGCTTGGACTCGACCTGCCTGCTTATTGATTGGTGAAGCCAGACCTTAGGCAAAATTGGAATTGAACTGCTGACCACTTATTAATCGGGGAACCCACGAACTGCCAATTTTTCTGCTTCTGATGGAGCTCGGCAATACCGAGACTAAATTGATTGAAGGGGGAATTTCCCGAATGGAAGGAAATGCTGTCCATACTCTTTCTGGCCTGAGTAAAACCGAAATTGAGGAACTCTGCAACAGATATTTCATTACCTTTCGTATCCGGGGAACAAATACCAAAAAACGAATTTGTTAAGGCTCTCCATGAATGGTCAGAGGGTTGGTCATCTCACATGCACAATGCCCTCCTAGGATTGACCCGTGAACTTCTCAAGTCCAGCGGCGACCTCGCCATGGTCAGCCCAGAACGAAGCTTAGCTCATGCCCCAAATTATCGTAACAGGTACAATACTAATCGAATGGGTACTGTCTTTAACATATTGTCCTATTTTTTAGGTGAATTTATGACCCGGTTAAATTCCAAAAGAATCATGCCAGCAGCTGACATTTATAATCATATTAAACAAGCTAAAAAGAAAGCTACTGAAGATTTTTACGAAACGAATATCGGTAGGTATTCGGTAGAGGAACTTTTTAATCACCTGCTGCATCAGGGATTTATTCAGCCAAACAGTTCGGGTGATTATGTCTGTCCTATCCCCTCACTTCGGAGTTGATGTCTAACCAAGGCCGGTATGGAAGATCCGCTGGAAGAAAACCCGGCATCCCAACCATCAAATTAAGGTCTCATCCTCGCTAGTTTCATGATTGCGGCATTGCAAGGTTCTTTGACTTTAAGAAATCTTATAGACTATTTTAAATTCAGGCATTGGTTCGCACTCCTCAACCCTTGAGAATTCCAAGGCTGAGAGATGGAGCTACGAACACATTACACAAAAAATGGAGAGCATCGCCAACCAAGTTAACACTCTCCATGATCACAATCGGAGTCATAAATGACATAGAAATCCAAAAATAATGTTACTATTCTGGAAATATTTGTTATGTTATCCAAGCAGAAATTAGCTCTTCCATTCCACAAACGATTTGTTCATTTACAGTACTTGGGCTAGTTTTAGAATGGGATGTATGAAATCGTTGATTATGATTCACTCCACTTGTCAATAGAAATTTTACCGTGGTCATTCAAAAATCAATTCTTCTTTGGTCACCTAACTCTCAAGTCAATAAAGCCCTGAAGGAGTTAATCGAAAGTGATGAGGAATTTACTGTGGATGATTTTCAACAAGACCTAACTGCTGAACAGCTTGCCGAAAATTATTCCGCGTTCATAGGTCATATGGAACACGCGAGTGATATAGACAGTATGGTGTACTCAACGAAATCAGTGATGGCAGGATTGAAAGACCTTCCTTGCATCTTCCTGGCACCTAAAAGCTTCAAAGTTGAAATTAGTTTTTTTGACCCCCAAAGAGCATTGAAAATAGAAATGCCGTTTAAATTTCGAGAATTCAAAGCCCAATTATTACGCTTGATATCTGAGTTTGAACACGATCAGATGACAGAATTTTACATTGGCGAAACAATGGTTAACCCCCAACGTTCATATTGTCTGAACCAGTCAGGTTATTCAATAAAATTGACTAAAATGGAATTGAGTCTTTTGATGTGTTTACGGCATGCCAATGGTCGCGTTTTATCAAGAGAGTATTTGTTACAAAAAGTATGGGGTTATAATTCCACAATCGTGACCAAAACACTTGATACCCATATTCATTGGTTGCGACAAAAGATTGAACCCAATCCCAACACTCCCCAATATTTAATGACCGAAGATGGGGGATATTGCCTGTCCCTTTCCACAAAATAAATCACGTCAATTGAGAATCCTAAATGATTGAACGCTTTACTGTCGCAACTTGGAATATCAACTCAATTCGGTTAAGAATGAACCTGGTGTGTCAGTTTCTTTCCCTTTACCAACCTGATGTTCTTTGTCTGCAAGAAACCAAATCACCGACTGAGTTGGTTGATATGACCCCCTTAATTGCGATGGGGTATCCACACTTTCTCATGCGTGGACAAAAAAGTTACAATGGGGTCGTAATAATTTCTCGATTGCCACTGACTGAAGTAGCTCAAAGGAACTTCATCAATAAGGATGAAGCAAGACATATTGCAGGACGGCTTCCCAATGGAATCACCATTGAAAACTGCTATGTACCTGCCGGTGGGGATATTCCAGATCGTGAAATCAACACTAAATTCGGCGATAAACTTGACTTTATTGCAGGGATGACTGACTGGTCAAGTCGTTCCCTACCGCAGAAGACAATCCTCTTAGGTGACTTCAATATAGCTCCATTGGAGGACGATGTATGGTCCCATAAGCAATTGCTTAAGGTAGTCAGCCATACCCCCATAGAGGTAAAAAGCTTGAACGATTTGTTGAAGGCCGGTGAGTGGGTTGACATTGTCCGCCACCATCAACCCGAGGGCAAACTTTATTCATGGTGGTCTTACAGGGCCCGTAATTGGGCTACGTCCAATCGCGGACGACGCCTTGATCATATTTGGATTTCGCAAGATATTTTGGGAATAGCAAAAAAAGCTTATATTCTCCGAGATATTCGGGATTGGGAGCGACCTTCAGACCACGTACCGGTTGTTACAGAGTTCGTTTTTTAAGAGAAAACCTCTCACTTTATACTTCTGAGTATTTGAAAAGATACTTCGCAACACCCATATAGTGACGGACATAAATGGAGAAATTTTCAGATGTTGAACCTAGATAATTCATCCCCAAAGCAAGTCGCAATTGAAGGCACCGAAGCTCAATTTAATTCCGAGGTTGTTGAAGCCAGTCTTACACAACCGGTCATTGCTTATTTCACGGCTCAGTGGTGTGGCCCCTGTAAAACTATGGGACCGATTATTGAGCAGGAAGTTGCCAAGGCCAAGGGAAAAGTTCAGCTGGTCAAATATGACGTTGACAAAAACCGTAATTTGGCAGCTCAATTACGGATTCAATCAATTCCCACAATCTATGCCTTCTTTGAAGGAAAACCAATCAACGGTTTTGCGGGAGCCAAAACTGCTTCTGAAATTGGTACGTTTATTACTGAACTCATCAAACAAAGTGGTGGCGTTACCATTGACGACAAACTTGAAGAAGCTGAAGAAATCCTTGATAAGGGCGGAGTCGTGGAGGCCATGCAAATCTATGGAGCGGTTTTACAAGAATTTCCAGACAATGCAGTCGCCTACGCTGGTATGATACGGTGTCACTTGACTTCAAATGATCTTGAGAATGCTGACGCAATGATAGAGGGTATTCCTGAATCTATTGCCCACTCAAAAGAAATTGAATCGGTTAAGGCAACTATAGCTCTTAGAAAGCAAGCACTCGATTCTGGTCCCATCAGTCAGCTTGAAACAAAGGTCGCGACAAACCCTGATGATCACCAAAGTCGTTTTGATTTAGCCATTGCCTTGCACTCAAATGGTAATGTTGAAGGCGCGGTTACAGAATTATTGGAATTGTTTCGGCGCGACAGAGAATGGAATGAAGAAGCTGCTAAAAAACAATTACTTACAATTTTTGATGCCTTAAAGCCGGAAAATCCAATCGCCTTGAAAGGCCGTAGGAAACTCTCCTCATTGATCTTTAACTAATAATTAACTGCCATGAGTGAAACTAAATTTGACCGACGTATGCTTGAGATGTTGGTATGCCCTATTACCCATGGTCAACTCGTTTACGATAGCGAAAAACAGGAATTGATTTCTAAGTCGGCTCATCTTGCCTACCCAATTCGTGATGGAATACCAGTGATGTTGCCCGATGAGGCTAGAAAATTGGAGGACTAAACGGTTTAAAAGTCTGATTGCATTGCCTTAGGAATATCCCCCGCCAAACCTGCTGCCTCTTTAATCAATATCCCTTTAAGGGTCGGAATACGATTAAGTAAGCTAACACCAAATTTGCGAAGAAATCGAAACTCAAACGAGCTCTGTAAATAAATCCAGTTAAAGCGGTCCGTTATTCCTGTAAATGCCGTTGAGTCAAACTGCCGCCACCTCTGATATCGCTCCAAGACCATATCGAATCCTATATCTTCACCTCTTTGACAGGCTTGGGTCAATACCTCAACTAAAGCAGCAGCATCTCGCAAGCCTAAGTTTAATCCCTGCCCGGCGAGCGGATGGATCTTTCTTACGGCATCGCCTGCCAGGATAATTCTCTTTTTAATCAACCGGTTGGAAATAGCCATGCTTAACGGCCATGCCGTCCGTTCACTCGTAATACTGAAATCTCCCAAAGGACTATGAAAGTATTGTTGGAGCCGATTGTGAAATTCATGAACCCCGAGATCTTTGAGTAGGTTGGTTGTCTGGGTTGGATTAGTCCAAACAATGCACACTTCGTTTGAACTGATTGGTAGAAAAGCGAGCGGACCTGTTGGCAAAAAATACTGACGGGCCACACCAGAATTTGGCACTTCGTGTTTTACGGTACAAGAGATCGCGGATTGCTCATAATCTTTAGTTAAATAATTAAAGCCTGTGTCACAGGTTAACTGGCTTTGCCGGCCATCACAGATTGCGACAATCCGAGAATTGAAGCTAGGTTTGCCATTAGTATTAAGGGTAACATAACCCACTGTCCGATCTAAGGATTCGATTTCAACATTAGAAAATACTTTCAGGAGTTTATTTTTGGTGATTTTTGTGTTGAGCACCTTATACAAGTCTTTTTCTGCAATCATACAGCCAAAGCTGCTTGCACCAATTTGAAATGGGTCAAGCTCAATAATCTCATGGGAAATACCATCGCCCAAATTCTGTTCTATGACTTCAACGGAAGTAATTGGATTCCCCGAATTATAGATAATATCGCTCAGTCCGATAGAGTTGAGATAATTACACGACCCCAATGAGAGAGCAAAATAACGACTAGCCCGATCGGCACGGGATTTTCTAGTTGATTTATCAACGAGAGCAACTGTAAAACCTTGCTGAGCAAGGTCCACTGCTAGTACGGAACCAACGATTCCGCCTCCGACAATTGCGACATCATATTCAATACTCATAAGAAACTTACCTCAATTGCTTTTTTGTTTATTTACTGCGGCGATCAATAAAGTTTTCAAATATAGAGACCCAAATGGCATCTGAAACCATATTTTTACATTCTAATTATTGTTGTCATAATGTTAATCCGAAAAGAGTATACAGAATCCAACGCCATTATGCCATTATTTCTGTATAATTTTGGCCGTTGTCGCTCATATTCTTTTGTCCCATGTTCGTTGAATTTGGCTCACAAATAGGTAGTCAAGACGTCTTGTGATAGCCTAATACCCCATCGTCTTTTTTGCCGAAGTGACAACAGCATGCCTATCGCTTCTCAAAATTATGCTTTACTTTTCTTTGTTTATACTTGTTATTGAAACAACCGGCAATAAGCAATGTAATCGTGAACTTACAGGAAAATCAGCCAATATAGTGTTGATTTTTTTTCATTATGGCAGTATTGAAGTAAATGAAAATGCTTTCGAAAAACGTTGCATTTGATAGCCTAAAATTTTTCCTACAACGGACGAAGTATTAGGATTCCATTTGATCTAATGCAGAGACCTGACACCATGACAACACCAAATTTAAGTTCATCCGCTATTGAGTTAGGCTGGGCAATTGAAAAACAGACCATTAATCCGGTTGAACTCGTTGAGGCCTGTATTGAATCGGTAGAAAACAACCGCATAGCCAAGACCATCTATTCGGTCTTTGCAAAGGACCGTGCATTAAACGAAGCCAAAGAAGCATCCATCAGGGCAAAAAATGGCCAACGATTATCCCTGCTTGATGGTGTGCCTATTTCTTGGAAGGATTTGTTTGATACAGAAGGAATACCAACAGAAGGCGGCACAAAGTTTTTAGCTGGTCGTGTTCCTAAAGCGGACGCCGAAGTTGTGCGGCGATGTGCCAACGCGGGGTTAGTCTGCCTTGGCAAAACTCATCTGAGCGAGCTTGCTTTTTCTGGTCTTGGATTTAACCCTATCACTGCCACTCCTCCTTGTATCAATGATGACAATGTTGTTCCAGGGGGTTCTTCATCAGGTGCAGCGGCATCTGTTGCTTTTAAAATGGCCGCGATAGGCATTGGCTCAGACACTGGCGGTTCAGTCAGAGTTCCGGCCTGTTGGAATGATCTGGTTGGGTTAAAAACAACACATAGCCTCATCCCGTTAACAGGGGTTATTCCCCTGTGTAATAGTTTTGATACGGTAGGACCTTTATGTCGAACTGTTGAGGATGCGGCTCAAATATTTTCAATTATGGTTCAAAAATCCCCGATCAATCTTCGTGGTGTTGAGATTAGCCGATGTACTTTTTTAGTTCCCCAAGCTTCGACGCTTGAATATATCCAATCACAACCAGAAGAGGGTTTTAATCAGGTCATATCACAACTGAGTCACAACGGAGCAACAATAGCCTATAAATCACTACCAGTAATTGATGAAGCCAATGAACTCGCCGGTTGCTTATACGGGACCGAGGCTTATTCCCAGTGGGGTGAAACCATAGAAGCTAACCCCAATACCATGTTTGCTCGTATTCAAGAGCGGTTTCTCACTGGGAAGAGATATTCAGGTGCAGATTTTGTTCGGGCTTGGCAAAAGCTTAAGACATTACGTGATTTGTTTTACCAAGAAACAGCCGGTTATGATGCCCTTCTCCTGCCAACATGCCCTATTTTACCGCCATTAAAAGAGCGCATAATAAACGAGCCCGATTATTATGTTCAACAAAATCTACTGGCGTTACGGAATACTCGGTTAAGTAATCTCTTTAATTTATCAGCCTTGACCATACCCACACCGATTCCATCCACAGGGATTTCAGTCATTTCTTCGCCATTTAATGAAAACCAAGTGTTACGGGTTGGTCAGGCGATTGCCAATCAAATCAGCAAGCTGATTCGTCAGTTCAATCCAGAATAAGACAAGAACCTCCAGTGAAAAAGCAACCCTAGAAGGGTTTAGCCGTCAGCTGGCTACTCCATGATAGACCTTTAACTGCTTTTCAATGACCGTTGTCAAAAATCCCAATCCTTGGGCTTTAGGTACTAAATCATTTATTTTAATCAACCCATTCATAAACCTGTCCATTTCTTTATTGGTATCAACCGTACCCGTGTAGAAGATTATCGGACACGTGATCCCTTTACCCCGTGCGTAATCAGCGATCTTCAAGCCTATATGCCGGTCACGATTGCCTGGTTTCATCGGTAACCGATCATCAAGAATAATAATGTCTATGTCATCTTTGTGTTGAGCAAGAATGTTTTCGGCACGATACCCAAACTTGGCTTCAAGAACTTCAGTCACATGAAAATCAGCAAACCGCTTAGGTGATTTCAACAATTTAACCAAAGCTTTTAATTGCTCAGTGTCATCTTCAACAACCAATGCCTTTACACAGATTATTTTCGATTCAGCTGATTGCTTGTGAGGCGACAATTCCATATTTATCCGCTGTTACTATTCTTGAAGGTTCAGCTACAATGCCATTCAAAGAACAAGTTTATAGCCATTACTGACCGTTTTAATCAATTCGTGATCTTTATCCTCAAGAACGTTCCGAAGCCGATATATATGGGTCTGAATGGTATGACCTCCCGTCGGGTCATTAAACCCCCAAACATCCTGATAAATATCTTGTAGCGACATTTCGCGATTACGATTGAGATATAAATAGTTCAGAAAGCGGCTGAGTATAGGTGATAGGTAGACGCGACTACCGTTGCCATCTGCCGGGTCTAATATTTCTCGGCTCGGACAGAAATTCCATTGTCCTATTCTGACTTGGCCACCGGCTTTATGATAGTTAACCATCAAAGACTTAACCCGTGAAATCATGACTTCGGGATTGTATGGTTTTTGAATAAAGTCAACGAGTGCCTTTCCCATTATATTTGCTTCTCGGCTTCCCTCTGGTGCAATATCCTCAAGTCCTGTTATGACGAGAACAGGAAGGTTATTCCCGGTATCACGCAACTGCTTAATAATTTCTTGTCCCCGGTAGCGAGCCACCTTACCTGGTTTTTCTGGAATGTTATTATCAAGAATAAGGATATCAATGAAATTCTTGCTAATAATGTCCATTGCTTGGGCTTCATTTGATGCCTCATTGATGATACCCACCTCATAGTTTTCATTGGAATTAAACATTTCGTTTAAGTCTTCCACAATTGAACTCCGTTCGTTGGCATTATCCTCAACAACCAAGAAGTTAACTTTATAAGCCATTCGATATCTCCGATTTATCCTTAACGTTTCTTTGAGTGATAATAATTACAAATAAATTTTTTGTAATTTGGTTATATTGATATTATTCTAACTTTAGTTATTTGCAGTATAAGAGTTTCAAATTATTGTGAGACATACTTTATAACCGATACTTCAATGTGATTTGTCTAAACTTAAGATATACGAATTAGGAGACTAACCTTTGATTTTTGCCGAAGCTAAATTTTCTATAGGACAAATCGTTAAACACCGCCGCTTCCCATTTCGTGGAGTTGTTTTTGATATTGATCCTGAATTTGCCAATACCGAAGAGTGGTGGCAATCAATCCCCGAAGAAATTCGCCCGAAAAAAGAACAGCCTTACTATTCGCTTCTCGCTGAGAATGATGAGCGTTATTATATCGCTTATGTATCGGAGCAAAATCTAGTTATTGATGAATCTGGTCAACCGATTTCGCATCCAGGAGTCGATTCTTTGTTTGGGAAACTCAATAATGACCGATATGAACCCGGCTTCCAACTCAACTAACTCAATTCAATAGCCTAAAGCACATCCATCTTTACGTGGGTCAGACCCCCCAATAAGAACTCCTCTTTGGTGATCAATATGGATCCCTTGCCCACCTCCAAGTGGATCTTGCGGTATCGCAACCTGATGCCCAATGTTCGCAAGTTTTTGTCTGATGTCAGAAGGGAAACCCTTTTCAAGAAGCGATAGACCCACGTCATAAAAGCATCTCGGGAAATCAAGCGCTTGCTGGATATCCATTTCATAATCAAACATATTGGTCAAGAACCGAGCATGACCAACGGCTTGATATTGTCCGCCCATTACCCCAAAAGACATGATGACTTTTCCATCTTTTCGAACCATTGCCGGAATGATTGTATGCAATGGCCTTTTTTGCGGGGCTATCTCGTTTGGATGGTCAGGTATAAGGTTAAATCCAGCTCCACGATTATGAAACAAAATCCCGTACTTGTCGGAAGCAATCCCTGAGCCAAACCCATGAAAAATTGAATAAATCAACGATACTGACATGGAATTAGAATCTACAACAGTTATGTAGATTGTATCCTTGTGTAAGGCACTATGTGTCGTGTACCCAACGTCAGCAATTACTTGATTAGGTTTGACCTGTCCAGCAAGTTGTGTAGCCACATTTAAGTCCAACATGTGATCAAGTTCTTGAGTATAGTCTGGGTCTGCAATAATGCGGTTTCGGGCATGCATTGCTATTTTGGCAATTTCAAGTTCAAGATGTGTTCGCTCTATACCAAGCGGATTCATTGCTTCCAAATTAAAGTTCTTCAGAATATTCAAGATTAATAGTGCCATGGCACCTTGGCCATTTGGCGGTTGTTCAATAATTTCATAGCCTCTGTAATCATTACTGATAACATGAGTGTAATCGGCTTTGGCGTTGGCAAAATCGCTGAGGGTGTGCACACCGCCATGCGCTTGAAGAGTATCAACCATATCCTGAGCGATTTCGCCTTCATAAAATGCAGACCGTCCATGCTTGGCAATTTTCTTGAGGACTTCCGCTTGCATAGGAGCGCGGAACACGTCCCCAACTTTGGGAACTTTCCCATTTTGCAGGTAAAACTGAGACGCTTTTCCTTTCAGAACTGATTGATCATTGAGCCAGTCCCTAGCAACACGAGGTGAAACAGGGACTCCTTCCTCAGCATATTGAATTGCTGGTTCCAATACTGCTTCGAGTCCAAGTTGTCCGTGATTATTTACCATAGTACAAAACGCATCAACAGCACCTGGAATGGTTACCGCTTCAGGATGATTGGGATCAATGATATTTCTGCCCTCTGACCTAATTTTTTCTGCATCAATCCCTTTTGGTGCTCGACCCGATCCATTAATGGAGAGAATTTCTTCACTTCCAGGGGAATTAATAAGGGCAAAGCAATCGCCGCCGATACCAGTCGATTGCGGTTCGCAAAAACCTAAAAGGATTGCTGCTGATACCGCGGCATCGACTGCGTTACCACCTTGATTTAAAATCTTTATTGCTGTTTGAGCAGCAATAGGATGGGAAGTCGCACACATTCCATTGGCAGCACAAACCATTGAACGATTGGGAATTTGGAAATCACGCATGTTATATCCTATTGTCTATGTCCAATCCAGACGGGCTGAGCCATAAAGTAACAACCCATGATATGAGGGCCATTAGCCCAGCTGTAAAGAGACATAAAGTAATCCCACCGAGTTGAAAGCTCAAACCAGATAAAAAAGTTCCTAACAAGCGTCCACTAGCATTAGCCATATAATAAAACCCAACATCAAGTGAGACACGCGAGGAATCAGAAAATGCCAAAATCAGATATGAATGGATGGCCGAATTGATTGCAAAAACAATACCAAAAATGATTAAACCCAGCGTGAGGGATAGGGTCAACCATGATGAAGGCATATTCGTAAAATATACCAAATTACCGAGTATGAACAAGACAATAAAAAGATACAGCACATACTTTTTCGTATGGCTGATTAACGCCAGAATAGGCAACCGCTCGTATTTGAAAAAATGCGGTGAAATCGACTGTATCACACCATAGCCCACAATCCAAAATCCAGTGAATAATCCTACAATTAAGCAGGCAATTTGATCACCCTCTATGGTTCCATCTGACAGAACTTCAAAGAAATAAATCGGAACCCCAACGACAAACCATACATCCCGAGCACTAAACAAAAATAAGCGAGCCAGCGATAAGCGTTTGATATTTCGACTCTTGGAAAACACTTCCCTCAACTTTGTTTTAACATCACCAGTCGGAAGATTGGGTATTGTGAAAATAATCACCCCCAAAGTTGTTATGGCTAGAACTGCGGCCATCAATAAAAGAGCTGTTTGGAATCCAACAATTCCAAGTAAAAATGCCCCGAGTAAGTAACCAATTCCTTTCACAGCATTTTTTGATCCTGTCAGGCGAGCTGTCCATTTAAACAGTCCTTCCTGGTTATTTGTGGTTATAAATTTAATGGTACTTTTGGAACTGTTCTTGGTTAAATCTTTTGCAACTCCTGACATACCCTGCAAAACCATAATAAATCCAACGGAAAGAACCACCGACCAATTCGGATTAAGTTGTGCTAAAATGAGTAATGCAACGACTTGTAAAATCATCCCCAAAAAAAGAGTCCGAGCTGTTCCGAATTTTGTTCCTATCCAACCTGCATACAAATTGGAAACCATCCCCGCAAACTCGTACAATAAAAAAAGATAGGCCAACTGAACGGGGGTAAATGCAAGAGTGTGAAAATGCAATAAAAGAACCATTCGCAATGCTCCATCAGTAAGCATAAAGGTGCAATAGGCTATTGAGACGGATATGTAGGCGTGAATGTTTCTTAATTCTGGCATCGCTACGAAACTTCTATTTTCAACTTCAAAAATTTTGTACTTTTGGACTTGCTAATAAGGATTAAAATTGTTCTAATGATGCATCAGTCATTGTTACAAATATTTGTTCAAATGTTCGGTTTATTCCTCATAGTCATGATACCATTGCGTTAATGTCAGTTCATAATCTCGCTAAATTTAGAAACAGTAAGACTCACTCAAATACAACGAACGTCCAGATTGTGTCATTCAATCGCTCAGAATTGAATAGCATTCTGCAGCTTTATGGTCAAATGGTCGCTAACGGGATTTGGCGCGATTACGGGATCTCTCACCTGAGCACATTTGCCGTTTTCTCGGTGTTTCGTAGAACCGCTGAAGTTCCCCTTTATCAAATCGAAAAACATCCATCCTTGGCTGGAAGGGACGCCTTATATCAGGTCAAGTCTATGAATGGGAAGATTCTCAAACGCGGCAACAACCTCAAGCAAGTCTTGAAAGTGTTGGACAAGAAGCGATTAAGCCTGATCAGCTAAGGTCTTTATAGCCAATTAAAATATCATTATTAGCCTTTTTTATCCTGTCGGTTACCTCACTGAGGGGTTCAATAATCACATTCATAGTATGTGCATTAGCATGCAGTAAATTAGTTTCATCAAGCATAATCCCAATGTGCCCTTTCCAATAAGCAAGGTATCCCCGGTCAGGTCTAGCCTTTGGGGATAAGAATGTTCCAAGTTCTTCCACTTGTTGGTCACTATCTCGAGGGCATTGAATACCGCACGCATGCAATGCGACTTGGACTAACCCGGAGCAATCAATACCCAAAAGAGTTTGGCCGCCCCACAAATAAGGGCACCCAATAAATTTTTGGGCAACGCGTATAAAACTTCGGTCATAAGCATTGATTCGTGAAAGATGAGCCCTTGGGACAAAAAGCCCATTCCTTAAGCAAGCAAAATCAATATCCACGCTATCAACCGCCACCATTGAGCCCATTGGTAACCAACTTATTAGGGGAGCTTTTAAATCACCCTGTTTGTAGAGCCCACTTCCCAAGTTTGTTACCCAATGGGTTGGAGGTTCAAATTTTACTAAATCTAATTGCTGTATATAGCCAACATAACCATCGGCAAGAATCTGACCAAAGCACCAGCCATCGCGAGTTTCTAGAACTCGAAAATCTTGCCCGAAGAGAAGTTGGCAGGCGTTTTCCATATTGGGGTGACTATAAAGGTTTGCGGCCGGTACTCCAGACTGGAATATTTCTCCCTGAACTAATTCAACGTCGTTCACGACTGAAGCAAGTTCAATTGCCGCGACCCTGTCGTTACAGGCATGGGTTCTCATATCTTGATTCGACAATCTTCACCCCCTCGTCAAGATGCCATTGAGTCGTGTGCAGTTAGTTTCCTTTTTTGAGGACCCGTCGACCAAGCAGTTCAGCGATTTGCACAGCGTTTAAGGCAGCGCCTTTGAGTAAATTATCTGCCACACACCAAAAACTGAGACCATTTTCGACCGTATTGTCCTTTCTGAGTCGGCTGACGTAAGTTGCATATTGACCGATACAGTCCATGGGTGTGATATAGCCGCCGTCCTTATGCTCATCAACAACCATTAATCCGGGCGAAACTCTAAGAATTTCGTGAGCTTCTTCAACACTGATTGGGTGGGAGAACTCAACAGAAATAGCTTCCGAGTGACCAACAAAAACGGGAACTCGGACACATGTTGCATTCACTTTGATGGATGGGTCAATAATTTTTTTGGTTTCAACGTCCATTTTCCATTCTTCGCGAGTAAAACCATCATCCATAAACCGATCTATATGAGGTATAACGTTGAACGCTATCTGTTTAGGGTATTCCTTCGGGTCAACTGATTCACCATGCGCAAATAACGCTTTGGTTTGGTCCCATAATTCATCCATTGCGGCTTTACCAGAACCAGATACAGATTGGTAAGTGGCGACGACCACGCGTTCAATATTCGCATGGTCATGGAGTGGCTTCAAGGCAACGACCATTTGGGCCGTTGAACAGTTTGGGTTAGCAATGATATTACGATTTTTATAGTTCGCGATTTCATCGGGGTTAACTTCGGGTACGATAAGTGGAATGTCCGGGTCATAACGGTGAAGAGACGAATTATCAATCACGATGCAACCGGCTTTCGTAGCGAGTGGAGCATATAATTCAGTGGCCTCTGAGCCGACGGCGAATAAAGCGATATCCCATCCGGCAAAGTCAAATTCTGCCAAGTCTTGAACGCCCAAATGCTGTGAGCCGAAATCAACTGACTCACCCACAGAACGGCTTGAGGCCAAAGCCGCTATATCATCAACTGGAAACTGCCTTTCAGACAGTATATTGAGCATCTCCCGGCCAACATTTCCCGTTGCACCTGCTACAGCAATTCTATATCCCATAAACTACTTTCCTGAACTTTGTTACTAATCTTCTTAAGGCAACAAGATTTGGGAGATTTTTTCTTCCATTAAACAAACCTGTTGATGATAGGAATTTACTTATCAACGACGGGATACAAGGGGTTGCCCCAATCCACGTCGTAATTATCAAGCATCACATCAATACAAACTGGAACTAATTCATTAACCAATGCGGTGCTAATAGTTACCTGCTCTCTGTTTTTACTGCTCTTATACGTAGCCGAGCCATGAAACAATTGATTACGAAGTACATAAAGCCTTCTGAACACGGTTGATAAGACATCACCAGTTTTCTGTGTATTAAAAGCGTGATAAAATTGTTTTTTATCAATTGAAAATTTATTGTTACATTTCTCCTCCGAGATTTTGCCCTCTTGATATTCCCAAAACGGGCTAAATATATACTTACAATTCATAAGGTTTCGGATTTGACTCGGGAAAATTTCCCAAATAGTATTGTACAGTCTATTCTCAGTATCAAGTTCGCTAATTTTGTTAAAATAGTCGCGTTGCACTTTTTTTTCTGTACCTTCAAAATCTTTCTTTGAATAAGCCGCATTGAAAGCGATCCAATAGCATAGAAATTGAATATCATCATCACCTCCTAAACTTTGTGCTTTGTCGACCCAACTGATGGCACGGTGTATACGAAGCAGAAAATCATTGTCGGCGATCTGTTCAATTCCCTTCTCTTTGGATAACAAATCTTTGGCTGGAACTGTCATATGCAACTTTTGAGTGTTTGGATGTGTTTCTAGTAGCATAATATTTATAATTCATTCAACTTGATTGCAAATTGTGAAATTATTTTATTGTCGAAAAACTTAATCCTCAGGAGAATTATCTTATGATCAAACATGGTTATGAATCTGGGCGCCTAAACCTCCCTTTTGTCGGGATATCAACATTTGGTAAGTATCCTTATGTCGAAAATTGGGAAGCCATTAACGCCCATGTTGCTATTCTCGGCGCACCATTTGACTCAGGCGGTCAATACCGTTCTGGTTCCCGTTTCGGGCCTCGAGCAATCCGTGAAGCATCAACCTTGTTTAGTTTTGGTCATGCAGGTGCATATGATCACGAGGATGATGCCACATACCTTGGCGAAGATATCAAGATTGTTGATATCGGTGATGCAGACATCATTCATACAAAGACCATAGCGAGTCATGACAACATTGCTCTGGGAGTTGAAAAAATACTTGCGGCTCAAGCTTTGCCAATTATCCTTGGTGGGGATCATTCGGTCAACATTCCCTGTATTCGAGCTTTTGAGAAAGATTGTTCGGATAAGGGCTCAATGCACCTCGTTCAAATTGATGCTCACCTTGATTTTGTGAACGAACGTCATGGGGTAACCGAAGGTCATGGCAATCCAATGCGTCGTGCGATTGAAAAAAACTACATTATGGGAATGACTCAACTTGGTATTCGCAACGTATCATCAACTTCCAAAGAAGGTTATGAGGATGCCCGGTCTAGAGGTTCCGATATTCTTTCTGTCAGGCAAATTCGTAAATTGGGACTTCATCAAGTGCTTGATCGAATACCCAAAGGCGTTCGCTATTATGTTTCGATTGATATTGACGCCTTTTGTCCTTCCATTGCCCCAGGAAC
>MPNP01000061.1 GCA_002239085.1 Rhodobacteraceae bacterium bin131 | reverse complement strand
ACTCTATATTTTCAACATTTATAGCCAGTAAAGGAAAGAAAAATCCTTTAATCTCCTTCTGGAAATAATCTGCAAGGGTCAAATACGTGAAATGTGATCGAATGGTATTTCAAATGCGATAGCCCTGCTTCTTGCGCCTCTTGGTGTTGGATTTTTTTGAACTCTTTGAACATCATTATTCCCTGAGGTCATGATTAAAGTTGTACGGGATGAAAAAAGCCATGAATCAAATACTTTAATGGTGTAAGGGTTATTCATATTTACAACTCCTTGATAAATTGCTGACCAGATAAGATTAATACTGATCAGGTCAGCAGTGAAATGACAAGCTAATGAGTAACAAAGGTTCCAAATTGCATACAAATTCAAGGAAAACAAACATGGGGTCAGAACCTAACCAAAGAATTTTAGTCCGTGAAGCGTTTGGTATTGATACCAATATGGAAGTCATGGGGTTCACCGAAAGGAATGAGCGGGTTCCAGAAATTGATAATTCTTATAAATTTGATCCTGATACAACAATGGCCATTCTAGCAGGATTTACCCATAACCGTAGGGTTATGATTCAAGGATATCATGGAACCGGTAAGTCAACCCACATTGAACAAGTTTCGGCACGGCTTAACTGGCCATGCGTTAGGGTCAATTTGGACAGTCATATTTCTCGCATTGACCTCATCGGTAAAGATGCAATTAAATTGCGAAACGGCAAACAAGTCACGGAGTTTCAGGAAGGAATCCTGCCTTGGGCCTTGCGCAATTGTGTTGCCTTAGTGTTTGATGAATACGACGCGGGACGTCCCGACGTTATGTTTGTTATCCAGCGTATATTGGAAGCCGAGGGTAAGTTAACTCTTCTTGACCAAAATGAAATCATCACCCCCAACAAACACTTTCGTATTTTCGCTACAACGAATACTGTAGGTCTCGGCGATACGACCGGTTTGTATCACGGCACCCAGCAAATTAATCAAGGTCAGATGGACCGATGGTCGCTTGTGGCAACGTTAAACTATCTCTCGCATGACGCCGAGACCCAAATAGTGCTTTCCAAAGTACCTAACTTTAATACCCAAAAAGGGCGAGATTATATTGCCAAGATGGTTTCCGTTGCCGATCATACGCGATCGGCTTTCAAGAACGGAGATATTTCCACTGTAATGAGTCCGCGGACTGTTATTTCGTGGGCTCAGAACTATGAAATCTTTAACGATATCGACTATGCATTCCGCCTGAGTTTTGTCAATAAATGCGATGAGCTTGAACGCGCGACTGTTGCTGAGTTATTTCAACGCTCTTTTGGTTACGAGTTGGAATTTAAATCCAATTATAGGACTCTTTTATAACAATTGATACGATCAATGTCCTGTTCATTTGCGATTGACTATGCCACGCGCTGACCAAAATCAACTTGATTCGCTTAAGAAAGCCATCGGTGAAACCACGCGTACGATTGCTGGTTCTGATGAAGTATCTGTGCGTTTTACAGCTGACCCACCAGGAATTAACGATGGGGATATCAGACTCCCTCCTCTCAGCTCAAAAACAACCTCTTCGGACATCAAAGTCGTAAGGGGATATGCCGATGGATTTGCCTTGAGACATCGTCATCAAAGCGCTGAAATTTTTAAAAAATATATGCCCGCTGGAGAAACAGCGAAGCAAATTTATCAGGCGCTCGAAAATGCTCGTTGTGAGGCTCTTGGATGTAGCCGATTAGAAGGGATTGCCCAAAACATTGATGCAAAAATCGATAAATTCGCTACTGATAAAGGCTACCAATCAATAACCGATTTAACTGAAGCACCCCTCAAGGATGCCTTATCGTTTCTCATTCATCAAAAAATTACCAAGCGCACCCTTCCAGAAAGTGCCCAAAAGGTTTTAGACCTCTATCATAAAGAAATTCAAGGTCGAAGCGGTGAAACACTCAAGCGACTGAATTCGACCGCTAACAACCAAGTTGAATTTGCTCGCTTAGCTCGCGAAATAATCGGCAATTTTGGCTACGGGGACCAAATTGGGCCTGATCCAGATGATACAGAATCTGATGACCAAGAAGAGTTACCAGACCCTAACGAAGATAAACCGGATACTGAAAACGCTGAAACCCAAGACTCCGAGGACCAGGACCATGGAATCGATGAACAAACTGCTGACAAATATTTAGATGCCGAACAGCCTGAACCCACTGAACCTGACGAATTAAATTTGGGTGAAATGGAGGAAGCAGATAACCCTGATCAGGATTTAGAAAACACACGTCAAAACTATTCAGAAGCTGACCCCTTCTATCAAATTTTTTCGACGAATTATGATGAAATCATACTCGCCGAAGATCTTGCTGAGTTGGATGAATTAGAGCGGCTACGTAATAATCTTGATGAGCAACTTGAACCCTACAAGGGGGCTGCAGGACGACTCGCCAACAAGCTCCAAAGAAAACTTTTGACTCAGCAAAATAGAATTTGGGAGTTTGATCGAGAGGAAGGAATCTTAGATGCCGGTCGACTCGCTCGAATAGTAGCCAATCCTACCACTCCATTATCATTTAAGGTTGAAAAGGATACCGAATTTAAGGACACCATTGTTTCATTGTTGTTAGACAATTCTGGTTCTATGCGAGGGCGCCCTATTTCTATTGCCGCAATGTGTGCTGATATACTTGCCCGGACGCTTGAGCGTTGCCAAGTCAAAGTCGAAATTCTGGGCTTTACCACCAAGTTATGGAAGGGTGGAAACAGCCGCATTGATTGGGCCAACTCAACGCGTCACCCCTCTCCTGGTCGACTCAATGACATTCGGCATATCATTTATAAGAACGGCGATATACCTTGGCGAAGAGCACGTGATAATCTTGGTTTAATGATGAAAGAAGGCTTACTCAAGGAAAATATTGATGGTGAAGCCCTTGAATGGGCACACGGTCGGTTGGTTCATCGCTATGAAAAGAGGAAGATTCTTATGGTGATTTCCGATGGTGCACCCGTTGATGATTCAACCTTGAGCACTAATTCAGCAAATTATTTGGAAGCTCATTTACGAAACGTTATTGCTATGATTGCTAAAAAGGGGCTGGTTGAGTTAATTGCTATTGGTATTGGGCATGATGTTACGAGCTATTATGATCGGGCCGTAACAATTTCGGAGGTTGACCAGCTTGCTGGCGTTATGACAGAACAGCTTTCGGAATTGTTTGACCTCAAAAAGAGTTAGAAACGGCCTCTTTTCAACTCAATTACATATATGACGAATCCTCTCAATACATTGCATATTTCGTCTGAAAAATTAAAAAGTTTGCGTCATCAATTCGCTGAACTAAACCTTCAGGGATATCTGTTACCTCATAATAACGAATTCAGAAACGAACAACTCCCTGTATGGGATGAACGTCTCGCTTGGCTAACTGGCTTCACCGGTTCAGCAGGATTTGCCGCCATCTCTTTGAATCAAGCCGCTGTTTTTGTTGACGGCCGCTACACTTTGCAAGCTAGTCAACAGATTGTGGCTGAATTGTTTCAAATAAAGGAATTGAGCCTTGATGCAATCGTTAACTGGTTACAATCTAACTTAACATCAGGAAGCCGGGTTGGGGTGTGTGGGAAGCATATTTCGGTTGCTGAGTTTGATTATATCAGCCAAGGGCTGAAAGAAAAGAATGTTGAACTGATTCCCACCGCCGATTATGTTGCTAAAATATGGTCAGATCGTCCTAGCATGTCGGTTGATAATATGTACCTTTATCCGCTAAAATACGCTGGAGAAAGCCAAGAGGATAAGTGTCACCGATTAGCAGAAGAACTCAAGAAGCGAAAAATAAAAACGCAGGTTCTCACTGATTCCTCATCTGTTTCATGGCTTCTAAACATCCGTGGAAATATTATTCCACAGAATACAATTGTTCAGTCATATGCATTCCTTCACCATGATGCCTCCGTTGACCTATTTGTTGACCATACTTCCTTTGCAATGAGTGACATAGCCAATCACTTGTGCGATGTCAGACCGCATCCTGTGGAGGCTTTTGCAAGTGAATTAAACAATCTAAAAGGACCCATTCAGTTTAATCCACTTTCACTATGTTATCAATATTATCAGGCTCTGAATTCGGCTGATGCCGTACGGACTAAAAATGACCCGGTTGAGAAAGCTAAGGCACTTAAGAATCCCATCCAGCAACAATGCATTCGTGCTTGCCATATTAGAGATGGGAGCGCAATGATTGAATTCTTGGCTTGGCTTGATAAGCAAAAGCCAGATTCACTGACTGAATTGGAAATTGTCCAATCCATTCGTCAATTTCGTCAAAGTCACGCTGAATTCCGAGACGACAGTTTTAATGCTATTGTTGGTTCAGGTCCCAACGGAGCAATAGTTCATTATCGTGTGAATCATAAATCCAATCGCCAATGTAACCAAACTGATTTACTGCTCATAGACTCTGGTGCTCACTATATTGATGGAACCACCGACATAACCCGAACGATTACTTTAGGTCATACAACTGAACAACAGAGAGCCGATTATACCATGGTTCTGAAAGCTCTTATACGATTGTCAATAGCGAATTGGCCCGAGGGAACCAAAAGTATGGGGCTGGATGCTATCACCCGCTACCATCATTGGCAAAATGGTAAAGACTATGAGCATGGAACTGGTCATGGTGTCGGGCAATTTATGGACGTTCATGAAAGCCCATATATGATTTCCAAGCGATCAGAGACATCAATTCCAGCCAACATATTAACTTCCATTGAACCCGGGTATTACCGTACGGGAGAATACGGTATTCGCCTCGAAAATTTGGCTTTATCAAAAGAGGTTGAATCTACAAATCATTGCTCTGGTCTTAACTTTATTCAATTTGAAACGATAACATTCGTACCTTTTGACAATCGTATGATTGACCCGAGCAAGATGGAAAAATCCGAAATTGCATGGTTAAATTCCTACCATGCAAAAGTTCTTGAAATTTATCATCCAAACATAAGTCAGAGGGCTCAAAACTGGTTGGTACGCTCGTGCGAACCACTCTAGTTGAGTCACGGCATGAAAAATGATTGAAATTTGATATATTTCTCCACCGATAGTCATGGATCTGTCTCGGTCAGCTCCATACCTATGATATTGCAGGCCAAGGTTATTGCGTTGCTATTGGGTCGAATCTATCCGGTAACGTGCAAGGTCAATACTCGTTACAACCCCGTTAATTTAATTCTTAATTCCCAACAAGACCCGTGCTGCTTCTTTTGCCTCGGCCGTGATAGATTCGGCCGCGAGCATTCGAGCAATTTCTTCAACTCGGTCATTCTGGGATAGTGGCTGTGCACTAATTGCTGTTAAAGTTCCATGAATGTGTTTGTCAATCTTGTAGTGAAGATTCCCAAGTGCCGCCACCTGCGGGGAATGTGTGATCGCGATTACCTGCGTTTTAGTCGCTAGCGCACTGAGCCTTTTTCCAACCGCGTCGGCAGTCGCGCCCCCTATTCCCGTATCAATCTCGTCAAAAATCAGACTCATTCCCGAATCTTTTTCGGTTAGACATACTTTCAGGGCTAGCAAAAACCGCGATAGTTCACCCCCCGAAGCAATCTGATCAATTGGACCGAGAGGAAAACCCGGATTAGTCGTTACTAGAAATCGAACATCTTCATACCCTTTGGGTCCACCGGTAATTTTGGTTAGAGCAGTTCTGAATTCTGCCTTGTTTAGTTTTAAGGGCTTGAATTCTTTTTTTATGAGCGTATCAAGTTGACAGGCTACCCGTGACCTTTCCTGAGATAAAGTGTCTGCACTCGCATTGTATTTATGCTCTAACTCCGTCAAATTCTTTTGGAAGTCGTTTAAGTATTCAATTTCCTTTTGGTAATCTGTTTGGGTTTTCTTTAGCTTTTCCCAATACGAATAAAGCTCCTCTGGAAGAACATTGTGTTTACGGGCTAAATTGCGAATTGCGTAGACCCGGTCTTCTAGTCTTTCAAGTTCATTGGGATCAAAGTTTAACTTGTGGCGATACGTATTCAGGTGATTTTCTGTTTCCTGTATTTCAATCAAAGCCCGTTCCAAAGATTTTTTCGCCAACTCAATAGAAGGTACTTCATCACCCTTAATTCGTTCAAGTGCTGTCAAGGCTTCGGATACATTTCCAAGTGCACCATCAGAGCAAATTCGATGCTCTGCTTGGTCAATCATCTCACGATTTTGAGAGGAAAACTTCATTACTGACCGATCGATTTCCAATTGCCTGACTTCATCAGGCTTCAGGTCAAAATTGTCAAATTCCTCAAGGTAATATTCTGTGAGTTCCTGGTTCTTCTTGAGCTGGTCAACCTTGTCCTTTTGAAGGTATAATTTTTTAAGGTGTTCTTGATACATGGTCCAGTTGTCCTGAACCTGACTCACTGTTCCCTCCAAGTGACCGAAAGAGTCGAGAAGTGAACGGTGTTTGTTGGAGTCTGTGATTTGTTGGGTATCATATTGACCATGAATATCCACTAGTAGCAATCCAACTTCCTTTAAAACATCAAGGGTGCATCGACTTTCATTGATAAAGGACCGGGTTCGTCCTGTGGGTAGTAGAGCACGTCGAATCAAAAGTTCTTCATTGATTTGGAAACCAAACTCCTCAAGCCGGTTTCGAACTGGATGAGCTGCCGAAACTTGAAAGGAAAGGGTAACCTCTCCGGGTTTAACATTAGATTTTAAAGACTTAATGGACACAAATCCGAGGGCAAATCCGAGAGAGTCTAATAAAACAGATTTACCCGCACCTGTCTCACCAGTGAGAATATTGAAACCCTCGGCAAACTCTAAATGAAGATCATCAATGAGTAATAAATTGTGAATTGACAGTCCCTGAATCATATTGGACTATCTGCAACAGAATTAAATCCACTGCCCTCTGATGCCTTGGCGAAGGAATCGATTGAAAAAGGAATCGGTATTAGGACTCTTTTGAGGAACTTCTGCCTCAACTTGCTGAAGTAAATTATAGGTGCGTTCATACCAATCTGTAGAATTGAAATTATAGCCCAAAATAGCTGCGGATTCTTCAGCTTCAGAAACCAAGCCAATCGCGAGATAACTCTCAACAAGCCGATGCAATGCTTCGGGAACATGGCTTGTCGTTTTTTGATACACCTCACTGAGATTCAATATTGGTTCCGATGATTCTTCAATGGACCGTTCTTCAGCAATATCAACGGCATCAAGGAATTTGTTATCAACGACATTTTGGAAGCGCTTGATTGCTGATGTGTAGTGATTTTGTTTTAGATAAAACCGACCCACTTCCATTTCTTTTTCAGCCAATCTGTCGGCGACGACATCCATTGCTAATTCAGCGGATTGGGCATAACTACTATCGCGGTAGTTAACGAGGACCTCGTTTAATTCTTCTATTGCCCGAATGCCATTGTCCCTATCCTGCCCCTTTAAGTCTAATTGGTTATAATAACTCATTGCGATTAAGTATTGGGCATAAGCCGCATTATCATCCCCTGGATAAAATGTTATAAAGCGTTCGGCAGCTTCTCGGCTCTTCTGATACTTTTGTCCTAAGTTATATGCGTATGCGGCCTGAAGTGTTGCTCTTCTAGACCAAATTGAGTACGGGTAAATGCGTTCAACTTCTTCAAAATTGGCTGCAGCCCTTTCAAATCGGTTTACCGCCATCTGTGACTCGCCCCTTTGGTAAAGTTCTTCAGGGGTCATATTTTCAAGTACAATTTCTTTATCCTTTTGGGCGCATCCGGTCATTACCAAAACGATTAAGACACTGATTAAGCAAGATATTGTTCGCTTTGCTAAACTCATCAAAATTTTTCCTCTTAGGATTCTGGGTCTCTTGTAACCCATTCAATGTATGAAAACCAGTCTTATGACTACCTGTATATACATATTTAGGAATCTAAATTGATTTTTCAGCATTGACAATAAATATTGCACAACACCTTGCTCTTTAGATTTCACATTTACGGGACGGTCTCATATTTTTATTCTTGGATATTTTATCACCCTTCTTGAGTTGCTGGTTAATCAGGATTTTTCTGTGCACGGCTCAAAAACAACCCAAACCGCTTATGCACCTCACAGTAATGAGTTTAGGTTTCGCTGCTCACTCTCAGAGAACAGCAGTCTCAAGGTAATGAGCGGAATATAAATTAGCAACTAAATTGAGGGAGATCAGAATATGTCAGATCTGCCCCGGGCATTATCCTTGCAACTAATTCGTCCATTTCCCTCAATTCGTAATTGCGGGTATCCGACAATATTTTCTTGACTAATCCTACATTGGCTTTATGCCCAGATTTGATACCAACAAAAAATCCCATGATGGGCATTCCGACCAATGCCAAATCACCAAAAGCATCCAGTAGTTTGTGGCGAAGGCACTCATCTGGATATCGAACTGCGTTAAGAAAACATCCATTCTGTGCATCAACGACCACCACGTTATTGATATCTCCACCCCGACCGAGTCCATGTTCAAGTAACTTTGAAATTTCAGATTTTTGGCAAAAGGTTCGGCTTGCCCCTAGGTGAGTGGCAACAGACCCATTAATCGTCTGCAAATGCTTGGAATTTAGGCCTATCGGAGAGGGATAATCAATGGTATATTTCATTTCAAAGCTATCAGAAGGCTCAATTGAAGCATAGATGCCATTAGCACTATCGCTCCATTGAACTTTGCGACGGATTTTCATGAACTTCATCGGGGCATTCTGTTTTTTCAGACCCACCCTCAGAATTTTTTTGAAGAATTCCAATGAGCTCCCATCCAAAGTGGGAACTTCAGTACCTTCAATGTAAACCTTTGCGTTGGTCAATCCGCATCCAAAAATTGCGGCCATTAGGTGCTCAATCGTGTTAATTCGTGAATGTGAACCCTTGCCAATAGCTGTGCATCGGACGCTGTCTACAACGTAGTCAGCAAGAGCAGGAACACAGTCAATAATTTTGCCATTTTCTGACTGATAAAACCTTATACCATGGTTTTCAGGTGCCTCTTGAAGAGACATGCTGACCGTTTGACCAGAGTGTAATCCTACTCCTGAAATTCTCAGTTTCGATTTGAGAGTTGTTTGATTCATTGATTTGGAAATTACTGTAAACTTTTGAATAAATCATCGCAATGTTTGCAACCTAGAATTAGCACCCCAACCCCGAAGGGGCAATAAAATGATTGTTTCAATTCGTTTCAAACCTCTGCATTAACCCGCTTAATTGGACTTTCCTGCTATCAGGCGTGAGTTGCATCCCTTCAATTCGGCAATATACAACTACTCATGTGATTGAGGCTTGATAAATTTGGTCAATAGATTTGTTTAATGTTGTATTAAATTCTTTATCGGTTTGGTCTTTTTTTAACCCTTCAGTTAAGGCTCTGGAAAAACTCGCGATCATACCTGAGTTTTGTTCCAACCTTTGGCAGGCCTCATTACGGTCATACCCACCCGATAAGGCAGTCACCCTGATAACTTTTGGATGTGCAATTAAATCTGCAAATGCGTTACTTTCTTCGGGCAAAGTCAGCTTAAGCGCTACTGGGAGGTCTTCAGGGAGCGAATCGAGTTGGTTAAGAATTGCCTCCTTGAGGATTGCTTCGCATTCTCCTTTATCAGCATTAGCAATATTAACTTCAGGTTCAATGATAGGGACTAGGCCAAATCGGGCTATTGTTTGCCCGATATCAAACTGTTGCATGACAAGTTCATTGATTCCTGACTTTGACGCACGTTGAATAACCGAACGCATTTTTGTCCCACACACTCCAAGCTTGATGGCCATGATCAATCGCTCTTCCATTTCTGGTATCGTTTTGAGCATTTGGACTCCGTCATTTTCTTCTGCCATACCTATGTCAATTTTCAGAAAACTCAAAACGTCTAATTCCTCCCAAAGATATTGTGGTAAAGGCGTTTCATTTAAAGCGGCGAGCATCGTGTCCCAGAAAAGGATGGCACCTAATATTTTTTGACCATTAAAATCTGGCGCATTGATGATACGCACTCGCATTTCGTGTACTAATGCGTCCCGTTCAGTGTCAGTTGTATATTCTGAAGGTGGTATTCCGTAGTTCATTAGGGCACCGGGAGTTGACCCACCACTTTGGTCTAATGCTGCAAGGAAACCATTTTTGGTTTTCATGGCCTTAATCTTCTCTTCAATTAATGTTTCATCGGGCATATTCTGTTATCCTTTTTCTTGGTATTTGGGATTTGTAAGATGTTGGTTTGAGTTTTATTTGATAATAATATAACATATCAGAAACCTCATAGGGTTAAATTCAACCTTTACCAATCGGCTATTTTTCAGTTAGCACATCATAGCCATCACAAATAGGATTCAAAAAATTCTTTCGAAAAAAGCCGCAAAAGTTGAGGAAAAACCAACTATGCACATGCGACATGTAGGAGGGAAATTAATTCGAATCTTACGCTATCTTCTCTTAATTCCAATCCTGTTTCTCATTGTTTTATTCTCCTACAATTTTGTGAATCCACCTTTCACCCCGCAAACAATTCTTGCTTCCTTTAATCATCAAGTACATAAACAGCGTTGGATTGCCATTGAGAATATTCCTAATAGCCTTGTCTTCACGGTAATTTCGGGAATCGATTCGAATTTCTGCCAGCACTGGGGATTTGATTTTGTCTCAACTCGTAAGAATGTTGCTACCGGTGATAACCCAACCCGGTCAATTACCTACCGAACTGTTGAAAGTTTGTTTTTGTGGAATTCTGATCATTACTTAAAAAGGGCTTTAGCTACTCCTCTTGTAATATTGGCAGAATTATTTTGGAGCAAGGAGAGAATTCTAGAATTGTACTTGAACACAGTTAGAGTCAATGAAGAATCGTTCGGGGTTGGCACCGGTATCACAATACTTTTTGACAAAGAAGTCCGTGATATAAATCACGAAGACATCGCTTTACTGACTACCGTCATTGCTGATTCAGAAATGATAGATACTGAAAATCTAACTCTTAAACAATTTGACCAGGTTGTCTCATTGATGGGTCAACTTTCAGAATTTAACCCTGACGAAAAAATTTCGTGTTTGAGGTAACTGGGGGATTCAAAATGGGAATGATATACTTGTTTACCCATTGGCAATCTTTACTCACTCTAGCTTTGACTTTTCTCGGAACTTGCCGTTTGATTGCGGGGGATACTTCATGATTTCCATGACCACTCTACCCGGTGTATCCGTGATGGGTTCAATCGCGTCATTGTCTGAGAGGTCCCGTTGGTAAGGACTCCGCAATCGTCAACTCCTCCTTTATTCCTTGCGTTGGTGACCCGTTGCAAGGACACCATTATGCCACGATGCAACGGCTTCAACAATACTCAATGTACTGCCCTATAGAGGCCCTTCTTTCCAAAACTGCACACCCTTTCCTCTCATTTGACCGTGTCTGATTTGAGTGCTTGTATCTCATACGATACCACACGGAATAATGGCCCAGGATTCCAATTTTCTTTACTCGTATTAAACTAGCCCTTAGTGATGGCCGAGCAGAAGTTGATCAAACCTCTTAGACGATAAGAGGCTCACCTCGCATAACAAGGACAAGACCTAACAGGGTCAAGGCTTGGTAGGGGAGCAAGTATATTATCCCCTGAAAAAATCCTTGCTCAGTTCGTTGCGAAAATCATAATTCTTCAATCAAAACTTAGCTTGTAAAACTTCATTAATCGCAAACTGAAAACCTTTATTTGGCTACATGGATTTACGACTATAGAAAAAATTGGACAATAAACCGGTATTGTTTGGCCACATCTTAATCGCAATCCTCAAGCTTTGGTCTCACCAACCTTGAGACAGTCAAACTATTTTCAAACGTTTTGAGCCTCAATGGCTTTCCCTTGTAACCGGACGGGTATCACTTCCAAGAAGAAAATCCATATCGGCTCCTAAATTGGCTTGCATAACATGGTCGACATACATCTTGGCATAACCTCTTGAGTATCGCGGTTCTTCAGGTTTCCAATTAGCTCGACGCTGAGTAAGTGTTTCTTCATTGACCATTAAATCCAGCACTCCATTTTGAGCGTCCAGTCGAATAATATCCCCTGTTTGAACCAGAGATAATGGCCCCCCGGCTTGTGATTCTGGAGTCACATGAAGGACTACAGTTCCAAATGCGGTTCCCGACATCCGTGCATCGGAAATGCGAACCATATCACGAACTCCCTTTTGCGCCAATGTTTTGGGAATAGGCATATTACCCACTTCGGGCATTCCTGGATAACCTTTTGGACCGCACCCTTTCAGTACTAAAACTGTGTTTTCATCAACTGGAAGATTGGGGTCATCAATACGATTTTTTAAGCATTCAATATTTTCGAAGACATACGCTGACCCTTCATGAGTAAGGAGTTTAGGTGTCGCCGCAGAGGGTTTAATTATTGCTCCGTCGGGAGCCAATGAACCTTTTAATACTTTAATCCCGGCAGACTCTTTAAGCGGCTCATTTAACGCGTAAATGACTTCACGGTTGAAACACTCTGCCCCTTTGGTGTAGTTCATAAGATCTTGACCAAGGATCGTATTTGCTGCTTTCAAATGTGCTCTCAGTTCATTGAGCACAACTGGCATACCACCAGCATAGCAAAAATCTTCCATCAAGTACTTTCCTGATGGCATACAGTTAACTAACAGCGGGATTTCCGAGCCTAATTCAAAATCTTCAAGTGAAAGTTGAATGCCCAACCGACCAGCGATAGCTAAGAGGTGAATCACTGCATTTGTCGAGCCGCCAATAGCTGCATTCGTTACAATCGCATTTTCAAAACTGTTACGCGTTAATACTTTTGATAAACATAATTCATTGTGAACCATCCAAACAATCTGTTTTCCGGTGAGGTGTGCTAGAGTCGTACGCCTTGCATCAACGGCCGGAAGGGCGGCATTAGTTGGCAAACTTAATCCTAATGCTTCAACAAGACTAGCCATAGTTGAAGCGGTTCCCATTGTCATGCAAACGCCGGCTGAGCGGCTGTTCCCAGCTTCAGCAGAGAGAAAATCTTCCATGGACATTTGACCCGCTCGCACATCCTCTGAGAACTTCCATACGTGCGTTCCCGAACCGATATTTTGACCACGGTATTTGCCATTGAGCATAGGGCCTGCTGACACGACAACAGTCGGCAAATCAACAGAAGCCGCTCCCATTAATTGGCCCGGTGTTGTCTTATCACAACCACCTAAGAGAACAACACCGTCCATTCCATAACCACGTATACACTCCTCAACATCCATTGACAGCAAGTTTCTATACAACATGGCCGTTGGTTTAATTTGGGTTTCCCCAAGCGAAATCACTGGAAATTCAACTGGAAATCCTCCCGCTTCCCAAACACCCCTCTTCACAGCTTGTGCAAGAATTCGCAATCCACCATTACACGGTGTCAGTTCTGACCATGTATTGCAAATGCCGATAATCGGTCGACCATCAAACACATGATCCGGGAATCCTTGGCTTTTCATCCAGCTTCGATGAACGAATCCATCTTTGTCCCGTTTACCGTACCAATCTTGGCTCCGAAGTTTTTTCATGATTATCTCCCTTTCAACATTTCCAAAACAAATCTATTTTAATTCTGTGCCAATTGTTAATAGAAGTTGATGAAACTTAATTGATACATTTTTCTGAAACCTCATTTTTTATTGTATCGTTAGTTCAATGATATAATGGTTGGCAAGACGTGGCCTTTTATTAATTGACATAAATCACTAATGATCAAAGCCTAGAGTATCGGTTGGTCTTTACAGAAGGGGACGAAGGATTCTATTGAATTTTAAATCGTATTATGTTGCAACTCAAACTTGACCCTCATCATAAAGTTCCAGAATTAGAACTCTTATATTCTGTTCACAATAAATCTGACACTTTCGTCACGGATATTCTATACCAACTCAAACGAGCCCAGACGGAAAAACAAGCTTCATGGCTATTAAAAAAATATTTTGGCACTCAAGAAAATATCTCACACCAATTAAATGATGAAGTCTTACAGGCGATGCTTATAGTTCAACATTGGGAAGCACAATTACACCTCTTGCAAACTTTACCATATTTAACAATCCCAAAATCGACTGCACCAATCATCAAAAAGCACCTGTTATCTCTCACCGAAAACAACAATAAATTTATTAGAGCATGGGCTTATAACGGATTACACGTTCTCCAAAGCCAGTATCCCCAATATCGTTATGATATCATGCCACGACTGAAAAAGGCATTACTTGATGAATCTCCATCAGTACAAGCAAGAATCCGACAACTCAACCTATTCTCGTTTTAAACTGCTTATTTTTTGAAGGTTTCATAGTGAAGGATTACCCCTATTGGTGGGAAAGTGCTGGCAAACCGAAGCCTTTTCCTAATGTAAAATTACCAAAATCAATTGATGTCGTGGTTGTGGGTGCCGGTTTAACGGGACTTACAGCTTCACTATATCTGGCCAAGGCTGGGAAATCAGTCATCGTTTTAGACCAATCAATACCTTGTATTGGGGCAAGTTCTCGAAATGGAGGAATGATTGGTGGTGGTCATCGAGCCAATGTTGATGGTTTAATTGAGACATACTCGCTTGATCTGACCAAACGGCTCCTTCACGAAATGCATATCGACTCAACTCACTTCGCCAAGCAACTTATGCAAGAAGAAAATATTGACTGCGATTTTCAGGAAACCGGGCGATTTCAGGCCTTCTGGAAAGCTTCTGAATATGCGCTGCATGCACGCAAACTTGAACAATTAAAGAAGCTGGTTCCGGTTGAAGCTGAAATGGTGAGTCCCTTACGTCAAACAGAAGAAGTAAAATCGCAAGCCTATCATGGTGGAATCAAATTTAATTTGCATGGTGGTTTAAACCCGGCAAAGTGGGTCTATGGAATTCGCGATGCGGCGATTGCTTACGATGTAATGCTCCTTGGTGATACTGAAGTAAAGCAAATAAATAATCGGCAAGGAAGTCATCAGGTTATAACTTCTAGAGGGGTTATTACCGCTCAAGATGTCTTAATGGCGACCAATGGATATTCGCCCAGAAATTTCGGCTCGCTTAGTCATAGAATTTTTCCTATACCGAGTTTTATCGTTACCACGGAAGAACTTGGTGAAAAGCAAATTCGCGATTTATTTCCGAACCTGCGGATGATTGTTGAAACTCGTGAGAGACATTGTTACTATCGTCCCTCGCCAGACCGCAAACGTATTGTTTTCGGTGGCCGCGCTGCAATGTTCAAAATCTCTGACCGGTTATACCAGAATCAACTTCGTGGTTTATTAACAGAGATTTTTCCAGAATTGCGCGGTGTCGGCTTTACCCACTCTTGGTGGGGCAACACAGGATTTACCTTTGAGCTACTCCCGCATGTGGGTCAGTTTGATGGAATATGGCATGCCATGGGGTATTGTGGTAACGGCAATGGAATGGCACCATGGTTAGGTTATAAAGTTGCTCATCAAATACTTGGCTATCCCGAAGGAGAAACGGCTTTTGCCGAAATTGATATGCCAACAAAATGGTATTACAAAGGGTACCCTTGGTTCTTACCCATTGCCGATTTAGGTTTTCGTTGTCGAGATACGTGGTCGAATCTAAGAAAAAAATCACATAATTAGTATTGTAATTACTTCTTCTTTTGGTGAGAGATTATCCCGCCCCGAATATCATAGACGGGATAATCAATTGATGAATTAATTTTCAGAAAATCCACCGAAATGAATACCTATAAAAGCTGCTTCTGCACCTTCAACAGTACTTATGGTGGCACCGTGTGTACCAACTAACATTCGTGGGTTGAGGTTGCTTTCAGAAACTGTCTCGCTCGAAAATCTATTTCCAGTTTTACCCCCACTTCCACTAGCCAATTCAACGTCAGGAAAACCTTCCGCATTATCTAAATTAACAGTAACATCACCAGTTGCCTGACCGTTAGAGTCAAATTGTACATTGTCCCACTTGAATTCAATACCTACAAGTTGAGAATTA
>MPNP01000060.1 GCA_002239085.1 Rhodobacteraceae bacterium bin131 | reverse complement strand
TCATCAATTCGTCTACCAAGATATTCAAAGGATAAGTTTTCGGGGTCTTTGAGCATAACCGGAATGGTTTTGGGACCTTGTTTATCGTTGTTCAGCTGGTCAATGCAGTTTTGCCTGATTTTTTTGAGTAGCGAAGATTTACCTATCCCAGGTGCTCCGTAAATGACTTGCGTCATTCCATCGGCAACATCGCCAACGTTGTCTTGGTGACGTTGCACAATCGTTTGGGTCAATTGATCAATTTTCTTTTGGTACACTTCCCGGCCAACGAAAAAGGGATTGATGACCCGGTCTCCAGAATTTATAAATTGATTTAGTTCTTTGGCTTTGAATTCATCGGGCATAACTCACTCCTTATGTTTTGAGTATACACCAAATAGTAATACTGTGCACAACTTTTAACCATGAGGGTTGAGATCAATGTCAAAAACTAGAGAAAGATAAATTAGTGCACCTCTTTCGTAACAATGTGCCACAATTCCCTGACTTCCAAAAGGTGATTGGTTCAATTAACATCTTTCTCTGAAACAATTTACACTTGACCGTTCTTTATCATCCCAGTCAATGTTGACACCATAACCCTTGTTTGACCCCATAACGATCACTTCCTCTCCCATCACCGGAACGCTCCAGACATGATTCACACGATTGCGTTTTCGCACCAATGTTCAAATCAAGTAACTTCTTGATGGGAGAGCAATGATAACTCAATCCAATACTAATCCTCATAGAAGTTTGACCAAGACACTGCAACACTCATCCCTTTGTGGTATTGAAGAATGATCTAAAACTTGTGCAACACGAATACATACTTTGGGAAAAGAACAGTTCAAAGCGGTTGTTGACCCCTGTATTCCAATCTGTATCGGGGGATAATTGTCAGATTATTTCTGTTCCCAATCACTGAAAATCGGGAATAATCTGCCCCCATTTCTCGTTCACAATTAGCGAGTATCTGTTAGACAACACTCAATTTTCTGCTAGGCACTTCTTAATCCGTAAAAGCGAATCAGGAGTTAAATTTTACTCTACTGTTAAATATTCCTAACTTTTTGATTTTATTTCCGGAATAGGGGTGTTTGATTCAAATGCATCACAACAACAAGAATGCTATGATTTGTGGGCTATCATCTTGCAAAGAGAGCAGGAAAATATTGAGAGAGATACCTTAAAATTTTTCCAGATTATGTGGTAAAGTAACCTTTGAGCGTTCCCCAAAGATTGCAGTTCCAATTCTTACATGGGTCGCACCAATTCTTATTGCACTCTCAAAATCACCACTCATTCCCATACTTAATCCGTGTAATCCATTGCGTTTGGCAAGTTGAGCAAGAAGGCCAAAGTGTAGAGCCGGTGTTTCGCTGATAGGGGGAATACACATGAGTCCCTCAAGGGGTAAACCTAGCGCTCTGGTAGCCTTAATCAAAGCATTGGTCTCTGCAGGAATCACTCCAGATTTTTGTTCTTCTTCACCCGTATTTACCTGAATAAATAATTTTGGACAATGACCGGTATCATCGGCAATGCGGGCAATTCGTTTTACTAAACTGTATCGGTCAATGCTATGAATGACATCAAATAATTCCATCGCTTGTCGGACTTTGTTTGATTGAAGTGGCCCCAGCAGATGAATTAGTACGTCTGGATAATTGGCTTTTAAACGAGGCCATTTTCGTATTGCCTCTTGAACACGGTTTTCACCATAATCCAAGTGACCCTGCTCCAACACTGCTATTACTCTATCATCAGGTTGTAACTTTGATACGGCAATTAGTGTTGTGGACCCGATTTGACGCTTGGCTTCCAGCTCAATATGACCCACCCGTTCTTTGATTTGCTCAAGAGACATAGTTTGTTTTGCCCTATTTGATTAACAACAAATTATTTTGCGATAATGCAGCAAATGCAATTATGCTAATGTAACTGATTTCAATGAAGTAAATAATGAAGTTCATAAGTTAAAGTTTTCACTGATATTTTATCCCGAATTAATGCAAAAGTTGATTCAGATCTCTATTGAATTTAAGTCAATGAGAGATAACTAATAGGTGGAATTTCCAATTGAAATACTGAGCGTATTACTTGCTTTTGGCAAAGTGGATTTTTTGGTTTTGATATGTTGAAGTGTTACGACAGTTAAATAAGGTTAAATTATGCTACAAAACAGATCTATTAGTTGGGCTCTAATGGGGGTATTCTCACTCGTATTGGTCGCTTGTAGTGATCCTGACACTCCCGGGGAAGAAACCACACCAGCTCAACCCACTGAAGCTGAAGAACGCGAAACAATTTGGGATTTGTTTAATCAGCCGGATAGATCAACATCACTCCAAGTCAATCGCTATATTTGGACTGCGACACTTGAAGTCATGGACTTTATGCCCGTTCTAAATGCCGATCCATTTGGTGGAGTCATTGAATATGGCTGGGGAACAGTCCCTGGAGGAAATCAAGAATACAGTGCGTCTGTGTTTATTGGCGACCCGGCATTAGATGCTCGCTCTTTGCGTGTGACTTTACGAACAAGGACTGGTGTCGTTGACCCCGATACAACCAGGGAAATAGAAAATGCTATCCTAACTCGGGCCAGACAGATAAGAATCAGAGAACTAGAATTCTAAACCATTAGCCAAAGGATTCCTGAATGTCCTCTTATGACTTTCAGAAAACAGAGTTGAATTGGCAATCAGAGTGGGAAAACGCTTCCCTATTTGAAGCCTCAACCGACAGATCACTTCCCAAATACTATGTATTGGAAATGTTTCCTTACCCCTCGGGACGCATTCATATGGGGCACGTCCGTAATTACACCATGGGGGATGTAATCGCCAGGTATAAAATGGCCAATGGTTTCAATGTCCTGCATCCAATGGGATGGGATGCTTTTGGCATGCCTGCCGAGAATGCGGCAATGGATAATCAAGAACATCCGCATGACTGGACACACAAAAATATCAATGACATGCGCAACCAACTTAAGACTCTGGGATTGTCCATTGATTGGAAGCGCGAAATTGCAACGTGCGATAAAGACTATTATGGGCAACAGCAGCGCTTGTTTTTGGATATGCTAAAGAAGGGATTAGTTTATCGCAAAAATGCTCTTGTAAACTGGGATCCGGTTGATCAAACTGTGCTTGCAAATGAACAAGTCATTGAGGGGATGGGGTGGCGTTCCGGGGCCAAGGTTGAACAAAAGGAACTCACGCAGTGGTTTTTTCGGATTAGCGATTTTTCTGAGGATTTACTGAGTTCCATCGACCATCTCAACGAATGGCCAGAAAAAGTTTGCCGTATGCAATCCAATTGGATAGGCAAATCCAAGGGGATCGAATTTGATTTTGAAACGATTGATTGTCCAAATAACCACGCGAAAATTAGGGTCTACACAACCCGACCTGACACACTTAATGGCGCGGCATTCATTGCGTTATCGTCGGGTCATCCACTGGCTATCGACATCGCCAAAGAAAATCCCAAAGTTGATGCATTTATCCAAGAATGTCTTAGGGCCAGTACTTCTGAAAGCGAACTTGAAGTCCTTGAGAAAAAAGGGATTGATACTGGTTATAAGGTTAAGCATCCACTGAATTCCGATGTAACCTTGCCCATTTGGATCGGTAATTTTATCCTCCATACTGTTGGAACAGGGGCCATATTTGGTTGCCCCGCACATGATCAAAGAGATCTGGAATTTGCCAGAAAATACTCACTTCCTGTCATTGATGTATATTTTTCTAGGCAATCACACGATCCTGTTGATTTAGAGGCTTTTGTACCGCCAAAGAACGAAGTGGTTCACTACACCAATCGTTTTGTCGGACAAGAGTTTATGACCTGCCAAGAAGGGATTGACGCAGCAATCCAATACTGTGAGGAAAAGGGGATCGGCAAAGCGGTGACTCGCTATCGCTTGCGTGATTGGGGTATTAGCCGTCAACGCTACTGGGGTTGTCCCATACCTATTGTTCATTGTCCTGAGTGTGGATTGATTCCAGAAAAGAAAGAAAATCTACCCATTGAATTACCACGTGATGTCACCTTTGATCAACCCGGCAACCCCTTGGCTCAACATCCGACATGGAGTGTGTGCAAATGCCCTCAATGTGGAAACGATGCTAAACGTGAAACCGATACGATGGATACCTTCGTGGATAGTTCATGGTACTTTGTCAGATACACATCCCCACATTCTGATTCACCAACGAATCGGGAGATGGCAGAATATTGGATGAACGTAGACCAGTATATTGGAGGAATTGAACATGCAATTCTTCATCTATTATACTCGCGGTTTTTTTGCCGTGCGATGTACCTGACCAATCACCTTCCGGCTCAATCCCAAGAACCATTCAAAGCCCTGTTTACACAAGGGATGGTCAATCATGCTATTTTTCAAACAAGAGACGAGCGTCAACGTCCAATCTATCATTATCCAAACGATGTCTCCATGAAGGATGGTAGCGCTTTTCTCAAAAGCACAGGGGAAAAAGTAGAGATTATTCCGGCAGCCAAAATGGCTAAGTCAAAAAAGAATGTCATTGATCCCCAACAATTGATTAAGCTCTATGGAGCGGATACCGCTCGTTGGTACATGGTATCTGACTCGCCCCCTGAACGCGATATTGACTGGACGACGACTGGCGTTGAAGCGGCATCAAAACATATTGATCGAGTATGGCGTTTAGCGGAAGAAGTCGCCGTGGATCAAGATATCAGTAACCCGCAAGCTGACCGTGAACTTGAAAAGCACACCCATCAAGCAATTCACGACGTCAATAAAGGAATTGAAGGCTTTGTATTCAACAAAGCAGTTGCTCGGCTCTATGATCTATATAATCGGATAAATCGCTCTAATGCAGGAGCTGACACTAAGCGAAATTGCACGAAAATTTTGGCTCAGCTTATGGCACCAATGACACCACATCTTGCCGAAGCCGTCTGGCATAAACTAGGGGGAGAAGGATTTGTTTTAAAAAACTGGCCAGAAGTAAACCTTGAACTCCTTGAAGAGGAAGAGGTTGTTTTGCCCATTCAGGTGAATGGTAAACGACGCTCAGAAATTAAGGTTCAAAAAGGAATGTCGCAAGAAAAAGTCTCTGCAATTGTTCTGCAAGACCCGACAGTATTAAAGATATTAAACGGTGACATCCCGCGCAGAACAATCGTTGTCCAAGATAGGATTGTCAATCTTGTCGTCTAAAGGAGTTGCTTTTTTTTGTGGATTAGTTTTTCTCGGTGTTGCAAGCTGTGAATTTAAACCCGCTTTGCTCAATGATCCAACGACCAATCAAATGGTAAATGCGACAAAGATTGAAGTATCAGGAAACTATAAACCCAAAGATTTTGAAGAGGTCTTACGAATAAGGTTTGGAAATTCTACCGAAAATGCCGCTTATAGCCTAGTCGTTCAATTTGATTATAGTGATGAAGTTGGAGTTATTGCCGGTTCGGGCGGAATAAACCGATACCGTGTTTTGGCAACAGCAAACAGTGAGTTTCGTAATTTAGAAACAGGCGAAATTCTTGGTGTGTTCGCAATTACTGATCAAGCCTCTTGGACCGCGGATGCGGTGCGCGGACTTGACCCGACAAAAAAGGATATCAATGCCCAACTTGGAACGGGTGAAGTGTTAACCAACTTAAATGCAAGAGACGAGGCACAATACAGGCTGTATAAAATGCTTGCAGACAGAATCTACACCCGCATTCTTGCAATCAAATCATCAAGTCCCGCATGAATCTTTACCTACGCAATCTCAAAGGGCATTTGGCAAAGGATAGCAACTGGAAACGAGGTTATCTCATTTATGGCGCCGATGAATCCACTGTGAGTCAAATCAAAGATACGATTATTAACGCTGTCGTTGGCCCAAATGCGGCCAAAGATTTTCGCTTGGACAGGTTAGGAGGCGATGATCTAGTTGGAAATTCATCACATCTCAAATCGCTCGTTGAGGCACAGAGTTTTTTTGGAGGAAGACGCGCCGTACTTGTCCAAAAAGCAACGCCACAAAACGCCAAAGCTATATTTGCGGCATTAGATGATTGGAAACCCGGTTATGCTCATGTGGTAATCACTGCCTCGCCCCTCAATAAGAGTACAGAACTTCGAAAAAAGTTTGAAAATTCTAATGATTTGGCTTCTATTGGTGTTTATGTTGAACACCCAACGTCAAAAGAATTAAGAAGCCTGTTAGAGGAGGCCAACCTTAAATCAATAGCCCCTGGTGCTTTAGAATACCTCGAGCATGTATCAGGTGAACAAGAACCGTCCATGGTCAGGACATGGATTAAAAAACTCGCACTTTATAAGTTAGATGATGCTTCTGAACTTAGCATAGAAGATATTCAGGATTGCTTTCCAGAGAATGGCGATAGGGGTATAGAAGAGCTGATTGAGACCGTTGCAGACCGCAATCAAGCACAGGTGAGTCCTTTTTTAAGAAAATTATCAGCCACGGAACTTAATCCGGTAATGATTTGTATTCGTACCAAACTTAAACTTCGAGCAATACTCACCGTTATAAGTCACAATGACGGCCTTGATGCTGGACTAAGAACGTTAAGACCCCCAGTGTTCGGAAAAAGAAGAGATCGATTGAAAAAACAGGTGAGTAAATGGAATATTTCTTCTGCAAAAAAAGCCATGCAAATTTTGGCAGAAACTGACCGGAAGATACGTCGTCCGGGATTCAAGCGGCCAGAAGCACTTGTTGAACGAACATTAATAAATATCACGGTGACCAAATGAATTTTCAAGTATACGGAGCACGAGCAAGTCGAGCATTCAGGGTTCTTTGGCTATTGGAGGAAATGGAATTAACCTACAAACATTACCCTGTATCTCCCCATGACAAGAAATTAGTCAAGGTTTCAGGACAAGGTCGAATCCCTGCTTTGGTTGATGATGGTCAAGTGATAACTGACAGTACGGCAATACTGAACTATCTTACGGACGGATATGGTCAATTTACGTTCCCACTGGCATCGTTAGAAAGAGCCCATCAAGATAGTTTAACCCAATTCATTTTGTGCGAGATGGACAGCTGTTGTTGGAATGCAGCAAAGCATAGTTTTGTGTTACCTGAAAAACAACGCATTAAAACCCTAAAAGCTACTCTCAAATGGGAATTTAACAAAGTGGCTGAAGAATTATGTGAGCGCATCAACTTGGATGAGTATCTTATGGGAACCTTAATGACTGTGCCTGATATAATTTTAACCCATTGCCTTGATTGGGCTGAGCGAGCTAAGTTTGATGCCATTCCCTTACCTTTGAAGAATTATCAAAAGCGAATGCATAAACGTGCGGCATATAAAAGGGTAGCGCAATTGGATTGAAAACCAATTGAATTTTGGGGCCTTCATTGAGGAGATTAAGGCATGACCATACGAATGAAAATATCATCATTTTTTAGACTGACGGGTTGCTTGCTCGTACTTGGATTAAGTTCGACCCAGAGTGCAATTGGACAAATTACCCCCATGGAAGCTCTCGATAATTTTAATTATTATTGGTTGGGTGCTAACACCCAACAAGAATACGCAAATCCAGAATTACATGCTGATGGTTCAATTGATATCCAAGATTTAACGATAATAATGAATAATTCATTTGGGTCAGGAGTATCACTGATTCATATGACCGAACTGACCTTTTCACCGGTTGACCCCAATACAGTCAGGGTGAGTCTACCGCCCAAGGTTTTGGTTTCAAACCCCAAATTGAGTAACGAAAATCTCTATGAAATTAATGTTACTGAAGGGTCAATGTTACTTAACGTTGTTAACAGTAATGGAACGACAGCGCTGAGGGCTGAAAGCCTGGCACTTGAAGGTGATGCCGGCAGTTTGGACCTCGTTCTTGAAGATATCGATACACTTTATTCTTTCGATTTAATGGACCTTAGCCGAAATGTTATGAATCTCAGTGGCCAAGGCACATTCAATCTTGGAAAAATGGCGGCAAGTTGGCAGAACTATGAAACTTCCACAGGACCATTATCCATTGAGTTTGCCGTAACTGAACAGGGAGTTATACTTAATAGTGACTTTGAGTCAATTGCAGTTGACATTCCTAATTTTTCGTTAATCAAAGCAAGTAGGTTGATGTTTGGTTTGAACCACAACCCGTTCCCTAGCAATAGGCAAACCGAGACAACAATGGAACTGGAACTCCAGGAATTCATATCAAATGACCCATTTACCCAATTATTACTATTAGCCAATCCGCAGCTTCCAAATTTTGGTGAATTATCAGCTGAATTAAGCCTACAAACTGATCCTAGTTTCTGGAATGATGCTATCAATCAAGAAATTCAAGGAGAAAATATTGCGCTGGAATCGGTGATTGATTTAGAGTTATTTAATCTTCAGATCGCGATTTTAGGGGGGTATTATAGGGAGAACGAAAACAATGAAAATATTCGATTGCAAGTTGTCGTTGATAATCTTGAAGAGTTTCTATTAACCATGCAATCAAGCGGCTTAATTGATGCAAATGAATTAACTGGCTATCAACGGCTTATGCAACTTCTTAAGTCCGAACAAAATGGACAGCATATATTTGATATTGAAATCAATGAAGAGGAAGAGTTTATCATTAATGGTGTGAATATGGGGACACTCAGTTAATGGAGCATTCATTAAAGTGATTAGCAAATGGTAGTTAAAATACAAGATATCGCCGAAGCAACGCTCACAAAGGCAATTAAAATGGGAGCTGATGCCGCTGATATTATTGTTGCCGAAACCGAGCAGGCTTCAGTTGATGTTCTCAAGGGTGATCTTGAAATGGTCCAGCGATCTGAGAAAATGACTCTTGGACTCAGAGTGATTCTTGGTCATAAACAAGCAATGATATCCAGTTCGGATTTCACCCCTGAAACGCTTGACAATACCGTTGCACGAGCCATTACTATGGCGCGGGTTGCCCCTGATGACCCAAGCGTTGGTCTTGCCGAAGTCAACCAACTTATTGGCGAAATACCTCCAGCAAGTTTAGAACAGTATGATGATACACCATTTCCAAGTCTAGAAGAAATGGAACAATTTGGTGTGACTATGGAGAAAGCTGCATTAGATATTGAAGGTGTATCCAACGTAAGTTCAGCTTCAATGCAGTATGGCAAGTCAAAATCAATTTTGATGGCCTCCAATGGGTTTAGCGGTGAGCAATACTACAATTACCGTGGTGCCGGTTGCTCTGCTATTGCCGGTACAGATCTCGGCATGCAAACGGATTATTATTATCAACAACGCGTTTTTGCCGATGATTTGGATGCACCAGAATTTATAGGCCAAAAAGCCGGAACGCGCGCTGCTCAAAAATTGAACTCACAAAAACCTGAAACAATGATCTGCCCGGTTATTTACGACAGAAGAGTAGCGAGTTCGCTTATTGGTCAACTCCTCGTCGCCTGCAATGGACAATCAATTGCCAGAGGTTCAAGCTGGTTAATGGATAGCCTGGATTGCCAGATACTCCCCTCTAGTATAAGTCTTGTCGAGGAACCTCATCGTGTGAAATCACTATCCTCAAGATACTTTGATGCAGAGGGCCTTCCAACGTGTGAACGAGCCATTGTTGATAATGGAATTCTTAAATCCTGGATTTTAGATCTCGGAACGGCACGTAAACTCGGTCTTACTTCCACAGGTAATGCCAACCGAAGCTTAACTTCCGGTCCGTCACCTTCGATTACCAATGTTTCGTTAACACTCGGAGATAATTCCAAAGAGGACTTGATTAAAAATATCCAAAAAGGGGTCTTCATCAACTCCCTGATTGGTTCTACAATTAACCAGAATACAGGAGATTATTCACGAGGAGCTTCAGGAATGCTTATTGAAAATGGTGAACTCACTAAACCAATTACTGAGTTCACTGTTGCGGGAAATCTAAAAACAATACTGAGGTCAATTATCCCTGCGAATGATCCAAGGGAATTTAATTCATTTCGTGTTCCTAGTGTGTTGGTTGACGCTATGACCGTCGCCGGAAATTAGAAATTAAGAAAAAGGTTAGAGATTCCATGTCGGGTAAACTTCACCTTGTATTTGGCGGCGAGTTGGTTGACCTCCAATCAAAAAAATTTAAGGATCCACATGCAATTGATCTCGTTGGGATATTTCCCGACTACAAATCGGCTTACAATGCGTGGAAGGAGGTGTCGCAAAAAACTGTTGATAACGCTATGACTCGCTATTACATCGCCAAATTGTATCAGTTAATTGATGAAAAAGAAGCCCAAAGCCCAACCCAAGAATTTCCAGCTCAACACAGACCCCGGTGATGGACTAAAGGCATGAGCCAACCGGCATTTTGGTTTAGACGTAGCAGTCCGATATCGACCGCCTTACTCCCCTTGGCTTGGATTTGGCAATGTGGGCATAAGTTGAATACCATATTGAGACCTCGTAAGACGATTGGTATTCCAGTCATTAGTGTTGGTAATCTCAACATAGGAGGGACAGGAAAAACCCCTCTGACTATTTCTTTGGTACAAAAATTAATTGAGCAGGGACACACGCCGCACATTGTGTCCCGAGGGTATGGAGGGTACATTGACGGTCCAGTTCAGGTTAATCGTTACTTAAATCTAGTGAGTGAAGTCGGTGATGAGCCACTTTTACTTATGGAATTCGCACCAACTTGGGTAGCAAAAAATAGATATAAGGGTGCCCTGGAAGCACAAAAGCATGGAGCCTCAATTGTAATCCTTGATGATGGTCATCAGAACCGTCATCTAGTACCATCATTTTCTATAATTATTGTCGATAATTTGCTTGGATTTGGGAATGAACGTGTCATTCCATCAGGTCCGTTGCGTGAACCAGTTAAATCAGGTTTGGCACGAGCCAATTGTATTCTTGTTTCCAAGGACCATCAAGACCTCAGCGCCTTTGCAAAAAAACTCCCTACCTTAGCTGAATGCCCGTTGTTTTGTGCTACTTTAAAACCGCTTGCGCAAGGTTTGGATTTAAATCAATCCAAGGTCGTTGCGTTTGCTGGAATAGGGAATCCATTCAAATTTAAGAGAACATTAATCCAACTCGGGGTTGACCTGATAGAGTTTTTACCTCTTAATGATCATCAAGTTCCTTCTGAGAGCCTCTTAAGGCGGATTGAACGGAAGGCCAAACGTAATGATGCCCTTATTGTAACCACCGAAAAAGATGCTGTAAGGTTAAGTGATAAGTGGAAATCACGAGTTCTTACGATTCCAGTACGACTAGAGATCCATGACTGGAATGAACTTAAGCAGCTTATTCACCATGCGATTTCAAGTGAATCGAATCTTACGACAAATTGAAGGGATTAGGAATCCTTATCTAGTTCAGTTGTGCTTCAATTGCCGTGACAAGATCATCATAGCCTTTAAATGATTTTAAATGCCTGCCGTTGACCACAAAGGAGGGAGTTGAGGTAATGCCCAACTCCTGAGCTTGTGACCGAGAATGCATCACTAAGGATTCTTGGTAGTCTTTGTCTTGAAAACACTCATCAATTTCATTGCCGTCGTATCCAACGCTCACGGCCATTGATTTAATTCTTTGGGCGACTTCCCCTTGGGTTTTCAACTGAGTCCATTCTTGTTGTTTAGCAAAGACGAGGTCAACAAAACTGAAATAGTTTTCAGCGTTACCACAGCGCCCAACAACAGAAACAATCCAACCTGGAGCATCCCAAATCATTTCGCGAATTTCAAATTTAATTTTGTTAGTGTCAATGTAATCCTGTTTGAGGTTGCCATAAGGGCCGTTATGAAAATTTGCACAGTGCGGGCATGTATACGAAACAAATTCCACAATGTGAACGTTACTATCTACATTTCCAATCACAAGAGGGGGAAGAGTGATTTGGTCTGCAGCCGGTTCTTGGGCAATGGCTGCCCAAGTTGAAAATAGTCCGAAAAATAAAAGGATGATATGAGATTTTAGGAGTCTTGTTAGGGTAAGGGTGGTATTCATTTTTTCTCCGCTATTTGGGTTTTTGCCATAACATTTAAGCCAAGATCATAAAGGAGTTCACGCAGTTCTGAGTTTTCGGCATCTTTAACGATTTCTTTGATCTTTTCTTTTTGTTCTTGGTTTGGCTGGTTTTTAACTTTTGCTTCTTTCTTTAGGTTGAAATTTTCGAAGGTCGTATGCTCAATTACTATTCCATTAACTGCCCCAAATCCAAAAGCAACATTGACTCGTTCAATAATTTGTTCACGCTGCATTTCTACTTTTTGAACAAAACCCTTCGGCACTTTGAGAACAAGTCGTGCGCCCTGTTTATTCCAATTTTTATGAAATACTCTTTCCGGGCGACAAATCCGTGCGAGTTTGACACCGACAATGTCATCCCAGCAGCTTATAATACGGTGGTCAACAATTCCTCGTTCCTCAGCACCATTGCGGGCGATATCTTCATATAACTCCTGTAGATGACTAAACCCTTTGGTTCGTTTTTGGCCGGACTTTGAATGATACAATTTAATGACTCTGGAAATTGGCTTTTAGCACATGTATGAATTTAAGTAGTTTAGTTTATATGTAAATTCATTTAATTGTGAAAAAAATGAGTCAAGAACAATTCAGTACACTTCTTCTCGGGTGGTATGACCAAAATGCAAGGGAAATGCCTTGGCGATGGAGCCCGCAGGATATCACCCGTGGGATAAAACCTGATCCCTATAAAGTGTGGCTCTCAGAGGTAATGCTTCAACAAACAATGGTCAAGGTGGTCATACCTTACTATTTAAAATTTGTAAACCGATGGCCTGATATCTATTCCTTAGCGCATGCTGACCTTGATGACATACTCAAGGAGTGGGCTGGGTTAGGATACTATTCCCGGGCCCGTAATCTCCATTCTTGTGCCAAAAAAATTGTTGACTGTTACGGTGGTTCCTTTCCAAATACAGACAAAGAACTGAGATCTCTCCCTGGTATTGGGACTTATATTGCTTCGGCCATTCGAGCCATTGCATTTTGTCAGCCGGCAACTGTTATTGATGGCAACATTGAAAGGGTTATAACACGCCTTTTTGCCATACAATCACCTCAAGCTCAGGCCAAAAAGTTGATTAGAAAACAGGCGGAAAAATTAACTCCGACCACACGGCCTGGAGATTATGCTCAAGCTCTCATGGACTTGGGGGCAACTCTTTGCCGACCCCGTTCACCTTTATGCTTCAAGTGCCCATTGCGGTTATGTTGTCAAGCGTTTCAAAAAGGTGTGCAAGATGAAATACCACAGCCGCGAAAAAGAAATCATATCCCAACACGAAGTGGAACAATGCTTGTGGTCTTAAATCAGAACAACTGCTTATTGGTTGAGAGACGACCCGAAGGCGGATTACTTGGGGGAACTATGGGTTGGCCAGGATATGGTTGGGAACCGAACAAAGACAAGCAATCACTGCCGATAGAAAATCCGGTCGCTATACCCGGTCATGTTCAACATACCTTCTCCCACTTTCAAGCTCAAATAAAAGTTCAAATAGGGCAAATAGATGTTGAGTATTGTTTAAGCGACGGGTATAAGTTGATTCCACTTGATGCATTTGACCCTCAATCCATGCCAACTTTAATGCGTAAAGTATATGAACATGTCCAATCGTATTGGTCTCAGAATTCGCTTGCAAAAAAATGAAGTGGTGACCCCGACAGGATTCGAACCTGTGGCCTACTGCTTAGGAGGCAGTCGCTCTATCCAGCTGAGCTACGAGGCCGTCCTTATGAAATACTCAATAACTTTGTTCAACAGCAAACTTTTTAACTCAATAATCAAATAAGGTGAGTTTAATTTATTTCCAACGTAACGATTTAGGCAGTCTAAATTCACTCAATTCCTTTTTTGTCCAGATTCTATTTGACAAATTTTCAGCATCTTGTCTAATTCCCGTGGTCAATCGGCAAATAAATGTCAGGTAGTATAGTTTTCAGTATTCATGACACGTCTCTTCAACGCTGCTTTGCGGTCCGCAGTTTCCAATTTACAGGGACTGCTTGTTGACCTTACTGAAAAGTATCATCGGGTATTTTCGATTTGGATACCTATAAGACCGAGAATGTTGATTAAAGGTACGCCTCTGGGAGTATGAGCATCACCTCAAATGACGAGTCGTAACAGTCGCAAGCCACAGGCTAGCAATGGTTGAGCTAATCCGGTTGTCCCCAAGTGGCATTCCCTCTTGTCATATAGGGGACACGTTGCTCTGATCAAACAATGTGGACCATATCTTAGACTCGTGTTGTTTTTACTTTTATGTCGATATCAGCATAAAAGTAAAAACAACACCATCGCCACTTGATTATTTGCGTGTGGTAGGGTTGTGAGTTTTTGCAGAGGTTACCCAAGATTTACCGAACTGGGAAAAGGTCAAATGAGATGTTCTTTCGAGGGTCTATTCTCCCTGATCTGCGATCAAAAAATTATATGGCCTTTTGTTGTGTTCAGCATCTGTGTTATCTCTTAAAGGCCCAGGGTCATTGAATGAGTACGGCTAGGATACAGAGGGCCTTGCACGGCATTCAAATCAGTATTCTGGAAAAGGCATTGGCGGCGTATCGAGTATCACAACACCATTGAAGTGATGTAATTAATTTGTATTATTCTCTGTCATTCTGTAAACAATCAACACAAATTAATTGAGAGCACTATTTCTTCCTAGTACCTCGCCTTAATCCATCAATTCAATGAAGGCGTGAAATTAGGGTAGATCTGGTAAGGGTCGGGATCAGGATTCGGCATCTTCCTCACCAGCTCATTCAATATCTTCACACATTCATCGAATTTCCCGAGGGTTGGATTCAAATTGGAATCAACACATAAAGCGCTGTAAATCACTTTTTCTTTGTCTAATTCATCTTTTGTGTGTGATTTTTCATCCTCTAATAATTTTAGCATTGCTTCTATCACTTCTTTTGGCAACGTTTGGGTAATTTGAAAGTCAATATTATTAGCTTTCAGAACACACCAAGCTGCAAGGCGTGTCGGTTCTTGTCCAAGCTGCAAGGCATGTCGGTTCGGGAGGGGGGCGTCATTGAATGACCAAAGGGGAATAATTCCACAAGTGTGAATACCTTTAAAATCTCCATTGCGTGCCTGTTCTTGGGCCAGGGCCACGCGCACGACTTCAACATTACCAGAATCTCCATCGCGTGGCTGTTCATGGGCAAATAGCCCGACATTTCCTAACCCAATAATAAAAAAGATAATATTTACAATTTTGATGATACTTACCTCGTATTACAATTAATTTTTTTGGTTTTGAGCGACTTATTTTACAAGAGAAATTTTTCAAAAATCAAGAGACTTATGTCAATCTTTTGTGAGCTATCCCATCTTTAACTTCCCTGATATGCGATCGAAAAAATGAAAAACCTGTTGAATTAATTGTAACAACGGCATTTTCTTGCTATTATCACAACAACGTAAACTTAGACTTACGGGTGAACATTATGGTATCTCAAAATAACTTTCCGGTCAAGGCCCAATTGACCCCCAAACAAGACACAACACCCTTTGGTGGTGTCCTTCCGTTTTTGAAGATTGTGGGTGATCTAAAAATCCTTCACCGCCTCCCGTGTGACCGCACTCGGTCTCAGGGCTGGTTGGACGCTCAGATGGTTCTGAGTATCATACTCTTGAACATTTTAGGCTTTGACCGGGTCGCGGATATTGACCATCTGGAGAATGACACGGACTTGTGCATGACTGTTCGCCGACTGGAACTGAAGCTCTATGGTCGCCGCCGTGCCACCCTCAGCGCTCGTCTGCGTCGGGGTCGCAATCGCACGTTTCCCTCGCAGCGTACCGTCCATGATTGGCTTTCCCGTTATCATGACGATGCGGCGGCTCAGGCCCGGATCAAGGACCAGGTCTATATTCCACCACCGGCACAGGAATTGCAATCCTTACACCTCATTAACAAGTTCTTGATTACTCAGCAGATTACCACCCGCGGTGTAAAGCATCTGACCATTGATATCGATGCGACCATTATCCCATCGGGTAAGAAAGAGTGTCTCCCCATCTACCGTGTGACAACGGGTAAGGTTCCCTATGAGACAGGCTATCAACCCCTGAT
>MPNP01000059.1 GCA_002239085.1 Rhodobacteraceae bacterium bin131 | reverse complement strand
CGAAGCAATTGCGTGGATTACAAAATTCGTTTTTTACATTGCCTTGCCAGCGATGTTATTCCAATTTGCATCAGGGTTTACCCTGACCGAACTCTATGACTCACAGTTTTTTTACGCATATCTCTGTGCAACGTTTGCCCTTTACATCGCAACTAAAATTACATCCTTATTAAGAGGAGTGGGGTGGGCAGAAGCGGCAATAGAAGCACAAACTGCTACAATTGGTAATGTCGGATTTTTAGGTATTCCTATTCTCGTTCTGTTGTTAGGCGATTATGCAGTTGGACCAATCATATTTTATTTGGCTTTAGATCTCATTATTTTTGGAACTTTGATTGTGGTTTCTGTCAAAGTGTCACAGGAAGGAAAACTCACTCTTAATTCGTTAAAGAAGGTCTTGGTCGGAATTGCCACCAATCCAATGGTGGCTTCTATAATTCTCGGCTTATTCTGGGGACAGTTTCAATTGCCTCTTACGCAACCTGGATGGCAATTCGTTGATTTATTGAGTGGTGCCGCAACTCCCTGTGCCCTTTTTGTTATTGGTGCCTCACTCGCTGCAAAGTCTGCCGAAAGGGTTTTTGTTGCTGTATGGTTGTCGTCAATTAAACTTATATTACACCCGTTACTCATTGCCATTTGTGCGTTTTGGGTTTTTGATGTTGACCCTTTAGTTGGGGGAGTCATGGTCGCAGCAGCGGCAATGCCAACAGCTGGCAATATTTATATTTTAGCCCAACATTTCGGAGTAGCTCCTGCTCGCGTTTCCTCAACAATACTTGTATCAACAGCAGCAAGTGTCATTACCCTATCAATCGCTATCGCGTTAATCCAGGGAGTGAGTTAACCGTTTGGCAAATAATCAATTGAGTGAACACATAGCAAATTCATAGGCCTTTATAAAATCTTTCTTCTTTAGGGCTTCTGCTGCTAAATCCTCATGATCTTTACCCCATTTGGTGCTCTGATAGTCGGTGTCAATTCGCGAAAGATGCCATGTTTCTTCAACAGTTTTTAAACCCCTTAACAAGGCCATACCCAATATTAATGAACCCAGTAATGGGACTATGTCACTGAAACTCGTCAGCAAAAAATTATTCATCTTTTTCAGCTCTCCCTGAAAGACTTCAATGGTCTCTGGATGCTGGTGAATCGGCATAATACCATAACCAGAATTAATGGAAACTCCCAAGGTAGATTCAATCCATTGGATAAGCGGTTTCCAATTTTTTTCTTGAATCTCTGTCAATTCTTGGGGTTCAGGAGCAAAATGATACAGTAAATCTGTATGGGCATACTCAGTCAGTGAGTGAACTATGCGCTCGCGATGAGGGGTGACTTGGTCAATTGCAGTGTTTGCTAAACGGGTAAATTCCATCGTATTAGGATTAATGACTTCATGCTGGCTTAAGAATTCTTTTTCTATCCCCAATGCGAGAGATTTGGTCGGGACTTTGAGTGTGTATTGTTTTGGTGTTTTAACTAATTTACTGTCAAGGGTAATCCCAAAGCCATTCTCAAGAGGGATAACTTCAACCTCTTCCCAAAATACTCTTGCTTGCCATTCACTCATCAAGTTAATTCATTCAAAAAGTCGAGAATTGTGAAGGTGGTGATGGAATGGCCGATAATAAATTCCATTCAAACGTTTTGGCCAGCTTCTTCATATGGTCCGGAAAACCAGCTTTAATATGAATTTTCTTTTTTGTGTGGGGATGTAGAAAAGAAAGACTGCTTGCATGGAGACACAGTTGCATGCGTTTGGGATTTTCAATTATACCACTCAACTGTGATACATTTAGACTCCGAGGCGTATATTTTCTATCTCCCAAAATGGGGTTGCCAAGCGTAGCAAGGTGAGTTCTCAGTTGATGCGTGCGGCCTGTTTGAGGCCATAGAGCAATACCCGCAAGATTTCTTCCAAATACAAATTGAACTTCGTAGTGAGTGGTAGCAAACTTTGCTTCATTATCATCGGCCTTAGTATGTGATTTCAAGCTGTTCATTTTTCGATTTTTGGATTGAGTATCGCGCAATATCGGGAATTTAATTATTCCCCGTTTAGGATTAGGGACGCCATGGGTGAAAGCAAGATACTGCTTGACCACCGCTCGAGATTGAAAAAGATGCGTCATTGTCCGAGCCGCGGGAAGAGTTTTGGCAAGAACTAGAACTCCAGAGGTTTCCTTATCTAAACGGTGAACCAGTCGTAATTGGTCCGATTGAGTAGAGGTTTTGATATGGTTAAGATACTTGTCAACATGGTCTCTTTGTTGAGTACCACCTTGAGTGGCTAATCCTGACGGTTTGTTTATGGCAAGAATAAAATCATCTTCAAAGATGATGGCCTCATTCAGTTCATCAACGAGTTCAATCTCTTTAGTGCTCAACTGTGTTGACTTTACCGACAGGTCAGGGTTCACCCCAATAGAAGTATAGATTTGGATTTCCTGATCCTGAATGAGCCGTGTTGAGGGTTTGACTTTCTTTCCATTGACGCGTACTAAACCTTTGCGACATAAACGCTCAATCAAGGCTTGCGATAAGCGCCCAAATTGTGCACGTAGCATCCTATCAAGCCTTTGATCAGTATAATCAGAAGTAACTTTATGGACTTGAGGAGCAGTCAAGGTATCAGGCTTTGACAATGAAAATACCTAAAATTAAGGCACCAAAGCTCAAGATTATTGAGCCAAACACATACATGAGAGTCCATTCAATTTTGCTGTGATTCAATAACTGCCAAGTGTCGTTACTGAAAGCTGAAAACGTTGTAAAGCCGCCCAAAAAGCCTGTGATGATTAATGGGGAAAATCGCTCTGCAATTTGGTCGTTATTCATAAAATAGGTCACCAATATTCCCATTAATAAAGAACCAACCACGTTCACAAATAATGTTCCGTATGGAAAAGAGGTGCCTAAGAGATGAGTGGATGATATGTTGACAAGATACCGCAAGATGGCACCTATTGCACCACCAATACCTATCTGTATTAGTGTTGTCATCATAATCGTCTCAAAGTTAATTTCGATTTATCATTGCTTAAGGAGGTTGCAGCCTACTTCGTATGCTGAGATAATTTTTGGCGCAGGTTTTTGAAGTATTGAAGTCGTTTGGTTAAAGTTCGCTCAAATCCTCTTTCAACAGGATGATAGTAATGAGCCGGCTTCATAGTTTCTGGGAAATAGTTCTGTCCTGAGAAACCAAGAGGATGATCATGATCATATTGATAGCCTTTACCGTATCCAGTTTCTTTCATGAGTTGGGTTGGTGCATTCAATATATGTTTGGGCGGTGATAATGAACCCGACTTACGAGCATCAGATAAAGCCATTTTATACGCTGAATAACTCGCGTTAGATTTTGGCGCCAAGGCGAGATATATCAAGGCTTCGGCTAGAACCAACTCTCCCTCAGGGCTTCCTAACCGCTCATAAGTTTGCCATGCCCGCAAAGAAATACTCAACGCATCAGGGTCGGCTAAACCAATATCCTCTATTGCCATGCGGGTTATTCTCCGCGCTAAATAGTGGGGATCTTCACCAGCATCCAGCATTCGTGCCAACCAATAAAGCGAAGCATCTGGGTCTGAACCTCGGACCGATTTATGAAGTGCTGAAATCAAATTGTAATGCCATTCACGGGATTTGTCATAAGCATTCCCCCGATGTGATGAAAATAACTCATGGAGTGAGTCGACATCCATTTCTTTATTTGACTGGTGCACCATGATTTGTTCAATTCTGTTGAGCAGATTGCGTCCATCGCCATCGCTATTTTCTACAAGCCAATCTCGGGCGTTTTTGGTAAGTGGCAAAGGGCAGCCAAAATAGTCTTCTGAGCGGATAATCATTTCCTCAAGTTCGGCAAATGATAATCGCTGCAATATCAAAACTCGAACCCGTGACAATAAGGCTGGATTCAGTTCAAATGAGGGGTTCTCGGTTGTAGAACCAATTAACCGGATTGAACCTTCTTCCAAATAAGGTAAAAACCCATCCTGCTGCGTTTTGTTAAAGCGATGAATCTCGTCGACAAAAAGAGTTGTTGATTGACCTGATTTCCAATGTTCGTGAGCTGTTTTAAATATTTTTCTTAATTCAGCCGTATTTGTAAACACGGCGCTGGTTTCAATGACATCTCCGTCGGCTGTTTTGGCAAGTAACTTGGCAATTGTGGTCTTTCCAACTCCAGGAGGACCCCAGAGTATTATTGAAGGAAGTGGCTTGGACTTGAGAAGGTTGTTCAGAGGTTTATTGTCACCAATTAATTCTTTTTGACCAATAATATCTTCAAGTTTATTGGGCCGTAATCTGTCCGCCAGTGGACGAAGAGAATCATCCACCGAGTTTTCAATAGTATCTGAACCAAATAAGTTTTTCATGACCTGATAAAGCAGTTAATCCAATTTAGGTTACTTTAATTTAATGCCGAGTAGTTTGTAATTTTATTCTTGTTTTTTCTTCTCACTTTATTCCAAAAAATACGATTGCCGTAAGGAGAATCGCTTAAATTGGGATAGGGGCATACACCGCAACCTGCAAAGCCATAATCAGTTCTAAATTCTGGCAATGAACGTTATTGAGCGTCAATCAACTTGATTGTCGCTAAATAGGATGTCTCCTCATCCATTCTCTCCTTAAAGGTCTTAAAGGGAGGGAAAATATATGTCAGTATTACTCTTATAGACACATTGTGACATCGGGTGACGAAATTGTTGGTGCTGACTCCAATAGAGAGCATTAAACCGTTTTACTAATTCCGAAAATCAATTATCAGAACGAAATTGTTCAAAATGATTGATTTGCCTGAAAATTTAAATTAATTCGCTGGTCAATCACTTACAAAGCTAAATTTGGTCACTCATATCAACAAGTGATTGTTATAATTTAAGCCCTATATACAGTCAATTCTTTTTTGTCACGAGATTAATGAGAGTTAAAGGTTGGTTACCTGTGAATAATTCAGATTCAATTAAATCAATTACTGAGCCTTTTCGCAAGGCGATGTATAACTTTGAACCAGTACAGGTTTTAGGTTGTCTAAAACAAGCATTTGCTCAAGAAGCAAAAATTCAACTTGCCTACCCCTTTGAAACATTGGAAAATGTTGAACAGCTGTTTACTAAAGCCCTTTTTTCACTTTATCAATCCATTCCTGATTTGGAAAGGAGGGAATTAATTGTTCTTGCTGGGACATCACAAACTGACCAGGACTGGGTCGGTGTGTGCGGATACTATACCGGGGAATTTGCCCATTCGTGGTTGGATATACCGGCTACTGGTCACCAAGTGTCAATGCGTTTTCATGAGTTCTTTCGAGTTGCGGAAGGTAAAGTCACAGAGATGCAGGCTGTTTGGGACATACCTGAACTCATGATGCAAGCTAATGCTTGGCCTATGTCGCCTAGCTTGGGTCGAGAATGGCATGTCCCTGGGCCAACCACACAAGATGGATTGAATATAAATGACCCAAATGGACAAAGAGGTGCACAGAGTCTTGAAATCGTATCAACGATGTTGACAAAACTCGGAGAATTCGCAAGCAAAGGGGTTGAGGCAATGCAACTGGATAAGTACTGGCATCCCCGATGTAATTGGTATGGGCCCTCTGGTATTGGAACTTGCAGAGGAATTAAGGGGTTTCGAAATTGGCATCAAATCCCTTTTTTGAATGCCATGCCCAATCGAATGGTGAATTCAGTTAAGCGAAACCTTTTTGCTGAAGGTGACTATGTAGCCTTCACCGATTGGCCGGGTATGAAAATGACAATTTCGGGGGATGGGTTTTTAGGTATTGCTCCATCAAACCAAAGCATAACAATGCGAAGCCTTGATTTTTGGCGATGTGAGGGGAATATGATCCGGGAAAACTGGGTCCTCATCGACATCCTGGATGTTTATTCTCAGATTGGAGTTGATGTATTCGCTCGAATAAAAGAATTTAACAAAGCCAAGAATATCCAAAGTATATAAGTATGCTATTCAGGTCTTGGCGGTACTTATTGTCGTACAACAACCCATTAGTATTTGGGCGGTGCTTCTGACAAGGGTGACGCAGAGAGCAAGTTGTTTTTATACCAACAGGTTAAGGCCGAGTGTGGTAACCGATGGGAAGGTACGGATCCCCAAAAACCCGTCTTGAAGCCAAAACTGTGTGGTCATCGCTGAGCGTTACGATACCGCATTCAGAAGGGTTGAGGAAAATTATAGAAATTTTGTGGCTTGAACAGTTCTTGGTCTAGCGGCTGATTTGATTGGGATAAGACTATCCGTGATGACTCACTAGAGAGTCAGGAATTGTTATAGCATCCTGTAAGAGTGGCTCCAATCAATCTTTGATTGAATCCCCCCGCAAGAAACTAATGGACCACAGTTCATAGAGGAATCACAGGTGCTTGAGTATCTTTCCTCTACAGAAGAATAAGCCAGAATAAATCAAATGATCACTACCTCAAATATTTTCAGAAAACGATGGTCGCACTACCAGCCTAAATTTCAGATAAGGATTTGGCAGATCTTAATTTTTGAAGATTAGCATATCGAGGTCCTTGAGGTGACAGATTGGAATTTGCCCCCAAAGGAATGGGTGGAATTAGTTGCTTGGGACTTTCGGAAAAGTATACTTTGAATTTTCCTTGATCGCCATATTGTTCAATTTTTTCAACTGCGGCATAATGTGTAATAGCACTAACAGGGTAAGTTTGATATGCTGCTATGAACTTAATTTTTTCTAGCATGCTACCACTAATTCGGATTGCGAACCAACAATTTTGACGCAAGAACATTTCGTTAAAATTTTTCTCACGGGCAGCAACAATAATTGTATCCAAACCTGAAGATGGTAAGTTAATTGACTCATTTCGAGATGAATCTCTTTTCTTGTTAACTGATTTAGGAAATTCAAATATTGGAATTCCTGCAAGTGGAAGAATTTGATTAATTTCACCAAGAAAACTTTTAGTGTCAGCCTTATCAAATTCTGTTAATCTGGGTTCATTTGGAACATTTGCATTGTCTAGTCTTGAGCGTCCAGTACTAATGGCCTTTGTGATTAAGGCATATTCCAGCCATGTAATATTGGCACGATTAAGACCGTCATTTGTTGAAACAAACACAACACATGAATTCCAAAAATCTTTATTTTGGTAATGGCTTTCAATCCGGTTTCTAATTTTATCTCCCTGACCAATATAAACAGTTGGCAATTCGTCAATTTCACTATCTTGATAACTTTCATACCCGTAGAGTATGTATACTCCTAACTGATTAAACTCCTCACGATGCTTAATGCTATTCCACTCTTCTCTTGGGAATATTAGCCCTTTACCTGTCCAGTTCATTTTATCAAAAATTCTAAGCCCTTCAGGATTTCCTCCAGGGACAAAAATGCGAAATGTAAAAGGGTTCGGCATATCAGTAATTCCAAGATTAAACAAAAGCTAACACTTAATATTTTAGGTAAGGACAACGACAAACGAATATCTAACCCTCATTAAAACCTCATGCATAATACATAATAGCCGGCAGAGTTAAGAGCGATGGGTTAATATTCAGCCGTTTTATATGATTTATACTACAAATCGGGTGGAACATCAAGTTAAGAATATTTGTTCTAACTTTCTTGGTTGGGCAGTTTTGCTAATACATTGTTGGCTAGGTATCGCTATTGGGGATTTCTCAAACCATGCAACAATCACCTTCTTGCAGCTAGTTAAATGATTGACAAGGATTGAAAAATATGGCGCTCTTGTCTGATCTTTTTAGCCTGATAATTTTTCAGCCATGGTTGGTCAATTTGATTAGGTATGAGGCCGACACATCCTTTTTTCAGCCCAATTCTAGATGGTCTGTACAAGCAAAGTTATGATTCAGTCCGCTTTTTTATAACAGTGATTGACTGCTATCTTGCAGGATGATGAAAACACAAACGTTTTGACCCACAGTGATTATTATGTGGTTGGAGGATGTGGTTTTCTTAGACTATTCAGTCTCTAGATTTTTCTGCCGTTCTAAATCGGTTTTCCCTTTGGCATCTAGATCTCTGTCGACGAGTTCAATCACAGCCATGGGAGCCATATCACCGTAGCGAAATCCGGCCTTATAGATTCGTGTATATCCCCCTGCTCGGTCAGTATAGCGAGGAGCTAGAACTTCAAATAGTTTTTTTAAATGAGCTTTTTGCTTAAGACGTGCCCCAGCAACTCGGCGCGAATGTAAATCACCTTTTTTGCCAAGTGTAATGAGTTTTTCAACGACTCTTCGGAGCTCTTTTGCTTTAGGGAGTGTTGTTTTTATTTGTTCGTGTTCAATCAATGAGCCGGCCATGTTTGCAAACATGGCCTTACGATGTTCACTTGTTCGATTGAGATTTCTGTAACCGTCTCCATGTCTCATGGTCAATCCTTATTTTTGATTGTCTACTTTCAAAAAATTAGTAATTAGTTGTCTAAATTTTCAGCTCGACGAACTAACTCATCACAGTTCTCGGGCGGCCAACCAGGTAATTCCATACCGAGTTCAAGACCCATTGAAGTCAAAACATGCTTAATCTCATTAAGTGATTTACGACCGAAATTGGGGGTTTTGAGCATTTGTTGTTCGGTTTTGGTGACCAAATCACCAACATAAATGATATTATCGTTCTTCATGCAGTTGCTGGATCGGACTGATAACTCCAATTCTGAAGCCTTTTTGAAAAGTTCCAAGTTCCACTCGTCACTTTGTGGCTCCTCAACCTTTTCAACCGGTGTCGGTTCGGTAAAGTTTATGAATATTTCTAGATTGCTCTGGAGTATCCGAGCGGCATAAGCAATGGCATCTTCCGGTGTAACTGAACCATCAGTTTCGCAATTCAGGATAAGACGATCATAATCCAGAATTTTTCCTTCGCGAGCAGCTTGAACTTTGTAAGAAACAGACTTTACCGGTGAATAAATTGCATCAATTGCCAAGAAATTTACGGGAGCATCATGTGGTTTATTGAGTTCTGCCGGAACATATCCCTTTCCAATACCCACAGTAATCTCCATTTGAATCGAAGAATCCCTGTCAAGGTGACAAATTACATGGCGTGGGTTAAGAATTTCAACTCCGGCTACTTTATTTATCATACCGGCAGTGACTTCACCGGGTTGGGATGACTTGAGAAGTAAGCGACGAGGAGTCCTATATTCCGAACTGACAATCACTCCCTTCAGGTTGAGTAAAATGTCAATTACATCTTCACGAACACCAGGTATAGAGGAGAACTCTTGAACGATTTGGTCAATTTCAACACCAATGATGGCCGCTCCTCGAATTGATGACAAGAGCACCCGTCTGAGTGAGTTTCCAATTGTCAAGCCAAAACCGCGTTCAAGCGGACCGATTTCAATTGTTAATTGGTTAGGGTTAGAGCTTGATTTTTTCGCCAGAACAGGCGTAATAAGTTTTTCCCAGTTATCTTGGAACATAGTTTAGCCTCCATTCGTTTCCCTAGCGGTTCCAACACTAGGGATGTCTCGAAAAACTAATTTCGTGATTTTAAAATAGTATAAGTGTTAGACTCGACGCCTCTTGGGTGGACGACATCCATTATGTGCAATAGGCGACACATCACGGATTGAGGTAATATCAAAACCAACAGCCGCAAGAGAACGTAAAGCACTTTCGCGTCCTGAGCCAGGACCCTGAACTTTGATTTCCAGTGTTTTAACTCCATGCTCTTGTGCTTTGCGCCCCGCATCCTCAGCCGCAATTTGAGCAGCATACGGTGTCGATTTGCGTGATCCTTTGAAACCAACCGTTCCGGCAGAAGACCACGCGATGGCATTGCCCTGAATATCAGTGATTAAAATCTTGGTATTGTTGAAGGAGGAGCTCACATGGGCCACCCCAACTTGAATATTTTTCCGCTCTTTGCGTTTTACGCGAACCTTTTCACGAGCCAAAATTCGTCTCCTATTATTTTTTCTTACCGGCTATGGCCACTGGCTTGCCTTTGCGTGTCCGAGCGTTGGTGTGGGTTCTTTGCCCTCTGACAGGAAGTCCCCGACGATGTCGTAATCCACGATAACAACCTAAATCCATTAATCGCTTAATATTCATTTGAACTTCTCGACGCAGGTTACCTTCAGCCATATAGTTTTGATCAATATGTTCGCGCAAAGACTTAACATCTAAATCATTTAACTCATAAACCCTGGTCGATTGTGCAATGCCAACCGCATCGCAAATATCTCGTGCCGATTTATGACCTAAACCATAAATACTGGTTAATGCTATGGGTACACGCTTACGTGTTGGGATATTGACACCGGCAATACGCGCCATAATACCTCAATTTAAATTATGAAACTTTAACTGTGCAATACTAATTGCTACACAAGGACTATTTAGAGTGGGATTTATTGATTGCGTTTCAAGATACTTTGGAAAATTTATTGATAAACTTTATAAATTCTTTAAATTTCAATGGGATCCCTGCTTGAACCCATAGTTATCAGCTTACCCAAAAATGGTCGCACCTTGGTCCCAAGCATTATTCCTGGGGCTAACCTTCACATCACATCCCAAGAATATCCTTTCACTTTCCATTGCCGCCTTCATAACCGAGAAAGAACCAGATGCGGGATCAATCACATAATCTCCTTTGTCGGAAACCGCACGGATTAATTCCCCTTGTAGTTTGATGGGCTTGGTATGAGGATGGTCTTTCTTGATAATTTTTTCCCTCCATGTATCAGGAATATTATGAATTTTCCACACTCCCTTAGCTTTGCAAGGTCGCTTTTGCAAGACAACGAGATACTCAGTACTCCGACGAGTGCGATACCCCATCCCAATCCTATCCTTATCCCAACTGATGAGATCAACGACATTTAAATTTGTCTCAGCAAACCAATCCTTAAATCCTTGACACAAATGAAATTTGTCCATCCATAGAAATAAATGACCTGTGGGAATTAATGCTCGGGCAATGCCTTGGATAAATTGCGCAATTTCAGCCTCACTCATTTGTCGTAACTGAGCTCGCTTTTGACCTCGTTTTACTCCTTCATTACCATACGAAAGATTATCAAGAACGCCCCGGTATTGAGGGTCAAAAAAGGCGACTTGAATTTTTCCCACTGGCAAAATTCCAAGAAATTTTAAGCCTTCCATCTGCATTCGCGTATTTGGCTTTAAGTCTTCATGTAATTCTATGGAAGTACTTTGTACTGTTCGAATCCCACTATAAACGTTCTGCTTATTGGTGATTTGGGGCATTTTATCCTTCAAAATAACGGGTGAAAAAATTGGAGATGACAAAGGTAATCAACTTACTTCATTTACCATTCATTTGATCTGAGGAAAATCCCAAATCGCCGGAAACTTTCGAAATTACACCTGTAAGTGTTTACTAACTCAAGCAATGACGATCGCCCACTCCACACTGCCAAGACTAATACCGATGAACGAGTCAGTGACCACGGTCTTTATTGAGAACTAGATATTAAGCCTATGATCATCATTCAAGAAAAATCTGTATCAACAGCTATTTACCTTGAGCAGCTTCTTTACCCGAGATATCTGGAGAAACATAAACCGGTTCTTCCTCACGGAGTGATTTAATCAGGCCGTACATCATAAATAGAATAATAACTGATATCGGCAACCCAGCAGCTATAGAGGCTGATTGCAAGGCAGCCAAACCACCTGCAAGTAGCAAAACTGCTGCAACCATTCCCTCGCCCAAACCCCAGATAATTCGGAATCGTTGAGGTGGATTGTCATCGCCCATTGAAAGCATCGTCGTAATGACCAAGGTGCCAGAATCAGAAGAGGTGATAAACCACGTTGCAAGGAGTAGTGTTGCAAGTGCAGAAATGCCCCAACGCAAGAAATCTATTGTTGTAAGATTCCCAATCGTCTCATACAAAGCGCTCGGCAGATCCCAATTCATCACTGTACTGAGAATTCCAGCTGTACCGACTCCTTCAGAGGCAAAAAGCTCCATATAGATCGCATTGCCACCAAACATACACAGCCAAAAGAATGAAATCGTTGTAGGAACAAACAAAACTCCAACCATAAATTCACGAATCGTTCGTCCGCGACTGATACGGGCAATAAAAATGCCCACAAAAGGTGCCCACGAAACCCACCAGCCCCAATAAAATATGGTCCAGCCACCTTGCCAAGCGATGGTTTCTTCAGTTCCACCGGTCCAAAAGCCCATTGGGAAAAACGTCCAGAGATAATCGCCCATGGAGGTGATAAAAAAGCCCAACAACCACTTGGTTGGTCCCCACAGGAGGAAAAAGCTCAACAAGACTATCGAAAGCCAAATATTCCACTCTGAAATAATCCGAATTCCATTCCCAACACCTGAAACTGCCGAAAGCGTTGCCACGACCGAAATAATCGCAATAAGAATAATTTGAGTCGTCACACCAGGGTCAATTCCAAAGAGATAATTCAATCCAGCGGCCATTTGACTCACGCCTAGACCCAAAGAAGTTGCGACACCAAATACCGTACCAAAAATTGCAAGGAGATCAACGGCATGCCCAATGGGACCATAAATTCGATCTCCTATGATGGGGTACAACGATGAGCGGAGGGTAAAGGGAAGCTTTTTTCTGAATCCAAAATAGGCTAAACATAGTCCGACCACAACATACACAGCCCAAGCGTGAAAGCCCCAATGGAAATAGGTTGTACGCATGGCAATAACGGCTCGTTCTTGGCTTAAAGCAGTGGCACCTGCTAGGTCGGCATGGGGATTATTGGGATAACCGAATCCGCCGGAATTATCAAAATAAAATATTGGTTCGGCGACTCCAAAGAATAGTATTCCGATCCCAACACCGGCCGAAAAAAGCATCGCAAACCAAGAAAAGTTACTGAACTCCGGCCTTGAATCGTCCGATCCTAGGCGAATTGAGCCATATTTTGATAGCATAAGCCCGACGCAGACAACCATCATCGCAACAACCGCTAACAGGTAGTACCAGTTGAGGGTCGCCTCAACCCAACCTTTAACTCCAGAATAAATTGAACTCGCAAAGTCAACATTGAGTATGGTAAAAATGACAAAACAAATGACCATCACTTTGGCGGCGATCCCCATTCCCGAATGAAGTCCTTTCATTGGCCCGCTTGTCGAAACATTGGTAAGTTTATCGGGATTATTCATTAGTAACCTCCTCACTGGTCATCAATAAAACAACTATTGCACCACCACTCACTGTGGTCAGTCAGCCCCTTCCATAATGAAAAGAGCCAACTTTTACCAACTCTTAAGTATTGGCTTAATCTTCTTCTTACCACAAAAAACAAAATAATGCAAACACTTTTCGCACTTTGCCTCAATTTACTGAATTTCATTATTCATAAAGACCCATTTTCCCAGGAATTCCTTGACAAGATATGAGCATTCAATATGATTATGAGCATGGCTTTTGGGGTTTTCTTACATAAATCTGACTCACCTTACAAGGATGAACTCCTTGAGCAATATCAGTTTCCAAAAATATATTTAAAACAAGCACGTCAGATTCGGGGTAATTGGGTCATATACAAAAGAGCAGGAAAAAATGCCCCTGATAAAGATTACTTTGCTGTTGCCAAAGTTCTTGATATAAAGCAGGACACTCAGGACTCCCAAATGTATGTTGCTATAATTGAACCGGGTTCTTACTTAGACTTCGGCAAACCCGTACCATTTCGCGATAGTGCAGGTTACGTTGAACAAGGTCTTCTAAACAGCCAAGGAATGCTATCAGGTCGAAAACAGAGTGCCTTGCGAACGCTGTCTGCTAGTGATTTTGTTCGAATTATGCAACGAGGACTCGACCTTGAATCTGATATAGCACACATTGGCAAACAAGAATCAGAGCAAATTCGCGTGGATGAGCTAATCAACAGGAAGGTTCGGGATAAGAACTTCCGTAAGGCCGTTCTAACTGCATATAATAAGAGTTGTGCGATTACCGGATTGAACTTTATCAATGGTGGAGGTAGCCCCGAGGTTGAAGCCGCTCATATAAAACCGGTCAAATATAATGGTCCAGATATTGTCAATAATGGCATTGCATTATCAAGAACAATTCATTGGATGTTTGACCGGGGATTGATTGGAATTGAAGAAGATCTGACTATTCGTGTTTCAAGGCATATCAACGACCGCGATGCAGTCAACTCAATGATCAATGACAGCCGAAAACTAATCAAGGCTAAAATAAAAACGGCGACACCGCGAAGCGATTTTCTTGCTTGGCATAGAGAAAATTGCTTCAAACATTAACTGCTAAATGACATGTGAGCCCAGAAGAATAGGTTAAGAGAGCCAAAAGAAACTGGTGCTTCAAGATTGTTTCGGTCAAACGGTTCAAGTGAATTGTTATCAAATTTGCTCGGAGTGGTTAACCCAAAGAAAACGCCCTGTACCTTGGGTTATTGATTGGATAAAAATCGTGCTAATTTATGGTAAAAGGGTGATCATTCGGTTTATCTCAATGGCAAAACCCGTTTAGGTAAAAACTTCCCCTCCTTGATTATTCCCCAACCAATGGCCTGATCTTTATAGGAAGTCCAAGCTGTAGAACCGTTTTCTTGGTGAGGCTGTTTACAAAGGATAGATCCGCCGTTGTGAATGGTATTGGCCTCTTCTTCAGTAACTTTAATCTCAGGTATTGTTTCAAGAGCTGTTTCTAATGGATAAAGAACCTTTGATAAGTACTTATCGTTAAAACTGCTGAATTGCTCAAGTTCGCAAGCATCACTTAGATGAAATGGTCCAGATTTAATTCTCGTCAGAGTGTGCACATGACCCAAGCAGCCAAGCTTTTCTCCTACATCTCTCGCTATACAACGCACATAACCTCCCTTTCCACATTCCATTTCAAATTCTGCTTGGTGAGGTGAAATTTGTTTGACTAGCTCAAGGCGTTTTACCAATAACGGACGCGATATTAATTCAACTTGCTTGCCCTTTGCAGCATACACGTACGATCTGACACCGCTTACCTTAACCGACGAAAATTGTGGTGGAACTTGTTGAATCTGCCCCCTGAAGGATTGTAAAGCCGTCCTAATATCCTCCTGTGAAGGTCGATGTTCGGAAACGGCGATAATCTCCCCAGTCGCATCATCTGTTGTCGTGGATGAGCCAAAATTAACTATGAAGCTATATTGCTTGGTTGCTTCGGTTACAAAGGGAATTGCTTTAGTCGCATGACCTAACCCGATGACTAGGAGACCATTTGCCGGTTTATCAAGTGTCCCGGCATGACCAGCTTTACGCGATTTAAAAGCTCGTTTGACAATTCCTAAGGCTTTGAATGAAGTTATTCCTGGGGGCTTATTAACCGTAACCCAACCATGAACAGCCTGAGAGGGTTCTGATTTTGCTGAAGTATTCATCGTCAGAATTCAATGATTCTTACCAATACGGGCTTTCTCCTCTTTAAGTAGCCTCTCAGTGTTTTCAATCTGGTCAAACAAGGGATCGGGAACAAAATGCAAACTTGGGGAGAATTTGAGATCAAGTCGCTTGTTTAACTGCTGGCGGATTTCCCTTCGGCTTTCATTCAGGGCTGCAATGACTTGTTCGGTATGGTGTCCACCGAGTGGAATAACAAATACTGTCGCTTTCTTTAAATCGGAATTCATTCGCACTTCACCAACCGTAATCGAAATCTTCGATAGATCCGGGTCAAAAAAATCCCATACTGATAGAATCTGTGCTAATTGTCGGCGAACGAGTTCACCGATTCGAAGTTGTCTTTGCGATTGGCTTGAATTATTTGAATGGGATTTAACCATCGAAAACCTCCATCAAAGCAATTGTTTGGCAATTTTTTCGAAAAAAATCTTTAAGGACTGTTATAACAGATACTAAAATTTTATTAATGGAATTAAAGAATTGACTAGTTTACCCTTAGTAGGAATTGTTGGTTGTTCGGGTCGAATGGGACAAATGCTTGTTCAATCAATAATGAGTTCAGACCAAGTTCAATTAGGTGGAGTGATTGAAAAGGCAAACCACCCATGGGTTGGAAAAAAACTCCATGATACTAGCCCCGATACTTCCGTTGACATCGTTATTGGCGATTCCCCCGAAAATTCGTTTGCCAGGGTCAATATTATCATTGATTTTAGTCGCCCTTCAGCAAGCATTAACATGGCTAGATTTGCTGCTGAACACGGTAAAGTTCTTGTCATTGGAACAACCGGATTTAATGAAGATCAAGACAATCAAATTTCTGAATATGCTCAAAAAACGGTTATCATAAAGGCGGGAAATATGTCGCTTGGAGTCAATTTGTTGACACAATTGACTGAACGGGTCGCCGCATCACTTGATCCTGATTATGATATTGAAATTACTGAAGCCCACCACCGTCATAAAGTTGACTCACCCTCTGGGACCGCCATAATGCTTGGAGAAGCAGCGGCAAAGGGACGGGGAATTGAACTTGACAAATACATGGATAAACCTCGATTCGGACAAGTTGGTGCTCGGTCAAGAGGCAATATAGGATTTTCGGTTGTCCGAGGGGGCGACATTGTAGGGGAGCACGAGGTAATTTTTGCAACCAGTGGCGAGCGCATTGTTTTATCTCATA
>MPNP01000058.1 GCA_002239085.1 Rhodobacteraceae bacterium bin131 | reverse complement strand
GCGGTGCGTGGGACGACCAAGGGGACGGCATGGTCGCTGGGTCTTGAAGGAGGGCGTCACTTTCGTGTTGATGACGAGACCCGTGTGACGGGTCGGGGTTGGTTGAAGCATGGGACGGTCTCGGTGAATCCGTTTGAGGATTTGGTGGGCTTACGTGTGAGCGGTCAGGAGCGTCAGGTGATAGCGGGTGTTGGTGTTCGGGGTGAGCGGACGATGGTTCAGGAGAATGAGGACCGTCGTGTTGTGTTGCGCGGTTCGGCGGGTATTGAGACGGCGGTGAGTGAAGCGAGTACCGTGATGGTTGGTGATGAGGTGTTGTCAAGTCAGGCAAAGGCGACGCGTCTGTTATTGGATGTTGGGGGTGTATTGCATCAGGGTGACACGGAGTTTCATGGGATGGTGTATGCGCATGGATTGGGTGCGGATGACACGGCTTATGGCTTACGGTTAGGTCTTGAGTGGTCGTTCTGATGACTTATGCGTTTTAATGGATTGATATTCCCACCGGGTTGTTCGTTCAGTGTTACACAAAGAAATACTTTTCCTTTTCCCAGAAATCAGGTTCAAAATAAGGTGATTAAATATCATCCCAATCACCTTGATTATCGCTCAATACTAGCAACTATTCTGCAACGCAACCCATTCGTGGTCTTCAAGCAGAGGGATGGTAATATGGGGTTCTTCATTGGGGTCATACGTGAACTTTTCTGGATCCATATTCTCGATTAATAAGTAAATTGCAAATGGTTCAGGGGATAGGTTCAGCCGCGAAAATTCCGTGAACAACTCTTTCTCTGAAACAGGAATAGGAGAGGGCTCATTCAGTTTGTCTACATACCTCGTAAAGATATACGGGGAGATTTCCCTACCAATTAGCAGCCGAATGGAGGATAATAATCCTGCATCTTGCAAGAATGCAACAAGAGAGTCCTTTGTCTTATCACGTAAGCGAGCCATCAATAGCATTCCTGCCAGCACCTCCGGCTTGTCGCGAGTTATCTCAAATTGCGATATATTGGCAACAAGTATCTTCCCTGGAAACATAGTCGCAGAGTGAACTCCTTCAGAAACGATTCTTATTTCTACTCGTTCATCAGGGAACAGACGATTACTAATTTTATCTAAAATAGTATTATTGACTTGGCATTGTTGAATGGTTGAATTTGATGCCGTCAAGAGTTCTGTAAAAAGTGCTTCACCAATTTCGGTTCGCTTGGGACCAATGACTCCTCCAGCAATACTTTCGGCTATATTCTCGGAAAAATAAAATACTATGGCAGCCAGTGTTAGAAGGAAGGAAATAAACTTAATAAAACTCCACCACTTGGTCGGCTCTGATTTTGGCTTTGTTTGCTTGAGGGCAATCGTCTCCAAAGCATGGATCATTAATTCATCGTCAATGAGTAAATACTCATTGCCGAGGGTGTCATGTGCAAAGCAGTGATAAGAGTTGATGTTATCAAGTTGAATGATGGTATTAAGTGACCAATGAGCTAAAACTGTTAAACCTTCACCATATAATGTTAGGGTCTCCTTACCAATTTGCACAACGACATCTTGTTCAATAACAGCATTGGGTGATTTCCAATAACCATGACACTCAAGAACTTCATAGCCAAATACAGACGACATAGGTAGCTAAAGCCATCCCTTGCTTAAGGACATCGTGTTAAATTGTATTCAATTCAAACATTATGGATTTATTGAAGCCGTTTACGCAGCTGAAACTTCTGAATTTTCCCAGTTGCAGTCTTAGGGAGGGAGGTGAATTCAACACTTTTGGGGACTTTGAAACCGGCCAGATGGCGACGACAAAACTCAATAATTTGCTCTGGCAAGGCAGATGAATCAGGCTTTAGTTCAACAAAAGCATGAGGAACTTCACCCCATTTAGTGTGCTTTTTTGCAACCACCGCACATAAAAGAACTGCGTGGTGTTTCATAATGACTCCTTCAACTTCTACGGACGATACATTTTCACCTCCGGAAATGATAATGTCTTTTGACCGGTCCTGGATTTGGATGTAGCTATCAGGATGTTGAACGGCAAGGTCACCCGTCGCAAACAGTCCATGGGCAAAGGCTTGGTGAGTGGCTTTCGGATTGCGATAATATCCTTTCATAATCGCGTTGCCGCGAATAAATATTTCCCCTAAACTTGAGCCATCTTTGGGAACCCTTTTATTCTGGTGGCGGACTTCAACATTTTCCGTTCCGGGCATGGCTACACCTTGCCGCGATTTAAGTTGGCAGGCTGCATCGCTATCTTGAGAATCCCATTGGCTATCATTCCATAGACATTCCGTCACATGACCAAAGGTTTCGGTTAAGCCATAGACATGGGTTACATTCATGTTCAAACTCTCAACGGCTTTAAGTGTTGCTGCAGCGGGAGGTGCACCAGCCGTAAAAACTTGAACAGTGTTAGTAATGGGTCGCTTCTCATCTTCAGTCGCATTGGCAAGCATATTTAATATGATTGGAGCACCTGCTGTATGGGTAATGCCTTCAGTCGTAATGACCTCAAAAATTTTTCGAGCTGAAACCTCTCGGCTACAAAATACAGTACCACCCAAGAGGGGCATCAACCATGGATGAAGCCAACCGTTACAATGAAACAAAGGTACAATACTTAAATATTTGGGAAATAGGGTTAGACGCCAACTCACAACCGTTCCCATCGTTAATATATAGGCTCCACGATGATGATATACGACTCCCTTTGGCTGTCCTGTAGTTCCCGAGGTGTAATTGAGGGAAAGACTTTCCCATTCGTCTTCGGGAAAATACCATTTTGAATTGACGTCCCCTTGATTAAGAAAATCGTCATATGTCTGATATTGACCAGAAGGATTTAATCCTGAAAGCGAATCATGGGCTTCAATTATGGTAGGTTGTGGACCTTCAAGATGGGTGAGTGCATTCTGCAAGACGGGTAGATACTGTGTATCAACGATCATTAGCTTGGGTTTGGCATGATTTACTATATAGCGAATCGTCTTAGCTTCAAGCCGGGTGTTAATAGTGTTGAGAACCGCACCACAAGCCGGAACTCCAAAGTGGGCTTCAAATTGGGGTGGTGTATTAGGTAAAATTGTTGAGACCACATCGCCAGGTAATATACCGGCTTGTTTAAGACTAGAAGCCAAGCGGGTAACTTGTTGACAATATTCCTTGTAGTTGTAGCGAGTATCTTCATAAACAAGAGCCTCATTATCTGGAAACACCTGACCGGCTCTTGATAAGTGCGATAAAGGTGTCAGAGGGACATAATTTGCCCGACACTTTTCAAGTCCAGACTCATCTTCTAACCAACCCATGTTTGCCTCACTCAATTAGTAAAGGTTAATTTAGTTCTTTTGCTATGCAGGATTGAACTCATCAAGACATTGCTCACAATTCTTTCATCTGCTAGAGATACGACTTCATGAAACGTCTTGATTAAATTCATAAAACGTCTGTCCGCTAGCAAGTAAGTCCGAAAGGAGTTCGGGTGCTTGGAACCGCTTGCCAAAATGAGTTGTATAGAATTCACACATGTCAATGACTTGACGAATCCCCGTATTATCCACCCATCGGAAAGGGCCGCCCGACCACGGAGCAAATCCCCACCCATAGATTGCCGCAACATCACCTTCTCTGATATCTCCGAGGACACCTTCTTCGTAACTTTTTATTGCTTCAATCACTTGAGTTAAAAGCAAACGGTTCTTCACTATGGTAATCTCTGGTTGTTGAGAAATAGGTGGATATAATTCCATTAGCCCAGCCCACAACCCCTTACGCTTGCCGTGGGAATCATACTCATAAAACCCGGCACCTGCTTTACGGCCTAATCGTCCTAAATCGGCAAGTTTGTAGATAACTCGGTCTGAGTCACTGACTTCATAATTGCTACCGAGAGCGGATTGAGACGCATTGGCAATTTGAACAGCAAGATCAAGGGAAGTTTCATCAATGAGTTGGAGAGGACCAACAGGCATACCTAACTGTCGTGATGCATTTTCAATCAGGGCCGGCTTGTAGCCTTCGCCAACCATTGACACCCCTTCATTGATGTACGGAATAATACACCGATTAGCATAGAAAAAGCGCTGGTCATTCACAATGATCGGAGTTTTTCGAATTAAGCGCGAAAAATCAAAAGCCCAAGCGGTAGTTTGGCTACTAGTGTTTTTTCCACGAATGATCTCAAGGAGAGACATTTTATGAACTGGGCTAAAGAAATGCATCCCAATAAACCGTTCAGGGTTAATTAGGTGATTGGCCAGTGATGTAATGGGTATGGTTGATGTATTTGATGCTACAAGGCAATCTGAGGGTATACAAGAAGATAATTGCTTGAGAACGGAACTTTTGACTTCAGGATCTTCAAAGACGGCCTCAATAACGAGTTGGCATGACTTTAAGTCATTATAGCTGTCAGTCAAATATATATTATCAAGGGTTCGATTGAATTGCTCATTATCAATACGGTTGCGGCTTTTCTCTTTGGTCAATAGATTTTTAATCGTATCTTTTCCATCGTTTGCCCGATTGATATCAATATCCATAAGGTTGACCTTCAGGCCATTCTGGGCTGCAACCAAGGATATTCCAGAGCCCATCATACCCGCTCCAACGATACCAATTTCCCTAAATCGACCACGGTCAACACCGCTTGGACGGCGAGCACCATTTTCAAGAACTTTACGATTAACAAAAACAGAATTGATCATTGCCGAAGATGACGGGTCCATCAAGAGCTTGCTAAACCATTTTGCTTCAACTTTAATTGCTTGGTCAAATGGAACCATGAAGCCTTCATAAATACTAGCAAGTGCAGATTTTACAGCGGGGTAGATGTTTTGGGATTGACCTGCAGACATAGCTGAGGCACCAACAAAAGTTAAAAACCCTTGCTTATCATAGGGTTTTCCACCGGGAATTGTCTCTCGCGACGCATCCCAAGGTTTAATTAAATCTTCTGGCTTGGCATTTAGTACCCACTCTTTGGCACGGTTAATGAGATGTTCAAGCGGAACGACTTCATCCACTAAATTGGCCATTAATGCGTCTTTGGGTTTAGGTGTTTTGCCTTGAAGAATAAATGGACCGCTAGCCATTAATCCCAAGCGGCGTGCAAGCCTGGTTGTTCCACCTGCCCCAGGAAACAAACCTATTTTAACCTCAGGGAGACCAATGGAAGATTGAGGGGTATCAGCACAAATTATACGATGAGTGGATAAGGCGATTTCATAGCCTATTCCAAGACAAGTTCCATTGATTGCTGTCGCAATCGGTTTCCCGGGAATTCCTTGCTTATGATCCCCTCCAGCGCGTTCAATACGTCTGAACTTTTCATGTATACTGAGTATTGACTGATATATTTTGTTGGGATCGTTCGCAAAATTTCCTAGCTCCTGAAGTATTTTCAGATCCATCCCGAGACTGAAAGTTACTTTTCCGCTCGTAATAACAATACCTCTAACGGCATCATCATTCAGGGCTTGGTCAACAAGTTCACTTAATTCCTCAAAACCTTTCCAAGACATGATGTTGTGGCTTTTTTCGGGAACATCCCAAGTAATGATAGCCACATGGTCTGCAACTTCGTATTTAAAATTATTCACCTGTATTTCCCCTAAACCCGTTCAACAATCGTCGCCACTCCCATTCCACCAGCGACACAAAGCGTTACCAGACCTGTTGACTTGTCCGAACGTTCAAGTTCATCAACTAAAGTACCGAGTAACATTGCTCCAGTTGCTCCGAGGGGATGACCCATGGCGATGGCACCACCGTTAACATTGATTTTCTCTTCATCTACAGCAAAATATTTTTGATACATCAAAGGAACTGAAGCAAAGGCTTCATTGACTTCAAACAGGTCAATATCGGTGATTTCCATGGCCGCATTCGCGAGTGCTTTCTCTGTGGCTGGAAGGGGACCAGTCAACATGATAGTCGGTTCTGTCCCTACTTTTGCAGTTGCAACTATGCGGGCTCTAGGGGTTAAATTATTGACTTCACCAAACTCTTTTGAACCAATTAAAACAGCAGCAGAACCATCGACAATTCCAGATGAGTTACCAGCGTGATGAACGTGGTCGATTGTTTCGTGCTGGGGGTATTTCAATAGAGCCAATTTATCAAAGCCCGGCAGGGACTCACCCATGTGTTTGAAAGAGGGTTCAAGACTTCCTAAAGATTGCATGTCTGTTTCGGGGCGTATATGTTCGTCAGTCTCCAATACCATTATTCCAGCATCGTTGTAAACGGGAATAACAGATTTTGTAAAGCGATTATCCAACCAAGCATGAGCTGCTTTCTTTTGTGACAAAACGGCATAGTAGTCACAGTCATCGCGACTTAACCCATATTCAGCGGCAACAAGGTCTGCCGAGACACCTTGTGGAATTATGCAATGTTCCATAGCAACACTTGGGTCAACCATTAAGGCCGCTCCATCTGTTCCCATCGGTACACGACTCAACATTTCCACTCCGCCAGCTATGTAACCAATTCCAGCAGTTGACATAACCTGATTCGCAGCAAGGTTGACAGCTTCAAGCCCACTCCCACAAAAACGATTGATCGTCAGACCTGAGACATGTTCATCAAGAGCAGACATTAAAACCGCTGAACGAGCTATGCAACCCCCTTGCTCACCCACTTGAGTAACGTTACCCCAAATGACATCGTCAAGGGTTTGTTGATTGATGTCATGTCGTTCAAGGAGCTTATCTAGGACGTAAGCTGATAGCCAAACAGCAGTAGTAGAGTGAAGTGCTCCACTTTTTTTTCCTCGACCTCTAGGAGTTCGGATACAATCAAAAATATAGGCGTCCATAATCCTGCTTCCGTGTCATTGAATTAAATAAATAAACTAATAATCAAGGTATTTCCTTAATTCATTTAGCCTTCTATACATTAGCGTGAGCTGATGAAATTAGATTAAATAAAATAATAATAATTGGCGGTGAAAACCACAAAAAATTATTGATTTTTTTTAGGCATAAGATCATAGGGATGTTGCCACCCCTTAAGTGATGATATGTTTTCAAGCCACCGTGATATGTTGGGCCAGTCAGACCGGTTGAAGCCAAATGGTTCAGGGTAGTAAAGGTAACCGCAACAGGAAAGGTCGGCCACAGTAATTGATTTACCAACTAACCATTCTCGATTCTCAAGAAAATTGTTCAATATTTTGAAAGAGGTTTTGAGTCGACCTTGATGCCATTGAATCACTTCTAGTGGGCGTTTGTCTTCAGGGATAAAATTATTTAAAAATCGTGTCGTTCCGCATAGCGATGACATCTTATGGTTATCCCAAAGAACCCAGCGTAAAACTTCTTGTTTTTCCTTCTGATTTGTGCCGCCGAATTGACCGGAATGTTGAACCACAAATTGTTGAATAACTCCTGATTGTGATAGAACGGCTGTATCTTTGACCAATACTGGAGCTTCTCCCATCGGGTTGAGCTTTAAAAATTCAGGAGTTCGCGTTTCACCCTTGAAAAAATCGACAAAAACGGGTTTCCATGGTATTCCCGCAAGTTCAAGGGTAAGGGCAGCTTTATAAGAGTTGCCGCTTTCACCAAAGCAGTAAAGCAGTGCCGGTGAAGATTTGTTTTGAATCATATCATCCCGATAGGTAAAAAATTAAAAAAACTAAATTAACCAACTCATTCTTTGAAGAAGGCACACAACTCACTTAAGAAATCTCATTTGCATGAATAAAATTGTAGTTAAGTCACCACTATGTACGATGAGAGCACCGGAGTTTCAACAATTTCCTTGGAGTTGAAAGGACTAGTTCAGGAATGAGGGGAGTAAAAAGTAAAAACTGTAAGCGACAATAAGAGCCGGAATGGCTGAGTAAATTGTTGCCATAAAGGCTGCTTTCGGTGCAATTGCGATGGCTGGAAACAAAGCGTCACCATCATTGGAGATCGCATTACCCATGATAGCTGCAAATGGAACAATCCCATTGATGTAAAGTGTTGTTAAGACAATTTGTGGCCCACAACCCGGTATAAATCCAATAATGACACCGATCAATGGTAAATAGGGAAAGGAAGCCAAGAAAAAGCTGGTAATATCAAATGGAGTAAAATGGGTTAAGTACTCATACGCTAAAAATCCACCAATGATCCAGACAGTAATGAAACTCGTTTCAAAGGCCACTCGGGAAATAGGGTGGTCATGAGTATTGGTCATTGTTGTGGTGGGTGAAAGAGTCCAGACTAATAATCCGATGATCGTTCCCACAATTGAGAGATAAAGGGCAAAATTATCCCAATAGGGAGTTTGGTTGATTTGCAATAGATCACTTACTCCCAAAAACAGTCCGGCAAGAAGAATAATACATAACAACAAGTGAATTGATTGTAATTTCCCAATACGTGGTACTACAAATAAGTTATTTTTAGGCAATGGGTGATTGGGAAGGGAAACAAATTGATTCACGACAAAACCACTGAGCATTCCGATAATCAACGAGGTCCCAATGACGACGAGGGCGGCGTCTGGTTTTACAGCGATGAGCAAAAATGCGGCATCCCCCATTGTGCCAACAAGGGTGGCAACTAGAGCACCAAAGCTAGCCCGGCCGCTTGCGTAAGCAGTAACAACAAGAATAGCACCTCCACAACCAGGAATCGCCCCTAATATTGTAGCAAAAGGAATTTCAAACTGATTTGACTGTGCGATGATTTTTTGCAGATTTAATCCAAAATATCTTTCGGCACCATAAAATGCAAACAAGGTGAAACCGACAAAAGAACTGACTTGAATAAAAGCGTCCCTAATCGCGTTACGGGTTACATCACCAATATCCCCCGACCAGAGGAGGAGCATAACTATAACAATGGATACAGCAACCCTTTTGGGATTTTTCTGAAGTCGGCCTAAGGTTTGTCCAACTAGACTCCCTTGGTTTGTAGCAATTATTAGATTAGGTAAATTCATTTTTGCGAATGCGAATCATTATCAACTAGAATTAGATTTACAATAACTTGGGCCACTTTCAAGCAAATTAATGAAAAAATTCCTATGACTACATACGGAATGCTCTATTTGCTTTAAGTATCTACTTCTCTGAAATTGCTTCCTTACTATTCCAACACATAGAAATTCGTATTAATGACACGCGTTAATCCCGAAGATATTACTCACCGGCGGGTTTTGAAGATCGCACTACCAATCGTGATTTCAAATGTAACTGTTCCTCTGATTGGCATAGTCGATACAGGGGTAATTGGTCAGCTTGGCTTGGCAGCCCCAATTGGTGCTGTCGGACTGGGAAGTATTATAATTACTGCCGCTTATGGCTTGTTTGGGTTTCTCCGTATGGGAACCTCTGGTATTGCAAGTCAAGAAAGAGGGCGGTCTAACGAAAAAGAACTTACACTCATACTGGTCAGGGTATTATTGATCGGTTTTCTCCTTGGTTTACTCGTGATTGCCGTTCGTTGGCCTATTTTGGAGGTCGCGTTGAGGTTATCTCCGGCTTCATTAGAAGTTGAAAATTTAGCGACGCAATATGTCAACTGGCGAATTTTATCGGCACCAGCAGCTATTGCAATTTTTGGTATCACAGGTTGGTTGATTGCATTAGAACGAACGCGGGATGTTTTAGTTCTCCAGATTCTAATGAACGGTTTGAATGTTGTTTTAGATTTTACTTTCGTATTAGGCTTGGATTTAGGTGTACAAGGGGTCGCATTGGCGACATTGATTTCTGAATGGGCGGCTTTAATTCTAGCAATTTTCTTGTGCCGAAAATCGTTGCTTTATGGCCCTTGGCTTAAGTTTTCAGAAATCTTCAATAAATCTCCATTGAAACGAATGTTAACGGTCAATAACGATATTATGATTAGATCGCTCCTGTTGGAAGCAGCGATTTTATCGTTCATATTTTTATCATCTGATTTTGGAGATGTAACCTTAGCTTCAAACCAGATATTGATTCAATTCGTGTTTGTTTCTGCCTTTGGCCTTGATGGATTTGCATTTGCCTCCGAAGCATTGGTTGGTCTCTCAATAGGGGCTAGAACTCAAAAAGCGGTGCGACGGTCGTCGCTTTTAACAAGTTTTTGGGGATTCATTGTCGCCCTCTCGCTCAGCTTGGTATTTTACCTGTTTGGGAATCAATTGATCAATATGATGACTACTGAAATAGCAGTGCGCGCGGTTGCAAAATCCTATCTTTGGTGGATCATTCTCATTCCTGTTATTGGCTTTCCCTCCTGGATGCTGGATGGAATCTTCATTGGAGCAACTCGGACAAGAGATATGCGGAATGGTATGATTATTTCTTCAATCATTTATCTCATAACGATCATTGTGATGCGCCCGTGGCTTGATAATCATGGCCTGTGGCTTGCTCTTCATGTTCTATTTATTGCTCGGGCAGTTTCCTTAGGAATTAAGTATATGGATCTGGAGTTGATGGCCCGACGATGAATTACTCAAGCCATTTTTGAAACTCTGTTCCCACTACCTCACTGATAGATTTTAAACCGTCTTGATTAATGCGATGACTCATTTCTTTGCAAATTCGTACAATTAGATCACCCCCTTGATACGTGAGGGCCGTGTATAGTTGAATGGCATTAGCACCAGCTTTAATTTTTTCGTAGGCCTCGCTTGGTGATGAGATTCCCCCAACTCCAATCAAAGGTATCTGACCTTGAGTAATGGAGTAAATCTGTGCGAGAATTTTGGTTGATAAAGGAAAAAGAGAGGGACCGGTGAGTCCACCTCGTTCAGAATACTTTCCGTCCTTTCCGTTGGGTCGAGTCAAAGTGGAATTAGTTGCGATCAGCCCACTAATTCCTGCTTCAAGAGCTGAACAAACGATTTCGTTGAGTTGATTGCCATTGTGATCGGGAGATAATTTGAGATAAATTGGTTTGTTTTGATTAATCTCATGCAAAGTTGCTTGGGTCTTTTCAAGCAGCGATTGTATATTTTCTGGCTTGTCAAAATCAACGCTTTGGTGGATATTTGGACAAGACACATTCAAAGACAAAAAATCAACATTTCGAGCGCATAATCGAATGACTTTTTGAAAGTCCAAAATGGGATCTTCTGAATCAGCATTATAGCCAGCACTAAGGCCGACAATTCCTTTGTCGGTTCGACTTGCAAGAGTCTGTGCAACAATTTCAGCACCGACATTATTTAGTCCAAGGCGATTTATCAGTTCTTGGGACTTCCCAATCCGAAATACACGCGGTTTTGGATTCCCCATCTGGGGTAATGGAGTGATTGTACCAACTTCCAAAAACGAACATCCGAGACCAAGTAAACCATTGATAGTGTTAGCATTTTTATCCATTCCCGCTGGAATTCCAACAGGGTGTGGAAGTTGCAAATGACCAAGTTGAGTCGCAAGGTTGGCGTAAGTGTCTTTCGGTGACAGAGGGGTGTACAAACCATGTCGGAGCAAATAGAGAGCAATATCCTTTGAAAACTCTGGAGGAAATATCCCGGAAGCTTTTATCAAAGCTTCACGAATGTTCATACGCTTGGAAGAAATTTCTCAGTATCATGGTTTTCTCATTGGCGGGCAAGCGAGAATACGCCTTCTATACCACTGTGCTTAAATATCCCACCGGCTTCATCATGATCAAATCCGTGAAATTTACCCTCTAATCCTGTCTTGGTGAATCCACCATTACTCATTGGTACATTCTCCCAGTTAATATCTGGGCTTGTTGTCCCTGAAGTTGCGGTGATATCAGAAAAGGTTAAGTCAACGGAGGCAGATATGAAATCCGCAGTCATGTCCGCATCACCAGTGACTTCTTCGCCAATGCTTGTACTTCCGACTTTAACGCCAGCCATGGCTCCCGACCATGTTGCGTTACCGCTGACCGGATTAGTACCCGTTTCATATCCCGAATAAGTGGGTGTGATTTGGCGATAAACTCTGTCTTCAAACGTTCCTTTAACCAGTCCGTTGGAACCGCTTCCGAACTCACCCCACAATCCATAGGTATCAAGGGTAAGACCTTCCTGTAACGTGGCCGTAAATCGCACGATGTTGACACCGTTTCTCAATTGTTGGTTGGACCGTGCAACTCCGTGATTTGTTAGTTCAACTGTACTGCTTTGACCTGCCAAAGTTAACATGCATGTTATTCCGGCACATGAAACGTCACCACGTATTAACCGTTCCCCTAGCATGACAACCGTCTCATCAGTGATGGTATTGAGATGTATAGGGTCCACGCCGGGAGTTTCTGAATGTAGGGTGAGTGGGATTGTTTCGGTAGACCCTGTGTTATTGCTATTGCCACCACAACCGGATAAAGCCAGTGTAGAAATCGTTACAATGGAAAAAACTTTCAATCCATGAAACATCTTGCTCTGTTTTGATAAATTTAAAGTGAGAGAATGCACCCACCCTAAATTGCTAGTATTTTTGTTTTTGAATGCTTTTGAATTTACTACTAATGCCGATATTTCCGACCAATCTATATTTCCGCGATAACCCCGCATATTCACCTCCAGATATCAAGCGACCCTGTTGCAATCCCCCACCATTATAAGGCATTTTGTTGATTATGTCAAAAATTATTTAAGCCAGCATGCGAGTGTTGACTGATTCGATTTCCTTGGCGAAGAAAACACAATGATTGCTCTTGTCAATCTGTAGTCAGTTTAGGGTGAATCGAATGTAATTATGGTAAGGTTTGAAGCTGAACTTTGAGGAATGACCACGATAAAAATAAATTGTTCAGTGGAATTGAATTATTCATTGATTTATAAAATATTTCTCGTAATGAATTAGATCACAATCAGAGTAAATACCGTTCTGTTTTTCAATTGGGGAGATTGATAATGGATATAGAGGTGAATAACGAATTAAGTTTCGTTATGCAGTCGGTTGAACAAGCCCGAGGTTTGCCAAATCAACACTACACTAACCAAGAGGTTTACGAGGAAGAGCGCGAAGTACTTTTGTTTGGGAACTGGGCCGGAATTGGTTTAGGCTCAGATATTCCCAATCCAGGTGATGTGGCACCTGTTGATTTTGCAGGATTCCCGCTTCTTATCGTTAGAGATCACAATCAAAAAGTAAAGGTTTTCCAAAATACCTGTCGCCATCGGGGAATGATTCTCGTTGAAGAAAAGTGTAATTTGCGTGGAACAATTCGATGTCCTTATCACAGTTGGAGCTATAATTTAGATGGAACCTTAAGGGCAACACCTCATGTGGGTGGTCCCGGAATGAATGTTGATAAACACATAGTCCGTGATGAGCTAGGATTAATTCCGATTAATTCGTATGTTTGGAGAGATATTGTCTTTGTCAATATTTCTGGTAATGCACCTCCTTTTGAAGAATACAGTTCCAAACTAATGCATCGGTGGCGGGAACATGAACAGCCGATTTATCATGGTGGAGCCGTATCTTCTTTTTCATTTGATGTTGGTTGCAATTGGAAATTAGCAGTTGAGAACTACTGTGAAAGCTATCACCTGCCTTGGATACATCCGGGTTTAAATTCTTATTCGCGACTTGAAGATCATTACCACATTGAGGAACCAGGATATTTTTCAGGGCAGGGTACTTTAGTTTACCGCCAAATTGAGGGTGAGCAAGGTGAAAAATTTCCAGATTTCAGGGGGCTCAGTAAATTTTGGAATACAGGTGCCGAGTATGTCTCACTCTATCCTAATGTGTTGTTGGCCGCACAGAGAGATCATTGCTATGCTGTTATCTTGTTACCCCAAGGGTCAGACCGAACCATTGAAAGAGTCGAAATTTTCTATGGTTTTGAGGCAAATACCCGGCCCGATTTGGCCGATTTGATGGCCAAAAACAAGGTGCAATGGCATGAAGTGCTAGAGGAAGACCTTTTTGTTGTAGAGGGAATGCAAAAAGGTCGAAGTGGGCTCTATTTTGATGGAGGCAAATTTTCACCCCGCATGGATAGCCCAACGCATGTCTTCCACAAATGGGTTGCCGATAAGATTTATGCAAATCGGAACGGAATATAGCAAGGGTCTGAATGGGTTGATTAAATCAAGCAATAAAATGAAATCAGAGTTGGTCACTTCTGAGGAAACAGAAATACTCAATCGAAAAATTTTACATCTTCATCAATCTGAACGATATCCCGAGTTGGCCGCTCTTTACGTTCAGTGGGGTAAAAATCAACTGAAAGCAGGCAAAGTCAATGAAGGCTGCTTTTTCCTGACTCAATCATACATCATTGCCTTAGAATTTGGGATGAGTATTGCCGAAGAAGTATTTATTATTCTCAAAGGGTACGGACGTGAAGAATAATCTCACTAAGGGTTGAAACAAGAGGACAACGCATTAGTTAAAACTCTGTGGTGCAACAAATTCTTTGCGGGTGTAGCTCAATGGTAGAGCAGCAGCCTTCCAAGCTGAATACGTGGGTTCGATTCCCATCACCCGCTCCAATTCTCCTTCCAAGCTAGATTGCGTCCACTCCAACTCATCGTTTGTACAAATATTTGAAGGAAATGATTTGCGATTCACTGAAAGTGTATTTTGCGAATTAATTAGCAAAGGGAGCAGAAGAGGATTAAGACCTGACTCAAATGTGAGTAAGCAAAATTTTCTTTGGAAAGAGAAACGACATTCTTAAAGCCAAGGAAAAACTAAAAAGCATTGCATCATACAACTGTTACTAAGATTAAGCTGTCACGATAACTATATTGCTTGACTAGTGTTTATGAGAGGAATTTTTGGAAGTGGTATCAGCTATCGGTAACGAACGGCATGACCAAGAACACGCAAGAAGTTAAAATTAAGTTCGATTCAAGGACAGCTAAGTAGCTCGGTAAACAGGTATTATAAACGTCAATAAACTCCTATTTAAAATAGCTTCGGGGTTGGTTATTCAATGGGCAGATTAGCCAGCAGGATAATATAGATTTTAAACAAATTGGCAAGTAAGCCAATCAATTCCACTGGCTTGAAGGAGTGAGAGAATTCAAACGCTACAAATAATTAGTCCACTGACTAAATTAAGACCCTTTCTTAAACCGTATACTCAATTAAGTTTACTCGCACTTATTGTTTTAATTATAACGGCAGTCTTAACCTTGTCCTTGCCGCTATTTGCGCGCTTGATCATTGACGGTATTGCTGCAGGAAATTTGCCTTTCTTTGACCGCTACGGTTTCCTCGGATTGGTTGTAGCAATTTCTATTGGCGTTGGTTCAGCACTACGCTACACCTTAGTCAGTCGGCTTGGAGAAAAGGTGGTTGTGGATATCCGTAAAGCGGTATTCGCCCATTTAATTGGACTCAGTCAAGAATTCTTTGAAAAGACGATGTCGGGTGAAATTCTCTCCCGATTAAACACCGATACCACATTGGTATTAACCGTAATTAGTTCCTCATTCTCAATTGCCATTAGAAGCATTCTGTTGCTCATTGGGGGACTGGTCATGCTTATTGTAACTAGCCCCAAATTAACAATGATGACTTTGATTCTTGTCCCATTAGTATTGGTTCCAGTGCTTATTCTGAGCCAACGCTTAAAGGTATTAAGTCGCGAAAATCAGGATGAGATGGCTCGTGGAGCAGGCAATATATCTGAGGTATTATTAGCCGTCAGTACGATTCAGGCAAACAATCATGAAACGCAAAGTCAGATGAGATTTAACGAATTGAGTGATTCATATCTCAAATCTGCCAATCAAAGGATAACAATCAGAGGCCTATTGACCATGTTGATTATTTCTTTGGTTTTTTCCGCTGTAAGCATTGTCATTTGGATTGGGGTTAGAGATGTCTTTAGCGGAACGATTTCGGCAGGTGAACTGACTCAGTTTGTCATCTATTCAGTCATGGTTGGGGGGACAATTTCTTCATTGTCCGAAGTTTGGGGTGAGTTGTTGAGAGCTTCTGGAGCCACCGAAAGACTCATTGAATTACTTGAAGTTGAAGACTCCGTCAAGGATCCGGTCACTCCATTGTTACTCCCTCCTTCAATTCAAGGGACTATTGAATTTCGAGGTGTGAGTTTCTGCTATCCGAGTCGTACAGATGTATCGGCGCTCAAGGACATTAATTTAAAGATAAAACCTAATGAAACTGTCGCAATTGTTGGTCCTTCTGGCGCGGGCAAGTCAACTTTATTTCAACTCATATTCAGGTTTTTTGACCCCCAAGCAGGAGACATATTAATTGATGGTTCAGACATAAAAAGTTTTCATAAACAAGATTTAAGGAGTGTACTTGCATTAGTCCCTCAAGACCCGGTGATTTTTTCGGAATCAGCACGTGAGAATATTCGGTTTGGTCGACCTGAGGCGACAAATGAAGAGGTTGAAATGGCATCAAAAGCTGCCCAAGCTCATTCGTTTCTATCATCATTTCCTGACGGTTATGACACTCTCTTGGGTGAAAGGGGCATACTCCTTTCAGGTGGACAAAAACAACGCATTGCCATTGCTCGATCTTTATTACGTAATACACCAATTTTGTTGCTTGATGAAGCAACATCATCTCTTGACGCCGAGAGTGAGAAAGGAGTCCAAGAAGCTTTAAGAAGCGTTAGTGGTCAATGCACTATGATCATTATTGCCCATCGACTGGCTACTGTCCAAATAGCGAATCGAATTATCGTCTTTGACAAAGGTGAGGTGGTCGCCGAGGGAACCCATGCTTCTTTGCTAAAAGAAAAAGGGTTATACTCAAGACTTGCCAACCTACAATTTCTCAATCATAATGCATGACCAGAATTCTTCCGATTA
>MPNP01000057.1 GCA_002239085.1 Rhodobacteraceae bacterium bin131 | reverse complement strand
GCTTTTCTCATATAACGAAAATGAAATATGTGGTGCAGCAAGAGCTAAGCTTCTGACTATATCGGTAATGGCTCTAGCCTCTGCTTGGTCCGATTTTAAAAATTTTAACCGAGCCGGTGTTGAGTGAAACAAGTGGGTTAATTCAATCATTGTTCCTTGACCTAACGCCGCCGGTTTAACGGGGGATATTTTGCCAGCTTGAACTGTAACGCAATAGGCCGAGTCACTGTGATGAAAACGCGAGGTGATGGAGAGTTGCCCGGCTGCTCCCATTGATGGAAGAGCCTCTCCCCTAAACCCAAGAGTGTTAATATCATCAATATTCAAGTCGGTGATTTTTGAAGTGGCATGGCGTTGGATTGCAAGCAATAATTCTTCTTGGGGAATCCCATGACCATCGTCAACCACCTTGATCAACGCCTTGCCGCCATGACCATAGGTCACTTCAATGTGAGTTGCTCCCGCATCTATAGAATTTTCCACAAGTTCCTTGACTGCCGATGCCGGCCTTTCAATCACTTCACCAGCGGCAATTCGATTAATTGAGTGCTCACTTAATAATTGTATTTTACGAATATTGAATGTATTCATGAGTTTGTCAAATGGATGATTATTGGTGTATACCGATAATAATAGGGAAATAAATAAGGTTTCGTAGTACCATTTTAATCCGTTTCTTGAATCAAACTATTGTCTTTTTTATTAAGAGAGTCGATAAATTCTGAATGAGATAGACCATACGTTGGTGTTGTTGAACATAGTGTGGGCATGAATCAACGAGTTAAGTGGATAAATTGTTTTGCTTATGACTAATTGTTGCTGGATTAAATAGAGGGGGATTACGATTGTATGAGAAATAAGAAAAGCAACAAGGCACGATCAACCGCTAGAAAAGATGACAACGCTACAGTGTTTTGGCTTGCTGGGGATTTGTAAAATATGCAAGAAACTCAATCGGTTTCAAAGTGAAAAAGGAAGATATTGACATTCACAATAGTGACATGTCTCAGTCAATAACTAATTCAGATACCCAATTTTCTGCAAATAAAAGTGTTGTTGACAAAAGTGATGAGATCTTTGAAAAAATACTTAAAGATTTAGCCACTATCAAGCGCTATCAGAGACAACTTATTTGGATGTACGCCGCTATTTTAGTAATTGTGATCTTGCAGACGATCGAAAAAGTGTTCATTTGAGTGTTCAAGCAATTATGTTCGCATCAGGTTTTTCTGACTTTGACACTTTTGAGCCTCAATCACCAATACTACAGAGATTGTCTAAGACAACGCACTATAATTCTCTCATAGAGGATTTCAAGGTGTCCTGAATAAAGTCTAATTCATCCTGACATGAGTACTCATCTTTGAGCAGTTCATGGAGTTTGGTTCCGAGATTTACACTATCGTCTTGTAGTGGGTTTCCGCTTCCTTCATGGTGGACGAAGGTTTGACCAATTTCTTGCACCTCTCTTCATTCTGTAGAACGAAACAATGTTCCCGACTTCAACATTTTTGAAGCCTTTGAGTGTCCGAGTTATGTGCGGATTCTAATCTCCAAGACGGAATCCAACTGTGACTGCTGAGAAGTTGGTTTTCATGACCTAATGGAGAACAACCCAAAGAATTTGATGCCGATGATTCGGGCATTTAAACTGCTACAACTGACCAGAAGCAAAAGAGGGAATCTGAAAAATTTAATATAGTGGAAACAGGGAAGGTGGAATTATGGTAATAAATTGAGGGTCCCTTAATTTAATTGCTGTTTAACTTTAGGAATTTAAGATGGTCAATGTATCGTTAACGGGCCTCGCTCAAGAACTCAATCAACGCGAGAATAGTGGAATTCCCATACGAGTGGGCTTAATTGGCTGCGGTGAAATGGGAACTGACATTGTCGTATGTATGTCGCGCATGAAAGGTGTTAAACTTTCAGCTATTGTTGAAAGAAACCCCAAGAATGCCTTTGAGGCTTTAAAGCTTGTGAATCCAGATGATCAAACTAAGGCAGTGGAATCTGCTGATAAGCTCAATGCCATTATAGAAAATAACGAGACGGTTGTTACAAACAATCCTCAAGCAGTATTTGAGAGCGGTTTGATTGATGTTGTCATTGATGCTACAGGTGTTCCTGATGCGGGTGCAAATTTAGGACTACAAGCGATCAATCATGGGAAACACTTAGTTATGATGAATGTTGAAGCTGATGTTACAATCGGACCGATCCTAAATCATTATGCAAACAAAGCCGGTGTCGTTTATTCACTTGGTGCTGGTGATGAACCCTCTGCGTGCATGGAATTGATTGAGTTCGCATCATCCCTCGGTTATAACATAATCGCGGCAGGTAAAGGTAAAAATAACCCGCTTGACTTTGATGCTGTGCCCGAAGACTATGAGGAGGAAGCACGAAACAGAAACATGAATCCACGTATGCTGGTAGAGTTCGTTGATGGGTCAAAAACAATGGTTGAAATGGCCGCCATAGCCAATGCGACAGGGCTCATTCCAGATCGTCCTGGTATGCATGGCCCAAAGGCGGGACTTGATGAACTTTCAAATATTCTGATTCCGGTATCCCGAGGTGGGATTCTATCTGCACCAGGGCGTGTAGATTTTTCAATAGGAAAGGGCGTAGCACCAGGTGTTTTTGTTGTTATTGAAGCTGATCACCCTCGCTTACACGAACGAATGCGGGATCTTAAAATGGGGGAAGGACCATTTTTTACTTTGTATCGTCCGTTTCATATGACTTCACTGGAAGTTCCACTGACTTGTGCCCGAGTGGTGCTAAGAAAGCAACCTGATATGGCCCCATTAAAACGGCTTTCGGCTGAGGTGTGTGCAGTTGCCAAAACAGACCTTGCAACGGGTGATTCGCTTGGCCTGATCGGTGAACATACTTATCGTGCAAAGACGTATCAGGCCAACGAAGCCAAAGCACAGAAGGCCGTACCGTGTGGATTGCTTAATGGAGCCAAAGTTAAAGCAGCAATAAAAAAGGGATCATTGATCACTTATGAGAATACCCAAATTGATCACACGACGCATATTGCCAAACTCCGAAAAGAACAGGACAGTTTGACATAAACCTAATCTTCATCTGCTGATTTAATTGCACGTTTCAACGCCATTTCAGGCGTTTCAATCCGGTCATTTGTATAAAAAATCGCTAGAGGTAGGCGAACAAATCGCTGCCAAGCTCAAAACAGTTTGCAATTTAAACTTTCAAACAAAAATTAGTTGTCAAAAAAGCAAATTATGATAATTTATTGGAAATAAGCCATAACCAACATAACAAAATAACCACATTACTCATTGTGACATTATTAGTGATTTGTAGTTCCATCAGCTTTGTTTAACAAACAACAATGGTCGGTTAATTGAGCGGTGGGTAAGATTTGAGGATTAAGGATTTGATAATACGCACACTTATAATCGTTTACATGATCTTCTTTTTACCGCTAAACCATGCGGTTGGCGATACTTGGCGGGGACTTCAAATAGCGCCTGAACATCGTTGTGAGCCCTACGAGCGAAAGGAATATAATTATCCAGCAAGCATTGAAGCCAAAATCATAGCGCGATTAGGAGGTCGAGTTTATGGGCCTTATTCTGGAACTATGTTTGATAATCAAGGGCAAACCGATATCGAACATATCGTGGCCACATCAGAAGCTCATGATAGTGGATTATGTGGCAGGTCCTCACAAGAAAAAAAACAGTTTGCGAGAGATTTGGATAATCTGACGCTCGCTTCAGTTGCAGTTAACCGTTATCAAAAAAAGGCCTATGATGCCGCGGAATGGTTACCTGAACTCAATAAATGCTGGTATGTCAATACGGTTATTGAAGTCAAAAGAAAGTATGGCCTGACTGTAAATCGCGCCGAAGCGGTAGCAATTGATAATATACTCGCCCAATGCGAATCAACCGTCATGCGATTGATAATTTCAAATGCTGCCCCCGTACAAGAAAAAACATCAGGGGTACAACAAGCTTCAGACTCGTCAGGAATTAACCCTCTGGAAAAATGGGATAAGAATAATAACGGGAAGATTTCCTGTGCTGAAGCGAGGGAATATGGGATTGCACCTGTTACGAATGATCACCCTGCTTACAAATACATGAGAGATGGTGATAAAGACGGAATTGTATGTGAGTAATTTACCGCAGGTTGGAGTCGACTACTTGGCTTACAAAAGTTCAGGTTCAGGAGGCTGACCAACAACAACAAATGTGAGTTGGTCAGGATGAAACAACTCTCTTGCCACCCGATTGATGGTTTCAAGATCAATGCTATCAACGAGACCATTGCGTTCTTTGACATAATCGGGGGGCATATCCTCCCATAACATAGAGACCAAAATGGCGGCAATTGATTCATTGGTGTCAAACCGCAATGGGTAAGCACCGGTCAAATAGCGTTTTATCGTGTCAAGTTCTTCTTGAGTAATTCCTTCATTGGCAATACGCGACCACTCATCCCGGATTGTTTCAATGGCTTGAGCAACGGTTTCATTAGCGGTTTGCATGCTCCCTGTAATGAGCCCCGTATCTTGGTAACTCGACAGATAACTTCCGACTCCATAAGTCAACCCAAGCTCAACACGGAGTTTATTTAACAATCTTGAATTGAAACCCGATTGTCCAAAGACTTGGTTTAGAACATAAGCCGCTAAAAAGTCCTGATCTTTTCTACCGAGCCCTTCATGACCAAATAGGATTAAGGATTGGGGATTTGGAAAATCAACAATTTCAACGATCTTGTCACGAGCGATTTCAACTGGGAGAATATTTACAGGACTTTGGTCTGGCAAGTCATTGAACAGATTGTCAAGCAGTAAAACAAGTTCCTCTTTGGTAATGTCGCCGGAAACACCAACGACCACATCCTGTTTGGTTAAAGCCCGCGCATGGGTTGCGATTATATCATCACGCGTAAGGGTTTCAACTGTTTCCAGAGAGCCCTCTCGCCGCCGGTGGAAAGGATGCTCGCCAAATAAAAGTCCATGGAAAGCTTCGACACCGATTTCATCTTGGTCAGTTGAATAGAATTTGAGGTCAGTAAGCAATTGGTTCTTAACCCGTTCAAAATCGTCTTGTTCAAATCGCGGCTGTGAAAGTACCAATTTGAGTAACTCCACCGACTCGTCGCGGTTTTCGGTAACCATTTTGGCTGATACGTTGATGGCTTGCTTATACGTTTGAAAGGCAAATCTGGCACCAATATTACGCACAGCAATTTGAAAATCAACGGCATCCAAATCACCGGCTCCTTCATCAAGAAGCGAAGTCATTAAGTAGGTTGCTCCTGATTGAGCCGCACTTTCGGATGAGCTTCCATTGGGGAAATAGATTTCGAGAGCGACAAATGGGAATGAGTGATCTTCAACTAACCAAGCGTTAATTCCATTGGGTGTTTCAATCACTTGAATATCAACAACTGCATGTGCACTCGTCGTGAAGGTCAAAGAGGTTAAGATAAAGAAGAGAATTCGTAACATGATTATTTCTCCTCTGGCAATAGCCAGCCGGTAACTGAGAGATCCTTATTCAACAGAAACTGTGCTGCAGCAACTATTTCCTCTTTTTTGACCTCAGTAAGTTTGTCATTCCAGCTCCTTATCTGCTCGACTGTTAAACCGCCCGCCACTCCTGTTCCATATTTGAAAGCGGTACTGTCAATGTCATCGCGATCATATATCGTCGAATATTTAACGTCTAATTTAATGCGTTGAAGATCCTCATCGTCAATTTCGCTATTCGCAAAATCAGTTAAAACTTTATCCAACTTTGCTTCGGCCTCTGCCAAAGTATAATCTTCACTCGGCATGACATAGATATTGACGACAACGGGCCTAAGCGTATCACCAGAATATCCCGCACCGGTATAGGTCGCAATATTAGTTAATTGTAGTTGCTCGCTCAAGGCTGAAGTAAGGTCACGCCCACCCAGCAAATCGGTCATAATGGCAATAGCCGCTAGATTCTCTTCAATTACAGAGTAATCACTGGGGATCAAATATTTACGAAAAATGTATGGCGTGGTCACGCGAGGGTCAGCTATTTTTACTCGGCGTTCGGATCTTTGGGGAGGTTCGATTAATTGCAACTGAGATTGAGTTTCTGCGGGGTTTGTAAGATTCCCAAAATGTTTGTCCGCCAATTGAATAACGTCCTCGGGATTAACATCGCCTCCGACAACAACTGTGGCGTTACTTGGGTGATAATGTCGGTGGTAAAAATCTTTCACATCATCAATGCTAAGGTTTTCAATTTCATGCAACCAACCGATGACTGGAATTCTATAGGGATGATTTTGAAATAAACTAGCGTTTAACTGTTCAGTTAATAGTCTATTGGGATTTGAATCATAGCGTTGGAGTCGCTCCTCAATTACAACTTCTCGTTCACGCAATGAGATCTCAGTCTCAAACGTAGCATTCTTCATGCGATCTGCCTCAAGTTCCATGACTATGTCTAGATGCTCTTGATACACTCTGATATCATACGCAGTATATTCTTGGGAAGTGTAAGCATTATTTGATCCCCCTAGACTTTTAATGATTCTGTCATATTCCCCTGGACCATATCGTTCAGTTCCTTTAAACATGAGGTGTTCTACAAAGTGAGCCAGTCCTGATTTGCCGGGATCTTCATCAATCGCTCCGACATCGTAAACGACCATGAAGTCAACAATCGGGGCACGGTGATTTTCAATTACGACGATGTGAAGGCCGTTATCAAGTGTAAATTCAGTGATGTCTTCTTGATAATCTTGCGCTTGGCTTAGAGAAACAAAGCCAAATAAAAAAATAGAAATAAGTTTGATTCGCAACATAAAATACCCCAGAGTAATAATGAATATATTTTAGAGGTAGGCTAAGAATAGACAACAATTCTGACAACTTTGTGTTATGCCAGTTGGAGGAATATCAACCGAAATTAATCTTCTGATACCTATTGAACTATTCCAGCTTCTCTCAGTCGGATGACTTCTAGTTCAGGATCTAGACTGTATGGTTCATAAGCTTTGTAATACAAATTGACTTTTGCCAAAACCTCCAGTGGTCGTCCTCGTACATTATTTCGGAATTCCAAGTCTTCGGATGCGAGAACACCTCGAATTTCAGGATTAATGCCCAAGCGGCTGATATGAGTCAACATGGTGTTGTCTGTATCAGGAATCGAACGGTTACGTCTTGGTTCTCTTCCCCCAAGTGCAGCAAGAGCATCTGCTTCAGGATTTGGTTCAACACTATTGGCATTGGTTTTGGGTGGGGTAATTTCGCTAAGATTTTCAGGCTTTTCAATTTTGTTATAGACTATGAGTGCCAATTCATCAGGTTTGGCATTATGTTTGAAGGTTACCAAGTTAGGGTCTCTTCCTTCCTGTGAGCAGCCAATTAACGAAAATAGTAGAAGAGCAATTATCCAGTATCTATGTCTCATAAGTTTTCTCAAACAGTTTTAAAACTAGTTTTTGTCGGAGCTATCATTCTTGCCAAAACCGAATAATAACAATATTCCTGCTCCTACAAATATGACTAAATCGGCAATATTGAAAGAGTAGGGATTATAAATTCCACAACACGTCATATTCAAAAAATCAATAACCGCTCCTTGTGATAGTCGGTCAATAGTGTTCCCAATTGCACCTCCAATAATAAATCCAAAGGCCAACACCTCTAATTCAATTAATTTTGTCCGGTAAGCATACCATAGCATTCCACCAACAATGAGGGTCGCTAAGCCCACCAATAAATACTTCATAGTGGGTGAGTCGTTTGCGAATAAACCAAAATTTACACCCTTATTCCAAGCAAGGTGGAAGTTTAATATTCCTGGAATCACTTCAATCCGATTAGTGTTAATGAGATTAAGTTGATATAGGACAAAGTACTTTGACAATTGATCAAGCACCACAACAAGCAATACAAGTGCAAGAATACGAATTAAATCCAAGTGTATCTTTCTCATCAGGGGTAATTAAACAAACAGAATCATTAAAATTGATGCCAGACAGAGTTCAGGTGAATTGCCCATATTACAATTCTAGGTTGCTGTGATTCAAGTTTGCTTCTCTTCACTGACAATTTGACTGTCATCAGTGAGTTTTTGGGCACTGCTAATCTTACGAAAATACCAAATGTGGTCTGTTTCACATCCCTTGGTATTATGTTTAACTTCTAATTTTTGGGTTGTAACCATCCGGTGACTATCAATGTTTAAGTATATACCTTCACCCCAATCCAATCGGCCTTTGCCTTGGATGTTAAATTCCCATATGTCGCCATTGGGGAGAAGGAGATTCAAGATTTTACTTTCCCCATGAAGATAAGCTTGAATTCGTTCGTGAAAATTAAAATAAATGGCATATTCTAGATCAATCATGATTCCCTTCTGGTCGGGAAGAAGCTTATCTGAACCAATTATTTTTTCTCCTGATTGGTTCACTTTGATTTGGCGTTGATGGTAATAGCCATAGGTTAAAAAGCGACCATGAGTAGTTGAGATGCTTTGGAAATCACCCTCATTGACGACCCGAGTTTTATACATCCGCGGTGAGAATTCGGTCGGGTAAATATTATCTGGCACACGTTTTAAGGGTTTTTGCCCCAAAACAAAAAGGGTATTGTGGGAAGTGGTAAAGGCCGCCTGAAACTGCATTTCGTCTTCAAAATCTTTGTGATAACCGGGATTAACACAAATGAACGCTCCATTTGATTGCATTTCAAAAGCGGCAGGCAATAATTCAGAGTGTTGGTGCTTTGTTCCATCGGCTTGGTTGTGAGTATTCAAATAGACACTGGTGTTATGCTTTAGTAATTTTCCATAACCGAGCTGACATGGTTGATGCTCATATTGGCCATGAAGTAAAATTCCGATGGTTTGGCGTGTAAGGGCTGCATTGGTTCCATGACCACCGTTTAAATGCACGAGACTTCCGTCGCAGTGGCTCAATCCATTAAGCTCTTTACCAAGTTTAATGGCAAGAGACATAAGTTCGGAGGAAAGTTGGAGTTCTTCGGTTTCGTTGATTTCGATAATCCAAGTCAAAAATATTCCCAAGCGAAGCCATTCAATTGGATTGCCGGGTTGTGACTCATGTAACAGTTCTAGAAGCCGGCTTAGCTCTTTGAAAAGTTTGTCGTGTAAAGAAACCAATTGAGAGGATTCTTGGTCCAAAAATTTCGCTGCAAATAGTCGAGCGACTATCACTTCCAAGCGCCCTGAATTTGAAGAAACAAAGGGTGTGACTATTCGCAAATAGTTTGCTTGTCGAGCAACTGAATAGGCGAATTGGTCATGGAAGATCTTTTCCTGCCCACTCAGAAGAAACCAAGAAAGGCGAGTCCATGTGGTTAATCTTTGGCTCGTAAGAATCGGGTGCCAGTAGTTTCCTCTCCCTTGACCGAATATCCTCATCCAATCCGTGACCAAACTACGGGCTAAAGTTGCTGCTTCAGGTGTTCCAACGCTCGCCAGATGATTTAGCCATTGAAAACTGTGAAGTGAATTTACGAGCTTTTGGTTGGTGGTTGCTAATTCCCACATCCCATTATGGGTAATACGCACATGTTCTCCATCAAGGGATAAAGACCCTTGTAGGAAATTTGTTCCAGCTTGTTGGGAGCCAATTGGTCTTACTTGAATGTGATTAGGCTTGAATCTGTCGGGTAAGTTCTTGTGGGCAAACTTGTACAACCATCTCAGATGCCACTTTTTTAAGCCATGTTTTGTCCAAGGAATTTGATACATAAGTTTTTTATTTCAAAAAGGGGAAAATTTAATTATCCCTTAGCAATGATTTAATGCAATTTCCTTGATTACTCCTTAATAATCTCATTTGATTTTGCCATTAAATGTAACCAAATTGTAGGACATGTCCATTTATTCCAAATTAGATGATACCTTAATGGCGATGTGTTGACCTGAGTAGTGTCAGTGTGGAGCTATGTGTACGATTAGGTCCTAAAAATGAAGGAAAAGGGTCTATTATTACCTATTTAGCAAGGATTATTGAATGAATGAGACACCAAGGAGGAAAAATTATTTAAGGTGTTTTTGCTTCATTGCAATAGGGTGCCATGGTCTAGTTGAAGGTGAATTTCAACTTAGCTGGATGAATCAATATTACTGTCTTATCATTCACACGTTGGATCAGGTCAAATGGTGCTGAAATGATATTTAGAAAGGACAATACGTTGCAGTAATGTGACGAGTAAATATTTATTGAGTACTGATGAAGAGACGGGAAATTAAGAAAAGCACTTTACGAATGTTTTAGTCAAACGAGTACCCATTGTAATAAATGAAAATCGGAATGTCTTCAGTAATCCTTCGACCTGCTAAATTTTCAGAGCAATACAAGATTTATCAATGGCTTGCCTGTTCCGACGCAACGCCAGAGATGCTTGGTCCACCGCGCTTTCCCGATGCGCCGATACCAAATTACAAAGAATTTTGTGATGATTATAATGTTGAGGCTTTTTCACAGAGGGGTAATTTTCGACTCTACGTTATTGTTGCCGATAACAATGATATCGGTGCTTTGAGTTATTATCTTAAAGATCAAGTTGCCGAGTTTGACCTATGGATTGCATCGCGATTGAATTGGCATAAAGGGTGGGGCTCTCAAGCTCTTAAAGAAGGGATCAAAATTGTCTCTCAAATGATGCATGCCGAGATTGCAATTATTCGCCTGTCAGGACGAAATTATCGAGCAATTGCAGCATACCAAAAGGCAGGATTTAAGCTCTTTGATCCCTCGCTTCATTCGCTTCCTTTGTGGTGTTTGACTGATGGTAAGGATTACGAAGATGCAGTCGTGTTATTTCAGAATTTAAATTAAAATATGACAAAGAAATTAGTAAGTTTGAGATTTTTGATATAAATAATTTTGACCAGTAAAATAAATCGTAATGGCTTTTATGGAAAAAAATCTAGAAACTGCTCTGGTTGTCATTGATGTACAAAATGACTTTTGTCCCGGTGGACATCTTGCAGTACCTGATGGCGACCAGGTCGTTCAACCGATTAATCAATTATTTGAAAATTTTACCCACATAATTTTCACCCAAGATTGGCATCCTGCTGTTCATTCTTCGTTTGCCTCAAACCACCACGGATTTGAACCATATCAAACAGTCTCAATGCCCTATGGTTCTCAAATATTATGGCCTGACCATTGTATCCAGGGTGAACGAGGAGCAGAGTTTCACGCACAACTGGATGTGAATCAGGCTTCTGTGATTTTAAGAAAAGGAACCAATAAAGACATCGACAGTTATTCTGCATTTGTTGAAAACGATCAGAAAACTCCAACTGGATTGCATGGATACCTGAAAGAACACAACATTAATCAGATTGTGCTTGTTGGGCTTGCGACTGATTTTTGTGTGTATTATTCGGCTATGGATGCCGCCGCCAAAGGGTATAATGTTTTGGTATTGATTGATTGTTGCCGAGCAATTGACTTGGATGGGTCACTCCAACAGGCCCAAAAGGCAATGGGGACCAATGGAATTAGTTTAATTACAGCCAATGAGTTCCTTTCATCGGCATCACATGAGTTGTGACCTACTCTCCAAACATTGATATCGCAGCCAGGGTCTATAACCATAGTTGGAAAATAGACCCCGTTGTCAGATCGTTGATTGACACTGACTTTTACAAGTTGCTCATGTGTCAATTCATATTGCTTAAGCATCCCAAAACCGAAGTTAAATTCAAATTAATCAATCGGTCATATCAAGTTCCATTAGCACAACTTATTGATCGGAAAGAGCTGGAAGATCAACTTGACCACATCCGAACTTTACGTTTGTCAAAGGGCGAGTCGACTTGGCTCCGAGGCAACATGTTCTATGGAACACGAAGCATGTTCAGTCCAGACTTTATTGATTGGTTTGAAAATCTTCGTCTTCCTCCTTACCAATTGGAAGTAAAAGGTGATCAGTTTGAACTTTCGTTTGTTGGATATTGGCCTGAGGTCATGCTATGGGAAATACCCGCTCTCGCAGTACTCACTGAACTGAGGTCGCGGGCTGTACTTCGCCAACTTGGCCGCTTTGACTTACAAGTCCTCTATGCGCGAGGTATGACGCGTATTTGGGAAAAAATCAGCCAACTCAATCAATTAGAGGCAATAAACATTGCCGATTTTGGAACCCGCCGCCGCCACTCCTATCTCTGGCAAGAATGGTGCGTTCAGGCTTTATTAGCGGGATTGGGAAATAAGTTCTTGGGAACCTCTAACTGTTTGATCGCCAAACGGCTTGAAGTAGAGGCCATCGGAACTAATGCACATGAGCTTCCGATGGTTTATTGTGCGCTTGCTGAAAATAATGACACTTTAGCTCAAGCCCCATACAAAGTTCTCGAAGATTGGCAACAGGTTTACGGTGGAAATTTAAAAGTTATCCTCGCTGACACGTATGGAACACAACAGTTGTTATCCAATGCCCCGAGTTGGTTACATGATTGGAAAGGAATACGAATCGATTCAGGCGTACCAGAAGAAATGGGCGAAATTGCTATCCAATGGTGGAAACAGAACAATCAAAATCTTGAAGATAAATTATTGATTTTTTCTGATGGACTTGATGTAGACAAGATCATACTTTTATACAATCAATTTTCTAAACGAGTGAAGGTGAGTTTTGGTTGGGGTACACTTCTTACAAACGATTTCAGGGGGTTTCTAGACGATGACGAGTTGGCACCCATCTCCTTAGTGTGTAAAGCCATTTCAGCAGAAGGTAAACCGACAGTAAAAATTTCCGACAATCCACTTAAAGCGAGCGGGCCACCAGAACTCATTGATCATTATAAATCCATCTTTGGAGTCAAAAATCAGAAGGTTCAAGAAGTAATTGTATAAAATTCAAAATTCCCTATCGGTGATCCAAAAAAATACAAAATGGTTGAATTCCTTTTAACCACGGAATTACCGAAAATTATAGTTAACCCATTGGGTTAACATTATGGGCACACGCTCTAAAGGGTAGCTTGAGGGACGATGATGTTGACAATTTGTAACTACTCAAAAAGGACTATTCCAATCCTGTTTTCGCATGGGACCTGGACTCGTCCTACTTGTTTTATATCACAGTAATAATATATGATACTATCATAAATGTATAGATATTAGTGTAATGTAAGTTGCGATTAGAGAGATTTCCGACCAATGAAACAAGGTGAAGCAATCCATACCCTGCGCCGATGGAGTCTGCGTGACCGCGTCATCTTTACGCACACGGATCTCCGAAAAATTTTTGCACGGGACAAGGAGCCGGCTTTCAGGGCCGGGATTGCTGCCCTTGTGCGGGCGGGTTTCCTGCGGCGGTTAACCAGGGGAATCTATTTTTATGCTCTGACCGACAAACCAGTGCCCCATCCCCTAGAACAGATTGCCGTGGCTCTTCGAAGGAGCTGTTACAATTATCTGAGCCTGGAGTCAGCCCTGTCGGAGTATGGGGTGATATCGCAGGTGCCGCTCGCTGGCATCACGGTAATGACCACTGGCCGGGCCGGACTTTTTGATACACCCTTCGGCCGCATCGAATTTACCCACACGCAAAGAACGGTAGCCAACATTCTTGACCATACCAGGGACGTTGGACGGCCGTTGCCACTAGCCTCGGTCAAGGCCGCCCTCAGGGATTTGCGGCGGGTTGGACGGAATACTCATCTGGTTGCCGAGGAAGAACTGGCGGAGGTGCTCCCTGATGGTGGTTAGGGTAGAACTGGCTGAGATGGTCAAGCGGGTCTTGACCGGGCAGCCGGAATTGACTGAGTTGGAAGCCGTGGTGGTGAAGGAATTGATTCATTACGATATCCTGTGGTGTCTGGAGCGCGAAGGCTTCCTGCACCAGCTGGCCTTTCATGGTGGGACAGCCCTGCGCCTTTGTTACGGTGCTCCTCGCATGAGTAAGGATCTGGATTTTGCCGGAGGACCAGGCTTTACCAGACAGGACCAGGCTTTACCAGACAGGATGTGGATGGACTGACAGAGGCGGTTCGTTCGCAGCTGACGGCTCGATATGGGCTGGAAGTGACTCTCAAGGAACCCAAACCCAGAAAGAATGATGAGGCATCGGTCGCAGTTGATACTTGGCAAATTACGGTTGTAACCAATCCCAACCAAAACCACCGCCCGCATCAGCGGATAAAGATTGACATTACCACGATGGAGTCTAGGACAACCGAGCTGCAAACGGTTCAGAAAAATTACCCGGTTTTACCTAGCGGGGTGACAGGTTTGCTGATTCCGACCATGAGCTCGGAAGAGATCATGACCAACAAGCTCGTGTCCCTGCCAGCCTCAGCTTGCCGTGACCGAATTCGCTATCGCGATATCTGGGATATCACCTGGCTCTCCCTCGAGGGTGTTGCCTTAAAACCCGAACTGGTCAGAGCTCTGGTCTACGAATTCGGTATGAACGATTATAGTGAACGGGCAGTCCACATGTGCACCCTGTGGACCACACCTCCCCACATCGAACGATTCAGTTCCGAGATGAGGCGATTCCTGCCCCGGAGTGTCTTAGCAAGGACCATTGATCGCCCTGGCTTCATTCCCTTTGTGGTAAAGCAGGTCAACAAGCATTTGGCCAATGCTGCGGATATCATTATTCTACCCAAGCCACCAAAGAAACTAGTATCATAACTTCATTGAACTGATGGATAAAGCGATTTCAACTTGATGCGTGCATCCTCGGTTTTGAACTGCCAATTAATCGGCTTGGCTGTCTCATTCCGATAATCCACCCAAGCCTTGGTTTTATGCTCCATCGTCGCACGGTCAGGGATCCGCCGTGCCAGACATTGACGCGTCATGACATTGATTGCAATTGCGGCCATATTTAACCAACTCCCGTGCTTGGGTGTATAGTGAACCTCAAACCGATTGGCGAGACGACGTGCCTCAGCGGGTTTGAATGCGTTATACAAGGTGGACCGTTTGTGTGTTCAAATGGTCCATGACGAGGACAATGTGCTTATCAGGAAAATGAACATCGGCACGGTCTTTCAACACATGGGCAAGGTCCGGCTTGGCTCGACGGTCAGTGACTTTCACATGATGCCATCCCAGCAGTGGAGCCGACAACATGAAGAGATTAACCGCTCCGTTCCGTGTCTATTCATAATCGTAGCACGCCGGTTGACTCGGACGCACTGGAGACTGTGAAAGTATTTGAGGAAGATGCAACTTTCAAAAAACTTCTCGTATTGTATTCTAAAAAATTTAAAATAAAAGAATTATATCATCGGTTTTAATAAGCTATAAGAATTATATCATCGGTTTTAATAAAGTTTTCTATTTAATTAATTCCTATTGGTAATACTTTCACAGTCTGACTGGTAAAGGGAGACGGGTTTCCAGTGTCTGTTGCCTTGACGTCTCATCCAAGCAAACCAAAACCGTGTGATCATCATACTCGCGATGGTCAACCTCCAGAACATCTTCCATAGCATAGACACAATCAGCATTCGCTTCGGGGGGAATGCACTAGTATCTTAACTTTGTTGAATTGATTGGTAAAAGCGAGATACTAGGAAGAAATGCTGCTCGCAATTAATTGGTGTTGACTGTTGACAGAATGACAGAGAATAATGCAAACAAACTACATCATTTCAATGGTTTTGTGATACTAGGTCTGCTTACGCCACAGCTTTAAGCAGTTTTATTTAGCGTCCGACGCACCGTCTCGGTCGAAATCGTGTCTACAATCTCTCGTTCAACCCACTTAACACTTAACAGTTTTAAACTCCACTGGGCATGACCCTCGGGCGGCATGGAACAGGCCAACATGACTAGTTTAGCCCATCATTAACATTTTCCCTACCCTCATTTTACAAATATTTTTATTTGAACGCCAGTTACGTTTTTGCGATTCCGCTCACTTCTCTCAAGTGGTGCCACGCGCCTTATTTTTGGTGCCTTTAAACCACTCCATACCCACACTAAATCTCCCACATGTTTATCAGAGCAACCACAATAGGAACCACCAAAGACGGTTCACATCGGGTCACCCAACGATTGGTCGAGAACCAACGACATGGTCCACAGGTCAAACAAAAGACCTTACCGCTGACAAAGACCAGTTGTGCCGGCCCGGATAACACGACCATCCATATTCGCACGACGGCGACACCGGATGAAATCCAAACCAAGATCGATCAAGACATGGGACTATCACTCCCGCCGAGGAATGTCCGAAAGTCAGTCGTTTGACCGGGCATTGATGCGCTATAAGGCGGGATAAAACCCGCACGACATTCAGAACATAATTGAGGTGCTCAAGTGCCGGAAGTGCGACTTTGTAGTGTCCCTTGGATTTTTATACCCCGTTTCTATTGGCTTTTGACCACTTCATGTTAAAGATGGGTTAGCCTCTCTCTCACCATCCAGTGTGCGCGGCTTACGGTTCTCTTGAACCTTGCGTTCAACCGTCGCTTCAATCCCCTCCAAAACACATTGTTGACGCACCCGCTCAACCGTTGCAGTGCCCACACCAACAATATCAGCTATCGCCTTGTCTTTGTATCGACCATCAGGACGATGCTCGTTGGCTAACAACAGAATCTGAGCCCGTGAGCGTGATTGAGCCGAGCCCTTGCCACGCTTGATACGGTCTTGTAAACACTGTTTCTCATCCTCTGCCAAATGCACGCGGTAAATTTTTCTGCCTGTCTTTTCCATCATCATTCTCCTCTATCAATACTCCCCAGTATCAGCTCCAACCATACGACCAGTTAGGCATGCACGATGAACCTGATTATTGAGGAAGAATTACTGCTCTCAATTAATTGTAGTTATGTATTGACAATATGACAGAGAATAATACAAATTAATGACATCACTTCTACGGTGTCGTGATACTAGCTATCAATTTATCACACTTTACTCCGTGTTGTTTTTATGTCAATTACTGTTTCATGTTTATTGGTTCGTTTCAACTTTCTTCTTCCACCGCCTGCTGGTTCAGGCAGGAGTGTCAGAACGCTGAGGTGTCTGGACTGTCTCGGACAGCCCTGGCTGAAGCTTTATATCATCGCGAGCAACTGAGTAGCCGAGCAGCGGCTCGGAAACTGTTACCAAAACTGGCCACACTTCTGGAGGTCTCGCTGCCCGCCGCCAAAGTTGCGATGCCGGAGTCCCATCCCGATATACCCACCGGGTTTCCCGACCAAACCATTACGGAACACCTGTCGGAACTCGGCACACTCAGTGTTACGTGTGTCACGGATGCGGAACGGCCACGCTGGGAAGCGATGATGGCCAGCCATCATCCCGCAGGGTGGACCCGTTCACCAGGTGGGCGTATCCTCTATTGGCTGCACGCGTCACGGTATGGTATCCTGGGAGGTCTCAGTTTTGTCAGTGCGGGG
>MPNP01000056.1 GCA_002239085.1 Rhodobacteraceae bacterium bin131 | reverse complement strand
GATTGTGCAACGTCACCAAGACAACGTTGGCGATGTTGCCGATGGAATGACGCAAGTCATTTACGGAGCACCTGGGATAGGTAAATCTTCTCTCCTCAAAAAAATCAGGCAAAACTGCATTGACCAGCTGAACAACGATAAACAAGGTCCCAAAACCATTCCGGTTATGCTCAAAGACCCGGAAAACTTATCCTTTGAATATCTTGGTAGACGAATTGATGATACAATATCAGAGCTCCTTCCCTTCCTGACGATTGATGGTGTCAAGAATACTGTTCGAAATTCTCTCAAATCGCTAGCGAGTGTTTCAGTGGGAGGTTTTACGCGTGGATTTCGCGAAAACACTTCAACCGACCCCATCATTCCCAAGGGACTATCAATCATACTTATGATTGACGAAATTCATGGGGTATCCAAGGAGGCTGCTGGTGTTCTTTTACGGCTTCATACCGGCAGCAATGGTTTGCCGATACTACCAATTTTGGCTGGGTTATCGACGAGTCCGGGCATTCTCTCAGAGCGTAAAGTATCGCGTCTTGCCTGTGATTCTGAGCATCCTTTACCTCCCTTAACCCACGATGAGATTAAGGAGTCCTTTATCAAGTTTGTGGACTATTTCAATATTACTTCCACCCCTGAAGTGACCAACGCGTGGTCAGAACGCATTGTTAATTGGGCGGATGGGTGGCCTAAGCATGTGGAGAACTCGCAAGCAGCGGTGGGACAACAACTCTTAGTCACGGGCGGTGATTTAACGAAGGTGAACCCTCGCTTAGTCAAGCGTAGTGCGGCGGAAATCCGTTGCGGATACTATAACCAACGATTTGGGAGGTATGATCAAGACCCACAAATCATTGGTGAAATCATGGCTCAACTCGGGCCAAATCCGAACCGAGGATTTGATATCACAATGGCGATAAATCGCATCGTCAATAAGCCGGTTTGGGCCGAAACTATCACATCGAGAAAGTTACCCGAACTTAATTTTGATTACCTTCTCAATCATGGTTTGATTGACAAACACCCTTTGGGAAATGTGCTATCTTGTACTTATAAATGTCCTATTCCCTTGCTCCAGTCCTTCGCCGTGGCAAAAACGGGAACACCACTGCATGTCTATGTGTGTGCAGGAGACAAACCCCTAATCGTTGACGCATTGAATTATTACTCTGATATCAATGCTGTGGATGATTGGGGTCGGACACCCCTTCATTTAAGTGCCCAGAATGACTGGGTTGAGATTACCCAGCTGCTCTTAGATGAGGGAGCGGACCCTCAAATACGTGACCATCGCAATCGGCGGCCATTAGAGATGACCCAGGAGGGGAGTGAGACATACGATATGATTTATCAAGCGACGCATGTACCACCGACACCGGAACCACCCGAGCTGGACGATGGCGAGGATTATGAACCGTCATTTTAAGAGGGATTAAATACTAGCATCCCACCTTTATTGAATTGATGGGTAAAGTGACTTCAATTTAATCCGTGCATCCTCGATTCTGAACTGTAAATCTATTGGTTGGGCCGTCTCATTCCGATAATCCGCCCAAGCCTTGGTTTCATGTACCATCTTCGCACGGTCAGGGAAACGACACCTGTCTTCAGGCTCGGTACCACAGCTGAAAGGTCTGGTGGTCAAACCACTCCAAAGCGTCAATGCGTCACGCCGCATTCAGGTCCGTCACGCCATGAGCGCTGACGGCGCTACGCACAACCGGGTCAGAGCCAATCCCGGCTTCGGAGGCAATAATTGGATGTTATATTGAACGGCTAGAAAAAAATTATCAGAGATAATAATTGGATTAAAAAAAATTGAAGCTTCTTGAAAAATTTTGTCCCACTTCTGGGGAAATTATGTGGTCAATCTAGATTGACATAATTTAAAAAACAACTCGCAGTGACGAAAACGGGAACACCCCTGCATGTTTGTGTGTGAGGCTGATAATCCCCATATCATTGAAGAATTAACACCTGGCTCAGATATCAATGCAGTGGATAATTGGGGTCAAGCACCTCTTCATTGTAGTGCCCAGAATGAATGGGTTGAGATGACCTAACATTAAACCTTTCAGTTGCTAAACAAAAGGATGAGCATTCAATGGTAGGAAGGAGTATGATTCAACTGAATGAAAGTGTTTAATCGTTCCAGATATTTCTAGATTTAAAGACAGCTTTCAGCGTTTCAGCTTCATCAGTCATGATGGCATCAATATTTAAGTCTAGCAGCTTCTCCATGGTGACGACATCATTTATCGTCCATGCGTGAACTGGAAAACCGAGATTGTGAGCTGTGTTGATAAACGAACGGTCTAAGATCGGTATCCATTTTTGTTTTACAGGAGCTTGGACACATTGAGCTCCAAACCCTTTTAGTGGCAAACCCCAACTCCTGAAGCGTAATTTCCGTATTTCCTTGGGACTCATTGAAGTACACAGTTTTGCTCCCGCTTCTTTGCGGATCCAAGCAATTCGTTGGTCTGAAAAAGAACCGACACATACCCGGTCCCAAACATCAAGCCGGGAAAGAACTCCGTACAGAGGCTTAACCGCACTATCCTCCTTAGGGTCAATCAATACACATACCGAAGGCCAAGTAGTCAAAATATCCTCAAGAAGTGGAATCGTTTCTGTCCCCTTGACCTTAAGTTTTTTAAGCTCATTCCAAGTGAGATCTTCAATGACCCCTTGACCATTCGTCACACGCTCAAGGTGGGTATCGTGAAACGCTACCAACTTACCATCTGAAGTTGCATGAACATCAGTTTCAAGATATTTGTAACCTAAACTAATTGCCGCTGAAAATGCTGCCATAGTATTCTCGGGAAACCGAGCTGAATAACCGCGATGAGCCATCGGTAACGGTAAAGGATAACTCGGATGGTTCAAAAAAGGATGCAGGGTATTCATTTATTGAATTAAAATCGTATCTATGAATTTCTGACTGACTGCGATATATATGACGCTATGAATTGGATTTCCAACTATGTTAGGCCAAAATTAAAGGCCATACTTGAACGCAAAGACGTTCCCGAAAATCTTTGGACGACTTGTCCCGAATGTGGGGTAATGATCAATCATCGAACGATGGTCAGATCGTTAAATGTCTGTCCAGATTGCGACGCACATATGTTCATGAACCCACAACTCAGGTTCGAATCTCTGTTTGACGAAAAAGTATTCCAGGCAATCAAAATTGAGCCCCCGCAGACTGACCCACTTAGATTTAAAGATACCCAAAGCTACCCTGAACGATTACGTAAAGCCCAGAAGTCTACCAAGGAAGAAGATGCTATTGCCCTTGCTGAAGGAAAGATAAGTGACATTGATGTGGTGGTTGCGGTGCAAAACTTTGAATTTATGGCAGGATCAATGGGTGTTTATGTTGGTGATGCTATTTTACAAGGGTGTGAACGTTGCTTAGAAACGCAATCGCCCTTTATTATATTTACTTCAGCAGGGGGTGCCCGCATGCAAGAAGGTATTCTCAGCCTGATGCAAATGCCCCGAACAATTGTCGGCGTCAAACAACTCAAAGAAAAGGGGATTCCATATATTGTCGTTTTGACTCATCCGACTACCGGGGGTGTAACTGCTTCGTATGCCATGCTCGGTGATATTCATATTGCTGAACCGCGAGCACTCATTGGCTTTGCAGGTCCTCGAGTGATTGAGCAAACAATCAAAGAAAAGCTTCCTGAGGGATTTCAAACTTCAGAATATCTATTAGAACACGGAATGATTGACATGGTTGTTCACCGCAAAAACATCCGTGATACACTTATGGTGATCCTGAGAATGCTGTTGAAAATGCCCCCGGCCATCAGGGGAGAACTCACTCACAGTAGTGGGGCAGGCAAAAAAGTTGCTTAAGCCAAATACATTGCTGATCGTCCGGTTTATTTTGTGAGGTGCAAATGGAAGTCGTTTCGTCTTCAACGGTTCTGAACCGACTTAAGTCGCTTTACCCTAAAAGTATAGATCTTAAATTAAATCGGCTTGAGCATTTGCTTGGTGATCTCAACCATCCGGAGCAACAACTTCCGCCAACTGTCCATATCGCTGGTACCAATGGGAAAGGGTCTACATTGGCGATGATTCGTGCAGGTTTAGAAGCAGAACGGCATCGCGTTCATTCGTATATTTCACCGCATTTAACACATTTTAATGAACGCATTACTCTCGCTGGAAATGTGATTGATGAAGATGCTCTTGTTGATGCTTTATTGGAATGTGAAGCCACCAATTTGGATCATCCAATCACACTATTCGAAATAACCACCGCCGCAGCATTTTTATCCTTCTCAAGGGTTGATGCTGATTTTCTTTTGCTAGAGGTCGGGCTTGGCGGGCGATTAGATGCAACGAACGTTGTCAAGCAACCGGAACTGACGGTGATTACCCCAATATCCTATGATCATGAAAAGTTTTTAGGGAATACAATCAGTGAAATCGCTTTTGAAAAAGCCGGAATCATCAAACCAAGCGTACCATGTGTTGTCGCTGAGCAAGAACCAGACGCCATGAATACCATAGCCAAAGTTGCAAAGGAAAAGGGCTCGCCATTATTAATTCAAAATCGAGACTGGTTCATTGAATCAGTTGATGAATCTTTAGTTTATACTGATAGCAAGGGATCTTTGGAACTACCCAAGCCCGCTCTGACGGGGTTTCATCAGACGATTAATGCTGGGGTTGCAATTCAAGTACTACGGTTACTTGATAGTACACCAGATGCTATTCAGGGCGCTATGCTTAATGTGTCTTGGCCAGGCCGAATGCAGAAACTCAAGAAAGGTCCATTGGTTGATTCAGCTCAAGGTGCCGAGGTCTGGCTTGATGGTGGCCACAATCCTGCTGCTGGCATTGCTTTAGCTAGAACATTGGAAGCAATGCCCAAGAGGACGAATAATTTGATTTGTGGAATGCTTACAACTAAAGATTCAAAGGGTTATCTCACGTATCTGCGAAAAGTTGCCAGTCATCTCTACGGGATCGAAATCCCTGGTGAGAGTGAATCAATGTCAGCCAATAACGTCGCAATGGTAGCGCGTGAAGTGGGCTTTAATTCCTGCTCATCCGCAAGTGCCCTAGAAGCTGTTGAATCTATTGCCAAGCACAATCAAGCTTCACGAATCCTTGTGTGTGGGTCACTTTATCTTGCCGGTACAATACTACGTGATAACAGTTAAATTGGACGTCACGAGTATAATAAGGACAGAATTTTCTTTACACCCCACTATATCTGGATTCAGGCCCTATTCAATGTGATATTTGACAGCGCCAATTATGGGAACGACCTAATTCAGACGCACAACCAACAATTTAAATGCCTTGCTCTGGAGTTTCATCAAATGAGTTACAATCGTTATACTCTCTTCATGGTTCGGCAACTGGACTGTGTTTGAAATCACCATTGCCCAATCACCAATCAATGTCCGTAAACTGAGTACAGGCAATACTTCCATTGTGTTATCCGTTCCCTGACTTTGAAACTTTGAGGCTTGAAATACCGATTCTATAGGGCAGCCCCAAAAATATTGGTACTGCATTGCCCACTTTTGGAAATCGCCTATATCCCTTTTTCTCGCCGATGCCGTGACAACAACTCAGCGGTTGTGATGTGCCGGAGATTGGCTATCACCCCAAGCAACCCATTCCAACGGGTATCCTCTCGGAGTTTGTCTTGATCAAGGACCGCTCGGGATTGCTTGTGAGTTTGATGTGTTGCCTCTGCCGACCACGGCTCATCATCTCACTTGGATTGTCCGTGTCAGTTTCTTCTGCAGCTTGTCGGCGGCGGTCGGATTCATTCTTGCGAGCTCAAGCTGGACTATTGGAGGCCAATATTAGGTTCCGTTCACCGAACGATACCGGTTGGGTTTTCCTGTTCTTTGAGAATCTTGGGTAGAGTTCGCAGGTAAGCCCCCATGATATTGACAATTACTATGTAAATAAGTCAGTAGAAAGAATTGCAAATTCTAGTAAATTATGACTAAAAATTCTCGGATAAATAAATTCCTTAAACTTGCCAAACCAGATCCTGAATCAGGATATTCCAAATCTGTTCCAATAAAAATATTAGAAGCTAATGGCCTTGGTTTTGGTAATGGGGGAAGTTGGTGCCGAGATGATAGTTCACTTGGCAAGCTATACAATATTGAAAGGATTAAACAAGGAAATAGGATAATTGCAGTCAAGCTCAACGGAAAACGCAAGAATCCAATTGGTAAGATAATACCTACAGAAATCAGAAAACAGATACATAAACAAAGATGTAAGGTTTTAGGAACTAGCAAACCTGAATGTGACCATAAAGACGGTAGGAGAGATGACCCCCGTTTAAACGATCCAGAATTAGTTACCATTGAAGATTTTCAACCATTATCAAAAGCTGCAAACAATGCTAAGAAACAACACTGTAAGAATTGCCGGGAAACAAATAAGAGATTTGATGCTAAGCAACTAGGATATTCCGTAAGTCAATGGGCCGGGAACGGAAGGTATATGGGTTCTTGTGTTGGTTGCTATTGGTACGACCCATTTAATTTCAACCAGAAAATTTCAAAATAATATTCCTAAAATTATTACCTCCCATTAAATTGAGCTTCTCAAGAAGTTACATAGTCTGTACTTCACAGACCCAAATATTCCTTAAAGAAACACCAAGTCAAACCAAACACCGATTATTAACACTCTTATTTTGTAATTTTGTTACCTTAACCCATCTTTAACATTAAGTGCTCAAAAGCCAATAAAAACGGGGATATTAAAATTCAAGGGGCACTACTAAGTTGCACTTTCGGCCACGAATCCTGAAACAGAACATATCTGCCTCCCTAATGTGGCCTGTATTTACAGTTGGGATAGTAATTGTCAATATCACAACCCATAAACAATCTGTTATTCCTTACAGCCGCAACCCCAGTAGTTCCTGACCCTAAAAAGGGGTCAACAACCCAATCACCAGGATTGGAATGTTTTAAGACCAAATCATTGAATAGATTTAAAGGTTTTTGTGTTGGGTGTATTTTCTTGCCGTTGTGTCTTGGTATGGGGTAATGATAGTTCCCATCGTCATATTCGCCATTAAATGTTGGTTTGCCTCCTTTAACGCCCAACACAGCCATTTCACGTGAATTGCTTAAATAACAGGATTTGCTATTCAACGGAACAGGATTGGTTTTATTCCAAACAATCAGTCGTATCATTTTAAACCCAGCATCTGTCATTGCATCTGCCAAATAACTTAATTTCCAAATATCATACCAGACAATTATTGTTCCCCCCTGCCTCAGTACTTTGTGCGATAATTTTGAAAATGATTTTATTTTGATAGGTTTATGGTCCCATTCACCAAAGTCCATTGATACTGCAAATCGAGCAACACTATTTTTTCCAACATTAGAAAATCCAGTTTGCCGACTGATATTGTATGGAGGGTCTGTAAGAATCAAATCAACGGAATTTGGTTCAATCCCCAGTAGAAATTTCTTGTAATCACAACTTTGAATTTTGAAGGGTAATGGTTCAGAATCTAACTTGTCTGGATGAATTGTATTGGTTGAGTTTTCTAATATTGGGTCAAAATTTATATTTTCGAAATTATTCATTTGGTCAACTCGGTAAAAGATAATTTCTTAATCAACAATATTCACACAAATAAACAATTAGGTTACTTAGTTTTGTTTCTGACCTTATCTTAATTCTTAATTCAATCTAAACGCAACCCCATAATCAAATTGGTGGAAATGCTTTGGTTTAACACGCTGATAAGCTCCATAGACAATTCTTTTCAATAAAACCCAAACACTTTCATTGCTGTATATTACCAAAAATAAATTCAACGATGCTATTGTTGACTGTTTCATGAAAGGATAGAAGTTTCTTCAAACTGATAAAAGAAGGGTGATCTGCACATATAAACAAACCATTTTCAACTACTTAATTTTCCAAAGTTAACAATTCCATACAGTTTGAATTCCTTGTTGTAGTTGACACAAGATTCATTCAACAGTTGCATCATATACTAATTTGTATCTTGAGTGACTCCTAATTCCATTGCCATTCGCAATATGGATATTCCAATAGATAACTTATAATGCCACCGATTGGCTTCAAAGAATGGAATAATTTTCCCGTCGGAGGCAATATCTCTAAAACTTCTATATCGCTGATTGTTGTTTCACTCATTTCCTCTAATGAATCTATATATTGAGTGTATAGAAGTAAAAAAGTTATTATGTGCTAAATTTTTATTTCAAAATATAACTTTCATAATTTTTTATCCTCTAAGTGAACTTTCGATCCAACCTTTGATTTTCTCTTTAGGATAGGCCCCGCTCATATTTCCTTTAACCTCTCCCTTATCATAGATAAAAAGAGCCGGAATACCCCTGACACCAAGTTGAGCGGCAATTGATTGATTAGCATCAACATCAACTTTGGCAATGGTAATCGTACCATTATACTCTTTATCAAGATTCTCGAGGACAGGAGCGATTTGCCGGCAAGGGCCACACCAGGAAGCCCAAAAATCAACAACCACGGGGGTCTTTGACTTGATGACATCTTGTTCAAAGGTTTGATCGGTGACAGTAATGATACTCATAGAGCTCTCCTAATTTTATGACGAGTTAAAAATCTAATGGATGACCGGATTATCTTCAACCCTATCTATGCGTTGAAACGCCTGCAAGGTCAATTCTTTCGGCAAGGTCATCAACTCTCCAGATTTAGTCCAAAGAATTGCCGTTTTGATAGGGGTGTTAGGATAAATTTTCATTAAACCTCTACGATAGGCTTCCATTTGCCTCAATAAGCCTTCGGGTACTTCCTGAACGGTTTTGGGTACCACCTGGTTGGATTTATAATCAACGATCATAATCGAGTCTTCTTCAAAGATAAGTCGGTCGATAAAACCATAAATTGTTTTTGGTCCCAACTCCTTAATTTCCGCCGCTATCGCTACTTCAGTCAAACTAGAAGGTAAAAAAAGGAATTTAAGTTCGGGCCTATCAAGAATATCTAAAACCTCTTGTTTCCATTGGTCGTGAGAGGATGACAGTTCGGGAAATTGAAGCTGAAGGATACTTTCTGCTACTTTTAATCTATTGTGTGGAGGGTGTTGCGGCAAGTGCTCTAACAGTAAGTGTATTGCAGAACCTCTTTCAGTCGCCTGATCATCGTCTTGGTCAATTATTGAGTCCGACGCAATCACTTTTGCTCCGCCAAGATTTGAAGGAGAGAGAGTCAGTTGTGTAAAACTTTCAGGTTCTACTGGTGTTTCCATCCATTGCGGAAGGATTGGCATAACAGCTTTTTCTTGCTTCTGACCTGATTCAGTCATTTCAGGCCATTGGTGAACCGAATACCTTGAAATAAAATGATTATTTTCTTCATCCCAGTTAGATTCAACCTGTTCAACACCCTCAATTTGGCTAAAAGCATTGTTGATTGTGGTGTACCATGACGGATTTGCGTCACTGTTATTCTGTTCCCGACCAATACCACAGACAATTAACCATGATTCAGACCGCGTTAGCGCCACATAAAGTAACCGATTGCGTTCCTCAAGTTCTTTAGCTTCAATGTTATTAATGATTTCTATTTGGCGTTGTGAAGGATAAGTTGCTAGTGTTTTCCAAATTGGAAACCCGTCTTGTGCAATGAGAATTTGATCAATCGGTGTTAGGTTGCGTTTATCAGTATCTGGGAGAATCACGATGGGCGACTCAAGTCCTTTTGCACCATGGATTGTCATAACTCGAATCTCGTTGATATCCTGACTTAATTGTCGCTTAAATGCAACTTTTTCGGCGTTAAGCCATTCAAGGAAGTTGGTTAATGAAATCACTTCGGTTTTTTCAAATTCCAAAGCCTGATATAAGAGGGCATCAATTGCTTCAACACAGCGCTCACCCAAACGGGATTTAAATAACTTTCGCCCACTGTGCACTGTTAACACCTCTTCCATGATTGCATAAGGTGTTTCAGAATTGGCTTTGACCATTAGTTCAGATAGTAATTGGGTCGCTCTACGGTATTTATCTTTGTCATTGGACTTGGTGAGTAATACTTCCCAAAGACTCTGTGTGTGGCCATGCATGAATTGCGCGTGATACATGAGAGCAAAGATGTCTTGTTCATTAAAACCAAATAGGGGTGACTTCAGTAGTGATGCGAGGGACAAACTATCCTTTGGAACCGACAGAAATCCTAACAGGGCCAAAAGGTCTTGTACCGCCAAGTCTTCAATTAAGTTCATTCGATCAGTACCTGCAATCGGCAACTGTTCTGTTTGAAGTTCAGCAAGAATGGTATGGTATACTGTTGAGCGCCGGGGAACAAGGATAAGGATGTCCTTGGGTTCAACACGACGGTGACTTGAACCCCCATCAACGGGTATAAATTCGTGGTCAAGCATATACTTAATTTGTTGAACAATATTTCGGGCTAATGCAATTTCCGCACGAATATTCTGGGTTAAATAGTCCCGAGATTCCCAAGGGATTAATTGCTTCTTTTTCGGTCGTGGAATCCTTGGCCAGAGGTCAACGCGGCCTGGAAGATTAGACTTGAAGGCAATGTGTTTGATAGGTGATTTGGGTAAACCTTCTTTACAAATGGAAATAACTTTATCAACAACATCAAGAATGGCTTGAGAAGACCTGAAGGAATAGGCAAGTTCCTGTTCATTAAAATCTTCAAATTGATTTTTAAAGTGGTCACGCATTATTTGAAAACGTTCAGGTTCAGCTTTCTGAAACCCGTAGATTGATTGTTTTTCATCACCGACGGCGAAGACCGTTCGTTTGATATTGTCTTTCTGCCCATGTCCAGCTGAGAACTCTTCAGCTATTCTCGCAACAATATCCCATTGCATTGGACTGATATCCTGAGCTTCATCGACCAAAATATGGTCTATATTTTCGTCAAGGCGGAATAAAATCCAAGGTGCAATTTCTGGGTCAGACAGAATTTCCGAAGCTTTGCGGAGAAGGTCGTCGTAATCAAGCCAAGCATTGTGGGATTTTATTTCTTGATACTTATTCAGAAAGGCTTGAGCAAACCTATGAAACGTGAGGGTTTTTTTGGCACCTAGGTAGTTTCGCTGATTAAAATTGTAGTCCTCAACCACCTCGCCATAAGCGACTAATTTATGACCTAAATCCTCGGCAATAGATGCCAGGGTACTCTTTGTGAATATACTTGGCTTTCTCTTAAAGGGATCTTTGGCACTGTAACCGTATAAAAAAATCCCTTCAATGATTTGAGCCATTTCCACCGAAGGCCCCAAAAAATCAATTCTTTTGAGTTTCTCATAGGCTCTTCTTTCAATGGTCGAACCATATTTTAAAACCTCAATGACTTGATTGAGAGCTAATAAATCATCTTTGCGAAAGAGATTCTTGTACATTTCATCGTTCCATTCCTCGGGAACTGAAAATTCATTCCAAATACGCGCTTGGTCGACTTCAGACGGTATGAGTTCTCGATGAAACGCAATGCTTTCACAAAATTTTAGAATTTGGTCAAAACTGGCATAAGTACCGACTTCACCAATGAGCGATTCTTGTTCGGTGGCGAGAGTATTCAGAATTTCAAAATATATTTCGGCACATTTTCGGTCGTCAATCACCGTAAATTGAGGTGATATATCGGCTTCCAGGGGAAAGTTTCGTAGCAATCGCGTTGCAAAGGAATGGATTGTTTGGATTTTCATTCCGCCAGGTGTTTCCAGTGCTTTAGCAAATAAGGTACGGGCTAAATTCAATCGCTCTTGGGTTAGATGCTTGCCATCCTCACCTAAATCCAAAAGTTTCTCGGTTAATTCTGAATCAGGGAGCATAGACCAGCTGCCGAGTATCTCTATGAGTCGCATGACCATGTTATTGGCAGCTGATTTAGTGAAGGTTAAACACAAAATTTGCTGGGGTTGGGTACCACGCAATAGCAACCGGGCAACCCGATGTGTGAGAACACGCGTTTTACCTGAACCGGCATTCGCGGATACCCACGAAGTTCGTTCAGGATTGGCAGCACTGATTTGGGGAATAGTCGCAGGGTCAAAGCGAGAGCTATTCATCGACCACCTCTTCAACATTGGGTGGGTCACTATCTAACCACTCGCCATATCGTGCGAGGTGGTCATAATCGTGAGAAAGCATGCCTTCGCCACTCAATCGGCGTGAAATATAGCCGAATTCTTCATCAGTATAATGTCCAATAAGTTTCTGAAATTTATCCCAATCGGCCAGAAAAAGATCAAGACCCTCCTCGTATCTTTCGATGGGTTTCATTTCAATTATTTTGCCGATGCTAATGTAATTCGTCGCAACCACTGATTGCACAGTCTGTTTACTAAAAGCTCCTTGTTCGGCCATGATTGTTTGTAAAGGCATCTGCTTTTCAAAGTTCTCAATATCGCTTTTGGAGGGAAGATTTCCTGACTTGTAGTCAAACAAATGCCAGTGATTTGGATTCTCGTTATCTTGATCAATACGGTCCGTTTTGGCCTTCAGTTTGAAATCCAATTCGGTAAAATGGTATTCGCCATATTGTTCAATCATTTGTGGGGTTGAATTTCTTTTGATACGGCTGAGAGTGTCAATGATTTGCTTGGCATTATCACGAATATGAGCAACCCAAATGGCTTCTACAAATGGCTGTGCACCGGAATCTTCAAGAATCTTCTGGGCAATGTTGAGAAGTTGGTCAAGCGTTGGTTCATTGTTTTGAGACGCTTCCGATTTAACAATTTCCTCCATAATTTCATGGAAAAGTATGCCCTTAAGCAAAGAGCTATGTTCTAATCGCAAACGGCTAATGGGACGTAAACGGAGAACTTCCCGAGCGTAGATGGCATAAGGGTCGGTGATTAATGTTCGTATTTGCGTGACCGATAGTTTTTTGGGTCGAACGATACACGGTGGACAGGGACATGGTCTTTTGTAGGGGATGGCATCTTCTGTTTTCTCATAGTTAATTGATTGCTCTAAGAGTACTTCTCCGCGCTGTTTCATAAGCCTTAGAGCATCTTCTCCTTGTTGACCAGCTCCTTGGAGCAAACTAATAATACGACTGAGCCATCGTGAAGGAGTAGTCGGGTTATCCGCATCACGAATACTGCGACTCAAAATAACATTTGATAGGCAAACGACATGTTGAAAATCATGCCCAGCCAATCCAATTTTCTGTTCAGGTACATTTAATCCGAGCTGCAGGCGCAATTTTCTATTGAGCCAGGGATCTTGTTCGGAAGATGTTGGCCAAATCCCTTCATTTAGCCCGCCGGCAATCACGAGGTCGGCCGTATGCATGCGAGCATCCTCTGTGGACATGATCATCAAGGAGGGATGAGTACATCCTTCTTGTCGAGTTCGTGCTTCCGAACATAGATTAACAAATAGGTCTGTATATTCTTCGGGAGTAATGGGATTCTGCTGATCTGAGCATTTGATTAAGTCTTGCAGAAGGTTATGTACGGCAACACTCGCTAGGTTATTTTCACGAAAAAGATTATGACTTGGTACACCTTCATGACCAGCCATAAATTTTTCAGCAATGGTACAATGGGCTTTTACCATTTTCTCCAAAGGAAAAGGTCCCATTGAGGCTAACTCATGAAAGAGATTCTGGAACCATAAGTGCCATTTTTTTGCTGGATCTGAATGATTGACTGCCCAGCTTTTAATTTGCTTTATCGGATTGAATTCGACCCCCCGAGAGCGAATGTCAAATTCCATGTCATTGAGCAACTTCAGGTGGGATTTTCGACCTTCAACGGAACTTGTTAAAGGATGTTTGAGCAGGGCGATGAGTTCCTCAGCCGAAGTATTATTTCCAATTAACTTGGCTAACATAACGAGGAATCGACCTTCAATTGTTTGAAAGAGCCGAATTCCTTGGCGTGTGTCATTTGGAACAATGTGCCATTTACGAAGAGCAAGTTTGACCTGTTTAACAAGTGATTCATCCGCTGTTACAAGAGTTGCAGATTGATTTTTCTCTAAAGACAGTCGGAGTGTTAACGCAATTGCCAGAGCCTCTTTTCGAGGTGAAAGTGCTTCCAACAAAGTGATCCCTTCAGTTGCGCTTCCAATCCCCTTGAGATGCGGAATTTTTTTCATCCATTGGTTCGTCACTGGGGCCGGAATTAAAGCGAGTGAAATCAATTCGTTTCGGTACTTCAAATGCTTTGGATCTGGGGTCCAAAGGGGAATTGTCTCTGGCCTAATCTGGATTGTCTTGGTCAGTTTGTAATTCCGAAATTGTGGGTGATCAGCGAGAGGGAATGGACCATCTAACTGTTGCCACGTCTCGGGGTCAAAGTGGGTGTCAAAGCTAGGTAAGACAAGAATTCCCTGAGGTAACTTGGCCACAGCTGTCATTAACTTTTGCGTTGAACCAACTGAACCAGTTGATCCGGCAATGATAATTGTATGTTTAGGTGGGCTTGCTTCCCAAGAAGCGATGAGAGCGTCTATAACTAGGTTTTGGCGAGTTTCTTTCACAGGAAACGCTTCAGGTTGCCAGAAAGCAGTTATAATTTCGATGAATTTTAAACTTTTTTGCCAGTGTTCAGAAGTTTCAGTCAGGTCCAGGTCTTTTATGTTTTGCGGATCAATATTTTCTTGGTGTAACTCTTGCAGAAGGGCCTCAAGGCTTTGTGCTAGATCATAATGAGCCAATTGCGAGGCAAACCGCTTATCATTATCCAATAATTGCTTGACAGCCTTCATGAGTTCAAGCCGCCTTTGCAGTGATGAATTAGGGAGAGGAATGCTCGGAAATCTTAGATCAAAACAGAGTTCATTAATGAGTTTAAATTGCGGTAAAAGTAAATTATTCCGGCTAATGAATTCCTTTCTTACGTCTTCCCGTAATTTTCCAGTACTGAGGAATAGTTCTGTTTTGACCAGATCAATTGGGTTGTTTGATTCCTGTCGATTCATTATCCCTTCCACCAATTCGCGTGCAAAATTACATCCTGGTGGAAGTGCATACACATTTCTCTGGGGGGCAGGTTCAAGCATGATTAATAATATCCATTGGATAATGGGTTGGGGTTAGTTAATTGTTATGGTTAAATGAATTATTCTCAACCATTATATGACTTCCCGTGAAACCTAACAACACTTTTTTAATTTTTCTAACCGATTTGCAACAAGGGTTTGTAGTGACAATCAATTTAACAGGGTAAGTTGAATTGAGGTAACTACTCAGGTAGTATCAGTGGCAGATTAGTAAAGTATCATCTGCTGAACAAGGATATTTTAGCGCAATGGTATGTTAAGTATCGGGAACTGGTTTCACGGGTGTAAGCCGTGTGGTCAAGTCAGCCGCCTCTGTTCCCAGGGTGTCAAGTGCATTCCATCCTTTTGCGGGCAGTCTCAAGCAAACTTCGTTAAATCGCAAAGTCCCTTGCACCGTCTTCGGTTCGAAAACTCCCCGAAATCTTCTGCTTAAGCTTCAACGGGCGTATATTCCTTTCGGCCACATTGTTCGTGGTATCAACAAGCGGGTTATGGAGACACATGAGAGTTCCCGCACGATGGTCTCATCAACGGCGGGTCAAGTTATGATCAGGTCAACATCGTGGTCGTCTCCGACCTTGTTGGGGCAAGGGGTCAAGTTGGTTATGGTCGTTGAGACCCTCCTGTAGAGGGCGGTCAAAACGGGCTTTCATCACCACAATGGCCGTGGACGATGGAGAACAACCCTGTTGGTCCACCGCCATGATGTCATAGAAAAGAGCGACCATCTTACCGGCCCATTCTTCCCCCATCTCCGCCATACCCGTACATTCACGCACCAGATGAGCCAAACAATTCATGTTGGTCTTGGGATATGTTCGATTGGTACGAGGGCCAATGATCATGCACCGCAATGCCAGTGGCCTCAGTCCTGACATCACCACGGCTTGTCTCCAGCCAGAAAGAGCAGTTGGCGGCGGTAGTACCAACATGAAACCATTTGAGCGAACCCTTGACCCGCATACCGGTTTCATCAACATGCGTGACCGGCGCATGCTTCACAAGTTCACCCCAATGAGAATGAACTGGTTGGAAGTGTTGGGTCGACGATTGTATCATGCGATAAATTGTTTCATCGGAAAGCCGGGCATCGGTCAAGGTGTAGACAACCTGACCAATGCGACGCAGAGGAAGAAGTTGTTCAACCCCAAGATACCCCACCAGTCTTTGCAGACGAGGACCATACTGAACCGGTGCTTTGACTTCATCGGGGAAGTCGCCGGTGGTCAGAGCCCCACAATGTGCACAGTGATAAGTCCAGACGCGATGGTCGGTCATCACAAGGGATTGTCTGACCGGTCAATCTTGGACGTGGCGGACCTGCGCCACCATCGCCTTTTAGTCAGCGGCCAAAGAGCCACCACAACGCCCATAAGATGCCGGGCGATGATCTAGAATATGGTCAACATTGGGCGACCGGCATAAAGTGTGCCCCTGATGACCAGCTTGACCACCTGATGGGCGGCCACCTTTAGGAGGCTTGACCGCGGCCTGGGGATTGGACAAACCATCGCTTGAAGGCGGTTTGCTGCTGTTACGGCTGGTCGTGTTGAGACAATGCTCATACACCGTGAGGCGTTCCTTTAATAAAGCATTCTCAATTGATAACTGGTCGTACTCGGCTTATAACTGGTTGTACTTTTCAGTCAGGTCATTAACGCGTTCCTATAGCTTGGAAACTGTAGACCGCAAAGCGGCGTTGGAGAGACGTGTCATAATATCTGAAAATTATACTGCCCGACATTGATTTGCCGATTGGTAACAGAATTAAAGGGATGCTACCAAATTGTCAACTGGAATCTGGACAACAAATAGGCAAGGTGTATTTAGACTACCTGAGTAGTTACTTAGTTTCTAAAGACACCAAAGTTAACGAAATATTTTAACGATTCACATGCACATCGGCTATCTATGAGGTTTAAATTACCGAATTGTAATTGACTTGACCCCTTTTCGTGCTTAGATAATGAGTGATAGAAAAATTCTACAACAGGGGTAATTTTGACTTTACCGCAAAAACGCAATCCCTTTAAGCCTGGCTATGGAGAGATGCCACCGCTATTAGCTGGGCGTAATAAGCTTCAAAACAATTTAAGGGAACGGTTAATTGACGTTACCCAACAAGACTGTCGAACAACCCCAATTGCACTTATGGGGCCGCGTGGATGTGGCAAAACTGCCTTGCTTGCCTGGATAGAGCAGGAAGCAAAAGCATTAAAATTGCCTGTCATCATTCTCGACAAACAGGCTTTTGGAAGCATCGATTCACTGCTACAAAAATTGTATAGCCATGCCCAGAAAGGCAAACAATCTAGCGAGTTTACGGTCGGTGGGGAGATAAAGGAACCCATCTTGAACCTTGTGTCATTGAATGCGGGTTACAAGCGTGCTTCACAAACGGATATTCAGGTGAGCCTGTTTCTTGAAAAGTTATTAAGGAGTATTAACAAGAAGGGCTTTGTCATCCTCATTGATGAGGCACATGATATGCCTTCTGAAGTGAGTAAAGTGTTTTATGATGCGGCTCAACACACGGCCCGGAATCATCCAATTTTATTGGTGATTGCGGGAACCCCTGATCTGGAGATGGTTCTCACTCGTTCCCATGCGACTTTCAGCGAACGAATACAA
>MPNP01000055.1 GCA_002239085.1 Rhodobacteraceae bacterium bin131 | reverse complement strand
AAAATAGGAACCACCAAAAACGATTCACATCGGATCACCCATCAACTGGTCGAGAACCAACGACATGGTCAATCGGTCAAGCCAATGACCTTGCCGCTGACAACGACACGTTTGTGCCTGTTCGGATAACACAACCCTCCATGTTCGCAAGACAGCAACACCTGAAGCTATCCTAACCAAGATCGATCAGGACATGGGACGATCACCACCGCCAAGGAATGTACGCAAAGTCAGTGGTTTGACCGGGAATTGATGCGGTACAAGGCGGGATAAAACCCGCGCGACATTCAGAACATGATTGAGGTGCTCAAGTGCCGGAAGTGCAACTTCGTAGTGCCCCTTGGATTTTTACACCCCCGTTTCTATTGGCTTTTGACCACTTAATGTTAAAGATGGGCTAACGGTTTTAGTCTCAATTGACACAAAAATAGGGAGCTGAACCAACTTGGATTCAGCTGGTTTCAGATTCGCTCCGCAATTGGTTGGGCTACATGTTTGAGATAATACCGCAACCGATACGTCCCCCGGCTCCGCCGATGGGTTGAGTCATGTGATCGTCTGGATTTTCGTGGATTATGATAGACGAGCCGTCCTCATCAAGTAGTGCAGGCACGTCTCCACTGGATATCGAAACGCGTGTTGTGAAGAACTCGGCTTGAGCGGTACCATCAACTGCAGCGTACAGGTTGGGCAAATCGCCGTTGTCGGGCCCATCGGGATTGCGTAGACCATGCATAACCATATCTGGGTTGATATGGCCCGAAGCAGTTTTGAAATCAGGCGTACAGGAGCCGACACTATGGAGGTGAATTCCGTGTCCGCCCGGAGACAATCCAGTCACATCTACTGATATGAGTACACCAGTTGGAGTTTGCTCAAAAGTGGCATTACCAATGGCCGTGCCATCGGGGCTAATGATCTCGGCCTTTGCTATGTCTACTGCCGACGCAACGGATGCAACGACAGCTGCTGAAATGGCAATTAAGGTGATTGCAACGATTCTCATTTGTATCTCCTCACATTGAGCTATCTTATCATAACTTAACTTTAGAATAACTTTTGCTGAAATGCAAGAGTGTTTTGAGCGTCAATCAAGATGATAGTTGGGTGATTCTCATGGCCCGACCATCGGCACCTCTGGGGACGAACTAGGCCCTCTTTAGATTGCGGGTAATCGGAAAAAGATGGAGATTCATATGGAATTGATAGTGATTCCTGCAATTATTTGATAATCAATGTTTTGATTGGCTAGGGATTTGACACGACTACAGGAAGAGTATTGACTAGGGCAAAGCCTGACAGAGCAGTTTGCCTCAATTGTGGTTCTAGGGATTCTTCCTGCCTTTCGCATCCTTCTTTTCCTCAGCTTCTGGTTTGCCTGTTCGCTTAGAGAAGCTTCTGTTTGCTAGCTTCCGCCACAATCGCTTGAACCAGATTGGGGGCCATCAGGCGAACATGGTCAGGCACAGCGTCCGCCACAAGAACTTTCATTGACCTGAATTGTTTCAGCTTGGCATCCGCAATATGATGATTCTGATCTAGGACTATCTTAAGTTTATCGGTGCTGATGACCATAGGCTGGTTCGTTGGTGGACCAAAACAGTCGGCCAGTTTCTTGAGGGCATGTACGTTGCCATCTCCTTGCAGGGATGCAAGCAGATGCCTGACGGCATCCTTCCGGATATACGATGCTAGGGAGGGAATGCCGAATTCCCAATTGCCAAATTTGGGTTCCCAGATAAAACCAGTGTGGAGCAGTTTCTGCTCAGCCCTGCTCTGGTCCATGCCACCTTGTTCGGGGGTGTCATGGGACAGATGCCGGACAGTCAGTTCAAAATCGTAACGGGTGGGTTGCCTATCTGGACCCACCCGCCATGCCATTTCTGCGATAGGTACCAGTAGGTTATTGTTGCGCATTTCTTGTAACCGGTAGGAATACAATTCAAGGTGGTCCTGGCGGGTTAATTCGCGTGCTTTCGCAAGCATGAGCCTAGTGTCAGTGCAAGTATGATACATGTCCATGACATTCCAGAGTGCTTGACCCCAGAGCTGGAGAAAGTAGGGATAGTCTTGGGCTTCATCAAGCACCTTCTCCATGACATCGGACTGCAATGGCCGATTCTTGTTCTTGAATGGTGTAGAAAGGGCACGGTTTGACTCATCCCTTGGTAATCGTCCTATTCGTTCAAAATTGGCTCGCTCAGTGAAAGTGGCATGCGAACGAGCGAGAACAGTTTTTAGATCCGGTGTGCCGGCAATCACTAGCATAATGGGGTGATGTTGACTAACTGTCTGGTATGCATCGTAAAAGATACTACCAACTTCGGGTGGCATGTTATGGGCCTCGTCAATCAGGATAACAGGTTTCTTGCGGCTAATCTTTTGCAATAATTCCCTAAAGAAATGGCCGCTAGGATGATCGCTAGTTTGATAGTATCTAATATCTGCTTGGAGTTCTGCGCTTAACTCAGGATTGCCAACTCGTCCTTTGAGTGGCTTAAAAAATATTGCCTTTGCCCGGTCCGCCCATGACATTTGCTTGTAAAGGGATTGAAGTAAATTGCCAATGCTAGAAAAGTTTTCCCTAGCCACATTGATTACTGTCAACTTTCGCTTTTCAGCTTCGCCTTCAAGCCATTCAAGGAGAACGGTCTTGCCACATCCCCGTGGTCCTGTTAACACTATGGCGGTTGGATTACATACGCCATTCTTAATCCCGCTCAGCCGGTCACGAAAATTATTTTTAAGCATATCCCGACCTGCCAAGATCGGTGGCGGTGCCCCAAAACCCGGTTGAAAGGGATTGTTTATGTTTGTTTTACTTTTGTTGTTCACTTTAATGACCAACTGATGTTTGTAAATATCTTATCATATTAAAATGACTATTTGACAAAGAGAATCAAGCATCATCATTCCGACGGCTACCTAAGACAATCACCAAGTTTGTAAGGCATCGCCGAAATGAAAACATTCACTTCGACAATCTCAGTCCAGCGATTGGAACCGCCAAAAATATTACGGCTGAAGCCTTTTCTAGTGAGAGGATTAACATCACATCCCTAACTTTGGGCGAGGAGTTCCAGGTGTGATTTTCTTTTTGTCTTCTTTTATCAGGCTCTCTTTCCTGCTAGCTTCTTGATGAGCAGTAGGAACATTGTCAGCATTTGCTGTCGACATCTCATGCAGGGCAGCAATACTTTCCTGAAGTTTCAGTACAAGCTCATCAGCCTGCACATACTCAGCCAGAATTCGGTCATCTTTGAAAGCAACTTCGTAGTGTTTGGCAAGGCTATCGGCATTGACCACAAGAGCATTCATTTTCTGAATCTGGCTTTGGGTAAAATGGTCTCCATACGCACTCGCCAAATAGTCCAGATCATATAGACCACGAGCTTATGTTCGGTTTTCTACGGCAGCAATTTTTTGCTCAATCATGGCTTGAATTGTATAGGTTCGGATTCCATTAACTATTTCAACCAAATCGTCAGGTGGGTTTGTACGAAAACTAGATTCAATTTTCAGCATATTCGTTATTCCAGCCGAATTATCCCGATAGTGGACCTTGAACCGCTGAACAGTGTCAGTATTCTTAGCGAGGGTCAGGTTTAGGATTTCTGCACCGGAAGAAGCCATGGCGTGCTGGATGCGCTTCCCAATGTTAACCTTCTTGCCGGAATCGAAATCAAGGTCAAGGGAATGTCTGGGTAAACCACGAGTCAGCAACAGGGCTGTACCCTCTTTAAGAATATATGGAGTGTCTTGCATAGCCATGACAACATGGTACATGACCTTCTGGTGCCGCCGCTGACTCTCAGTGAGAGGAATAGAGGTCATTGGAATCGTATTGTCTGGAGCCATTCTACATAAACCGCTCGATCTCTTCCTTTTTTCTGCTGTCTTAGGGGTGCCAGGTAATTTGCCACAAGCTCATCCACCTGTTTCTTAGTATCAAGCCATTGGTTCACTTCATTGACTGTAATGATCCAACGTTGATAGGGAAAACCAATCTCTCGCAAGGCTAAATCGGCGATAGCACGGAAATGGTTGGCGGTCCAAACGGGGTTGTTGGTGGGTAAGATAATTTTCTTTTCAACCAGCTCATCGGCCATGTTCCGTATGCCAAGAGTCCCAAGGGACGGGTTGGTGTTGACCGCCATCCCCTCACCTGCCAGAACGACTGGAACCGGTGGTCGGTCCGCGGTACAATAGAAGAAATGGCAATAATGCCAATCACCGGTCACTTCAGTTAGCCGACGTAGATTGAGAGCCTGATAAAAAGAAAGGTAACGTTCCTTGGTCGTTGGCGGAATCACCACAGGTTGAACCCACTCAGGAAACAAATGATCAAGCACTAGTCAACTCCTGCCAAGATAGAATTGTCAGTTGAACCCGTAGCTGGTTGATTGAGACGATTACATTTTTCTCTCATCTATGTTCTGGGGCATAGCTTCTAGCCTTTCATCAGGCCTTAATATAATGCCTTAAGGTAGTTTAGCAAGACAAATCACACAGAATATTCTGTTGCTCGTTGCAGCGGACCAGACCAATTTCTGAATTAAAGTAACAACTTTCTGGGGTGTTTAGCTATTGAGCGTCAATCAACCTGACAGAATGACTGTTAGTTTTGAAGGTAATCAACTCGGAATAGCTACAATAAAATAATCTTCACACTTCTACCAAAAAACCGATTTTCAAAGTTATCGATTCAATTGAGTGGCTCAATGTCAACACACCGAGCCATCATATGAATTAACTGAGATAGTTAGTTTAGAAGGGATTGGCTGAAGCGATGAGCAATGACCACTGGGTCTAAGTCAATCACTGGAACATTGACATTACCCGGTTGGCATTTGCTAATAATGATAGTCAGCTTATTCTCCTTAAGGGATTTGGCCAGAACAGCCGGAGTATCTTCGGCATCACATTCTTGGACATTTTCACACCCACAAGCTCGCGCTACCTGGGCAAGAGATGTCTTCATTCCGGCATAAGTTGGCTGGTCACCTGTTGACCCGTAACTACCGTTATCAACGACTAACAAAATAAAGTTATCTGCTGGATGGTGTGCAATTGTGGATAGGGTTGCTAGGTTGGTTAGAACCGAACCATCGCCATCAATGGCAATCACTTTTTTTGATTGTACTAAAGCAAGACCAAGGCCAATCGATGAACACAATCCCATCGTACCAAGCATATAAAAGTTAGACGGTTGATCCATCAAATCATAGAGTTCTTGTGAAGGTGCACCAATATTACAAACGATAGCTTGGTTCTTCAGGTGGGGCTTTAGGAGTTTTAGTAATTCATAACGGATCATGATGCGGAATCCCAAAAGTAAGCGTCGGTTAAAATAGCTACTGGTTTATTAGCCATAAAGCAATGCCTGATTATCCCATCAATTTGACCTGCTTTGCTGGCATGAGATAAGTGATAATAAGGGATGTTGAGTTGCTCCAAAAGAGGTTTGGTATGAACAGCCATTTCAACTTGGCAAGCAACTTTCTCACCCACCTCACCGCGATAACTGATGAGCATAGGTAAGGGCATGTGATAAAACTGAATTAAAGTTGCTAAAGAGTTGATGGCAACGCCTAAGGCCGTGTTTTGCATAAAAATAGCTGCTCGCTTACCTCCCAAATACGACCCGGCACAAAGGCCCATTCCCTCGTCTTCCTTATTGCTTGGAACATGGTTAATTTGTTCGGATTGGTCAATAAGTTCAATCACGCCGGCAAGTTGCTTGCAGGGTACTGAGGTAATAAATTCAACCTGATTGGAAATGAAACTATTGACGATCGTCTCATCGGTTGGTGATACCATAAATTATTAACCCCTTAAACTCACAAAAGATAAAACTGCTATTTCAAACAATCGGCAACGAGTTCAGCAATTTTCTTGCTTACACGGTAATTTGATTCAATTGTTACGCCAGCGATATGTGGGGTTAATATTAGGTTATTCAAGCCAGAATATTTTTGCCCCTCAGCACATGATAAGGGTTCAGTTGCAAAAACGTCAAGTGCGGCCCCTCCGATATGCCCCAACTGTAAAAAATGAACCAGGGCCTCTTCGTCAAGAATACCACCCCTAGAAGTGTTAATGATGATCGCTCCTCGTTTACACATAGAAAGGAAATCGCGATTAATCAGGTTTCGGGTCGCTTCAACAAGTGGTACATGCAAGCTGATTATGTTTGAAGTCTTGCTCAACTCAGATAAGTCAACGGGCTTAATTTTTTGCCACACTGGATGTTCACTCTTGAGATAAGGATCGTAGGCCTGGACTTTCATACCTAATCCACATGCGTATTCAGCAACCAGTTGGCCGATTTCACCAAGTCCAATTATTCCAAGTGTCTTGCCGTTGATCTCTGACCCGATATGTTCAGTGCGATTCCAGTCCCCGTGAATAGTACTCGCGCTTGATAGATAAGCATTACGCATGAGTACCATTGCGGTGCCAATGACATATTCAGCAACACTGATATTGTTGGCTCCTGTGGCCGGAAACACAGAGATATTCCGTTCGGTACAGGCATTCAAATCTATATTATCAAGTCCGACACCTAATCGACCGATACACTTCAGTTGTGAACCGGTGGTGATTAATTCCTTATTAACTTGGGTTTTATTTCGTACAATGAGTGCTTGTGCTGAACTCATATGGTCTTTTAGAGAATCTACTTGGTTAAATAATTCAGGATTATAGACCACAGGAAATTGCCCTAACTGCTCCTGGATCACACGTTCATTCATGAACTCAGTGATAACAATCATGGCACCAAATTAATTGTAAAGAAAATAGGAGGGATTTAGTCATTCCAGAAAAAATTGCCAAAGATACCTTTGTCAACGCGGTTTTTATTACCACTGAGTTTTGCAAATTGGGTTAACAAATCCTTTTGCTTGGAGTTCAAGCGAACTGGAGTTTCGACAAAAAGATCAATGTAAAGATCGCCCTTTTGATTTTTCGAGCGAACATTGGGCATCCCTTTACCGGGTAATCGCATTCGCTTGCCCGTCTGGCTTTCTGGTGGGACTTTGATTTTGGTTTTGCCGCCATCAATAGTTGGGATAGTAACCTCACCTCCGAGAGCCGCATCAACCATTGAGATATGAATGGTACAATAGAGGTTATTGCCATCCCGTTCAAAAACATTGTGGTCTTTGACATCAATGGTAATATAGAGATCTCCAGCTTGACCTTGAACCGTTCCCTCTTCCCCGCGACCGGCCAAACGAATCCGTTGCCCAGTATCAATACCAGCCGGAATTTCCACTTCAATAGTTTTGTTTTTTCTCATGCGGCCATTACCACGACAAGTTGAACAAGGATTTTTTATGATTTTACCCTGTCCTCTACAGGTACTGCAGGTTGACTCCATACGAAAAAAACTTCGGGTGACATAAGTTTTTCCGGATCCACCACAACTTGGACAAGTGATGGGTTCTGATCCTTTTTCAGCACCTGAACCTTGGCATGAGGTACATAGCACCATTGTTGCGAGGTTAATCTGCTTTCGCAAACCCTGATAGGCTTCCTCCAGGGTAAGGGTTACTCGGTGCTGAAGGTCGGCCCCGCGATAATTGCGCCCGGACCTCCCCGAAGGATCTACAAAATCTCTGAAAGCATCGTTGCTGAAAAAATCGCTAAATATATCTGAAAATGAGCCCTGATTCGTAAATCCTTGTCCACCCCCGTTGCCAGCTTTAAAGGCTTCATGACCGAAGCGATCATACATTTCTTTTTTTTGCGGATCTTTAAGGACTTCATAGGCCTCATTGATTGCTTTAAAACCCGTTTCAGCTGTCTGCTTATCTTTATTTTGGTCAGGATGAAGCTGCTTGGCCTTTTGGCGATACGCTTTTTTGATCTCGGCACCTGTAGCCCCTCGGGAAACACCGAGAACATCATAATAATCTTGCTTATTCATCAACGATTACTAGAAATTCTGTTTGAATCTGGTCCATCCGATAACGCGAAACTATTTCTTTGTATCTTCCTCCAAATCATCAAATTCGGCATCGACGACATCTTCGGTCCTAGCCCCATTTGAATCATCCTGAGGAGATTGAGCCTCTTGAGCATTTTGGCTTTGTTGGTAAATCGCATCACCAAGCTTCATGGCTGCCTCGGTGAGGTTCTGGGTTCCATTACGAATTTTTTCGGCATTAGAATCTTCATCCGCGAGTGTCTCTTCCAAAGATTTAACAGCTAACTCAATGGCTTCAACAGTTGAAGCGTCAAGTTTGTCCTTGTGTTCATTCAAAGACTTATTCGTTTGGTAGATGAGTGACTCGGAGTTATTTCTTGCCTCAACCAACTCTTTTTTCTCTTTGTCGCTATCTGCATTATCTTTAGCTTCTTGAACCATGCGGTCAATATCTTCATCGGATAAACCACCTGAGGACTGAATGGTAATATTAGCGTTAGCCCCAGTTGCCTTATCGGTTGCCGTGACAGATGTGATGCCGTTGGCATCAATATCAAACGAGACTTCAATTTGTGGCATGCCGCGAGGCGCCGGTGGAATTCCGTCCAAATTGAAGTCACCCAGTAGTTTGTTATGTTGAGCCAATTCACGTTCACCCTGATAGACCTTAATTGTCACTGTTTTCTGATTGTCTTCGGCAGTTGAAAACACTTGGGATTTATTGGTCGGAATGGTTGTATTGCGCTCTATAAGCCGAGTGAATACGCCCCCCAAGGTTTCAATACCAAGCGAGAGAGGAGTGACATCCAAAAGGACGACATCTTTGACCGACCCACTCAATACTCCTGCTTGAATGGCCGCACCGAGTGCAACAACCTCATCAGGATTAACTCCTCGACTCGGCTGTTTGCCAAAAAATCGAGTGACTTCGTCAATGACCTTCGGCATTCGAGTCATACCTCCGGCCAACACAACTTCATCAATGTCTCCCACTTTCAAGCCGGCATCTTTGAGTGCAGCTTCACAGGGCTTAATCGTTTTCTTAATCAGATTATCGACAAGGCTTTCAAGCTTTGCACGGGTGATTTTTGTCACCAGATGCAATGGTTGTTTAGTGTTGGGGTCAATCGAAATAAAGGGTTGATTAATTTCGGTTTCGCCACTTGAAGAAAGTTCTACTTTAGCCTTTTCTGATGCTTCTTTTAGTCTTTGAAGAGCAATTTTATCCAACTTCAAATCAACGCCATTTTCCTTTTTAAAGGTCGCCGCCAAATGATTGACAATCACTTCATCAAAATCCTCGCCGCCAAGTAATGTATCGCCATTGGTAGATTTGACTTCAAATAAGCCCTCATCTATTTCAATGATGGTAATATCGAAAGTTCCGCCACCTAAATCATAGACAGCAATTGTCTTTGCTTCTTTCTTTTCCAGACCATAGGCAAGAGCAGCGGCTGTTGGTTCATTAATTATACGCAGAACTTCAAGACCCGCTATTTTACCAGCATCCTTTGTGGCTTGACGTTGGGCATCGTTAAAATAGGCTGGTACTGTAATGACGGCTTGTGTAACTGGCTTGCCAAGATAATCTTCCGCAGAAGATTTCATTTTTTTGAGTATGGCGGCTGATATCTCTTGGGGAGAAAGTTTTTTATCACGAATTTTAACCCAAGCATCGCCATTATCACCACCAACAATTTCGTATGGCAGATTGACTTTATTTTTATCCAAGTCTTTGTCGTTAAAGCGTCGGCCAATTAATCGTTTAACGGCATAAACCGTATTTTTTGCATTTGTTACTGCTTGACGTTTGGCCGCTTGGCCAACAAGTTCCTCTTTGTCAGTGTAGGCAACTATAGAAGGCGTCGTTCGCGACCCCTCTGAGTTTTCAACAACTCGAGGGTCAGCACCTTCCATGATGGCTACACAAGAGTTTGTTGTGCCTAGATCAATTCCAATGACAGTGCCCATAAATTTATCTCCAAAAAATTTTATGTTGTTGCTTATAATGTGGTACGATACAAAACCGGCTAATTAACCTCATAATGCTTTGATCAAAATAAGCCCGATTCCCATTTAAGAAAAGTTTACCCAAAGGTCTATTTGGACTGATTAATCGTTAGGATAACGACTGAATAATTAGATGGAATAATTCATTTCATATTCAAGTGTCATATGAAAAAAGCTAAAGTGAACATTAAAGGATTTGAGATCTATAAAGGCTATCTGGATAGCAATTCTCAGGTTGAGCTGTTGGCAGCTATCAGGGGCATTGCCAAAGCAGCACCCCTATTCAGTCCAGTTACGCCTTCAGGTAAGAAAATGTCAGTCCAGATGACTTCATCAGGTCAATATGGGTGGGTGTCTGACCGAAATGGCTATCGCTACAGTCCCTGTCACCCTAATGGTGTACAATGGCCACCAATTCCCAAGGTTTTACTCCAACCTTGGAAGGAATTAATTTCTGCGGAACGAGAACCTGATACCTGTTTAATTAATTATTACGGATTGGCGACCAAAATGGGGATGCATCAAGACAAAGATGAGAAAGATTTTACGTGGCCCGTATTATCAATTTCACTGGGTGATTCTGGTTTATTTCGTATGGGAAATGAAAACCGTGGTGGCTCAACTCAGTCAATTTGGCTCGATTCTGGCGATTTGGTTGTGATGGGAGGTGAAGCTCGTTTGAAATTCCATGGAATTGACCGCATACGATTTCAGTCATCCCAACTATTGAAAAATGCAGGAAGAATCAATTTAACTATGCGAGTTGTAAAATAGAGTAAAATGAGCTTTAAAACGCAATGTTGATACGAAAAGAACTAATCAGTTGATTCAATGCCACTTCACACGATTATCAATACCATGGTTGAAGCCGGTTTGGTGGCGGCTAAACGAGTCAAGGCATTACACGAATCTAGTGCAATAACAGTTGATTGGAAATCGGACGGCAGTCCGGTTACAAATGCCGACTATGAAGCCAATACGATCATATGTGAAGCTTTAGGTTCGCAACATCCCGATATCCCCATAATTAGCGAAGAGCATAATAATTCTCATGTTGCTAAGGAATTACCGCATTTTATGATTGATCCTATTGATGGTACGCACGGGTTTATGCATGGTAAGAGTGAGTTCACCGTAAACTTAGCTTATATCGAAAACCAAATACCTATTCTTGGCGTTGTGGTGGCACCGGACCTTAATGAAGCGTTTTATAATACACCGAATGGAGAGATCTATTTTGGGACTGGACTTGCGGGCAATGTTAACTTTAAAAAAGTTAAGGTGCCCGTGTTTGACTCCCATCACCCAATTAAAGCTTTGTTATCACGTTCACAGAGTTATCGCGCCAAGGAAGAAGCATTTTTGTTGCCCTATGGCCCAGTCGAAATTGAAAGGATTTCATCGTCAATTAAACTTGCCTATCTTGCGGCTGGAAGAGGCGATATCTATCCCCGATTCGGAACAATGAAGGAATGGGATATTGCTGCCGGGCAAGCTTTAATTCTTGCGAGTGGTGGAAGAATTACCTGTCTAAAATACTCAAATGAGATTATTTTTGATCGAACTAACTTTGAAATTGGGCCGTTTGTTGCTATGGCTAAAGGTGTCCCCTTAAAATAGATATATTACATGAATGTAGCGATCATCATACCAGCCAGATATGCTTCAAATCGCTTTCCTGGAAAACCTCTTGTAAAGTTGAAGGGGTATTCGGGTATTGCTAAAACGCTCATTCAAAGGACTTGGGAAGTTGCATGTCAAATACAGGGTGTCGATAGTTTGGCGGTCGCGACTGACGATAACCAAATTGCCAATGAAGTGAGCTCCTTTAATGGTCATGTTGTCATGACATCAGAAAATTGGAAAAATGGAACGGAAAGGTGTTATGAGGCAAACACTCTGTTAGACTCTACGGCTGATATCATTATCAATCTGCAGGGAGATGCTCCATTAACCCCTCCCGACTTTATTGATGACCTTATCTCGGCGATGCGAAATAATCCAGAATTACAGGTGGTCACCCCGGTAATTCAGTGCAAGGGAGAAGGGTATAATAGGCTATTAAATGATCGTAAAGAGGGTCGAATTGGTGGAACCACAGTGGTTTTTGATGATAATCATCAAGCCCTTTATTTTTCTAAGAATGTAATTCCTTGGTGCTCAGAAAATTTTGCTCCCGCTGAGCTGACACCAATTTACCATCATGTCGGAGTTTATGCTTACCGAGCAAGTGCCTTACAGTGGTATGTTAACCGCAAGCAAGGAAAACTTGAGACTCTTGAAGGGCTTGAACAGCTCAGGTTTCTAGAAGGGGGAATTAAAATTTACTGTTTGGAAGTCAATTCCAAGGGAAGAGGATTTTGGGAACTCAATAACCCGAGCGATATAGGGATTGTCGAGAAGGCTTTAGCAGCAGCATTTATCGCGTAATAACGGGATTGTACCCATGGACCTACTTAACCAAAAAATTGTCCGCAGGTCCCTGTTCAATTAGTTCTAAAATTTAAAGTCGGCATATTTCTTTTTGAACTTGGATACCCGACCGCCTGTGTCCATTAAGTGAGTGCCACCCCCAGTCCAAGCCGGATGAACCGTTGGGTCAATATCCAGTTGGAGTGTATCACCCTCCGACCCGTAGGTTGATTTCATCGCATACTCTTCGCCGTTAGTGAGTCTGACAGTTATGTTGTGATAATCGGGATGAATATCTTTTTTCATAATACTTACTCCGTAGCTTGAGCGGGTTCTTTAATTTGTTTAGGGCGATAATTGGTTTTTTCTGCAATGCGTGCCGATTTGCCCCTGCGATTTCTTAAGTAGTAGAGTTTTGAGCGTCGTACTTTACCCCTTCGTACAACAGTAATTGAGTCAATGTTACTTGAATGCAATGGAAACACTCGCTCAACACCCTCACCAAAAGAGATTTTGCGAACGTTAAAAGAACCATCGATGCCATCGCCATTCTTACGAGCAATACATACTCCTTCATAGTTCTGGATTCGTGTTCGCGTTCCTTCCGTGACCTTAAACCCAACTCTGATGGTATCACCGGCCCGAAAGTCAGGTATTGATTTATTTCCCATGAGCTTGTCAAGTTGCTCTTTGTTGAAGCGTTCAATCTCATTCATTTTTTTCTCTCCTAAAGTGGTATTTAACTAAATAGAAAAAAAACTCAGGATTCAATACCACCCTGAGAAGTATATCTCTGCCATAAATCTGGTCGCCGATGCCGGGTCAATGTTTCGGCCTGATTGTGGCGCCATTGGGCAATTTTTTCATGGTGTCCTGAAAGAAGCACTTCAGGAACAGACAAACCACACCACTCTCGAGGCTTGGTAAATTGGGGGTATTCAAGTAAACTGTTATGGAATGATTCAGACATAGGCGATTCCGCATTTCCCAATACGTTTGGTAGCAACCGGACAGTTGCCTCAAGCATTGCCTTTGCTGCAACTTCTCCACCGGAAAGAATAAAGTCACCGAGGGAGACTTCTTCAATCCGTGAGTGACTCAAAAACCGCTCATCAATTCCTTCGTATCGCCCGCAAATCATAGTGATTCCTTGGCCTTGTGCCCATTGATTGGCCAGTTCTTGATCAAATATCTTGCCACGGGGTGATAATGCGATAATAGGCCATTCAGAACTTGGTGAATTCACATCATGCATTGTTGCGGACAACGCCGAATCCAACACATCAGGCTTGAGAATCATTCCAGGGCCTCCACCAATGGGAGTGTCATCCACTTGACGATGCGAGCCAATTCCAAAGTCTCGTAAATCGGTAATTTCGAGTGCCCATTGTTCATTAACCAATGCTTTGCCTATTAGAGAATGACCAAGTGCTCCTGGAAAAACATCAGGAAATAACGTGATGATTTTTGCCATCCACATCAGCAGAATTCCTCTAAACCTAAAACAACGATTCGACCAAGAGGAAGGTCTACGGAAACAACCCTGTGCTTGGAAAAGGGGAAATAAATTGATTGTGACTCATCGCTCAGTTTGATTTCGAGGAAATCACCGGCGCCATAATTATGAATCGCTACAACCTCACCACTTTTTTGGTCCGCATGATCAAAAACCTTTAAGCCGACCAAGTCTGAGTGATAGTACTCGTCCTCATTCAATTCAGGAAATTCACTCCGTTTAGCCCAGAGCTGGATTCCGCTAAAAGATTCAGCTTCTTCTTTAGAATGCACTCCTTCAATGCGAACAATCATGCGCTTCGGAGTCACTTTAACACTTTTGATTTTTAAAGGTTCAGAGCCCTCAGTTGTATAAAGGGCTGAAAAATCAGCTATGTCACGAGGATTATCGCAATAACTATTGAGTTGAATGAGCCCGTTTAATTGGTATGGCCGCCCGAGAAGCCCAACGAGAACTAGATTCCGTTGAGTCTCCGATTGGTTTTCAGACAATTGGGTCTCTGCTAACATGGGTTAAGCTTAGAGAAAAACGTTCATTCTAGTCCTTGGGTGTTGGACCTAAATTAATTTTCAACTGGTTTTTTTGGCTGAGCCTTTTTGGGGTTATTTCGAACTCGCGGCTCTAACAATCCGTGTGCCTCCATAAACCGAGCAACCCTATCAGTTGGTGATGCACCTAGTTTGAGCCAGTGTTTAATTCGGTCGGCATCAAATTTTACACGATCTGGATTATCTTTGGGAAGTAGAGGATTGTAAGTCCCTAGTTTCTCAATAAACCGACCATCACGGGGCATGCGCGAGTCGGCTGCAACAATGCTGTAAAAGGGACGCTTTTTTGAACCCCTTCGGGCAAGTCTGATTTTCATTGCCATGTCTTAACTCCTTGTATTACTGTATTTTTTTACCATTGCGTCAAGCCAGTCCTGCGGTGGCTTATCTTCAATAACCGTTTCATTAACTTTCCATTTGATTGTTCCACGCTTGTGAATAGCTTGTTCTAATAAAATCCTACCCCACATGCGATATCTTCCATGCCATCCAGGCATCCTAGATTCAGAAATCTGTGCCAATTGGCCATTGATATCAACCCCATTCAAGCGGAGAAAGGATCGGAATTCCTTGACATCAAACTCTATTTGTTGGTTCTCAGTGAGTTTCTGGAAGCAGCCGTCTAATTTTCTATCTAACCAATCTCCACAGTGAGTTGGGTTTACCCTTTCTTTGTAAACTGTTCGGTTTGATGTCTTTCCATCCGAATGGGAAAACGTCTTTTTCTTGTCTTGATTTAAATTTTGAGCTTGCGGCCATTGAGTGTCTTTAGCGTATTGCTGAATCACTTCAGCGAAGATAAAATTGATAAATTTTTTGCCAATTTCTGGATCAAGGTCCGCAGATTCAGCGAGTTTGTGCAAACGTGAAAGATGCTTTCGTTCACGCACTGGGTCTGATGGATTGAGATTATTTTGTGCTTTTATTTTGCCCACCTCCTGGGTTAACTTAAACCGTTCAGCGAGTGTAAAAATGAGTATCGAGTCAAGCCGATTAATCGATTCTCGTTGCTTTTTAAGTAATTTATCAGCAAGCGTACTGTTCACAATTTTACCTTTAGTCAATATGAGGTTTTGGGATGCGATTATTCATAAGTAAATACCTTAAAAATGGACTACCGTTAACGTGGAAAGTTTCTACGGAAATTCTGTGCACCTGAAGTAAATTGATTGATATCTGCAGCCGTTATATCTTCTTCGGAAGGATTTTTTGAGAACAAGGGCCCCATTGTTTTTCTCAGATTCCCTTTTTTTGCCATGGTCTTCCCGATTTTTCCGACTTGCAAATGATACTTAATGAGAAGATTCACATCGGACACTTCTAATCCCGCACCAGCGGCAATTCTTAATTTATGGCTTGCCTGAATGAGACGCGGATTCGCTCGTTCCTTACGTGTCATAGAATTGATTAGAGCGAGATTCTTTTTCATGAGGTCTTCTAACTGACTCGAATTGGTATTCCCGCCCTTAAAACCAGGCAACATGCCGGTGACGTACCCAAAACCGCCCATTTTCTGCAGGTTATTTATCATGTCTCTTAGATCATTTAAATTAAGGCGACCTTTACGAAAGCGACCAAGAATACGGTCGGTTTTTTCTTTTTCAAATGTTTCTTGGGCCTTTTCAACAAGGCTAACAATATCGCCCATTCCTAGGATACGATTGGCAATGCGGTCAGGATTGAAAACTGTTAAATCACCAACTTTTTCCCCAACACCTAAAAATTTAATGGGCTTCCCAGTTGTTGCTCGCATGCTTAAAGCAGCACCGCCACGCCCGTCGCCTTCCATACGAGTTAATACAACTCCGGTAATACCAATTTGAGTATCAAACTCACTTGCTATATTGACAGCATCCTGACCGGTTAAGCCATCAACAACAAGCAGGGTTTCCTTTGGTGTGGCGATATTCCGGACGGTAATGACTTCATCCATGAGTTCGTTATCAACATGCATGCGCCCAGCAGTATCAAGTAATATGACATCAAATCCGCTGATCTTGGCATAACGAAGTGCTCTTTCGGCGATTTCGCTTGCACTTTGATTTGGTTCTATAGTTAAAGTGGATAGACCCTCTTTTTCACCCAGTATTGCCAACTGCTCCATGGCCGCCGGTCGCCTAGTATCCAAGGAAGCCATGAGAACTTTCTTTTTTCGCTTTTCAGTCAAAAACTTAGCCAGCTTGGCTGTTGTAGTCGTTTTACCTGAACCTTGGAGTCCGACCATTAAAATCGTTGAAGGGGGAGAACCAGTCTGTAATATATGATCTTTTTGATCACCCGCGAGAATGGCTTTGAGTTCGTCATGAACTATTTTGATAACTTGCTGACCTGGTGATACCGACCGATATACAGCTTGTCCCGAAGCTTTTCGTTGAACGGTTTTGATGAATGATTTAACGATGGGCAAGGCAACATCAGCTTCAATTAAAGAAATTCTGACTTCGCGCATTGCCGCGGAGATATCTGACTCATTCAAGGCCCCTTTTCTATTGACCCTTTCAAAGACAGCACTAAAACGGTCGGATAATGACTCAAACAATTTTTCCCCCAAATTCAATCTTCATATTGACCAAGGTTTGGTTATACCTAGTACCAACCACAATTACACCCGTGGGCGAAACTCGCTGACGGATGGCGACCCTGGATAATCACCCAGCACCGGAATTAACCAACTAAAATGGATTCGGTAATAGATAAGTTATCCAAAACAAGGTGTCAAGGGGTAACACCTCAACACTGCATTCCCACCAATTTATAAAATGTGCGGGAATGACTAGCAGATTCGCCGTAAAGTGAAAAAACTAATTCAAGATGCTCATATAATAAGAGACCGGAAGAAGTGCACTCTGCTATTACATCCTAACCACTAGATTGTCCCAGACCGGTGTTCAAAAAAATAAATAACTTGTTGAATCCCTTGTGACAACGACATTCCCGTGTTATCATTACCATAATTTTAATTTAACCTATTGGGTGGACAATGTGGTATATAAAACATGGGGATTATATACTAGTTTACCCAAAGGGTGGTCAAACCTCATTATTAACCAGATTTCATTCTTTTTAATTTCTACTTCCTTTCTGACCTTGTTTAAGGGACCGTAAGTTACTCCCCTGTACTTTTACATAGGTCTTACGAGAGGTCATTTCAGCCTTGTTGTCAAATAGCGGTCAAATAAGAATTAGGTACTTGGAGGCCGATGAATGGTTGGGTTGATATTAGGATGAGGGCAATTAATCAAATGACGGTCAAATAAGATTATGTAGCTTCGGTATGCCAGAATACTGAGGTCGTGC
>MPNP01000054.1 GCA_002239085.1 Rhodobacteraceae bacterium bin131 | reverse complement strand
CGAATTTCATTATCACGAAATTCTTTTATGTACGCTTGCAAAACCTTGTTTTCTTGAGGTTGGTACTCCTTACCTTCAACCTTATCTTTGAGTTCTGATAATTTGGCTTTTTGGTCTTCGTATTCTTTGCGAGCTGCTTTATGCGTTGCAACAATTCCTGAGTGGTCCTCCATGAGTTTACGCAAACGGGAAATTTTACTCGCTTCAAAATTGAGTTGATCCTCATCGGCTAAACTCAAACCCAATCTCGAGGCTAAATAGTCAAGTTCTGCAGTCAGTCTGTTAAGTTCTTGTTCCCGCCTTGGAATATCTTTAATGGCTCCCCGATAGGACGCTAATAGCTGATTAACTTCATCTGCTCTAACCTTTGCCACTATTGCAATTGGATCTTCCGAAAGCTCTATTTTATCATGTTCATATTTATTAATCTGCTTATCAATTTGTGTGATCGTTGTGCGAATTTTTGTCAGGCTTTCACTGTATTTATCAAGTTTTTCTCGCCAGTTATCCGGTGGCTTGGGAAGTTTCTCAAGAGACTCAAGTTTGGTGTTGTGGGTTCGATAATCTGCTAAAAATGGCATACAAGTCAATTGTCTGTCTATCTTTGCAAGGTGACTTTCCGATTGTCCTTTTTTTGTGCGAGCTATTTTAAGACTCTTATCAGCCTCTTCTAATTCATTTTTAAGTCGCTTGTAATGTGTTGCATCAATATCATTCTCTGACCATTGTTGCTTCAGCGCAATCATTTCTTTTTTGATCACATTAAGGGTGTTCTTATGTCCTCTAGGTTTATAGAATTCTTCGCTCTTGTCCTTTAATTCCTCAAGAGTCTGGTTAATCCCAATCATGCCGGTGCTCGCCGAAAATAACATCCGACCAAGCTCACCCTTACTTTCAAGGATTTCGTTCCCACCCTTCTCCAAAGTTTCCTCATTAAAGGAAAATAACAGTTCATAGTCATTACGTGAAAATCCCCCAAGCATCTCACGTAAGATGGCTTCGTCAATCACTTCACCTTGCTGACTTAATAATGAGTGACTCATTTTACGGATACGTTTGAACTCAACTGTGTGGGCACCATGATCAAGCTTGGCTCCCACTTCCATGGCCTTTGAATGAAGAAATCCATACGGTGAACCTCGGGTAATGCCAAACAGAAAATCATTCCACGCCGCAAGTGCCGTTGATTTGCCGGCCTCGTTTAGTCCATAAACGATATGAAAATCCGGCTCTTTTTCCTTCTTTTCACCAAAATACAAATCCCTGTCGGTGAACATTCCATATTTTGTAAGGCGGAGCGTATTGAGTCTCATGGTGAGGTACTTTGATCCTGCTTGGTGAGATGAGCAAGAACATTATTCGTTCCTTCAATAGCCAACTCATGTAATATGGCTAGCCTTTCTTGGTCGGAATCACCCTCGATCCATTTTTTTGTTCCAACCGGCAAGGCTTTACTCAAAGCATCACTGTATAATTCCAAATCACTCTGGGCGAGATTGTAGATGGAATCCTTGTCTTTTATCATTTTTTCTAAAGTTCCGACAAGCCCTGCATTTTCTGCTTCAACCACTTCACCCTGTGTACGATTTTCAACCTTATCAATCCATATTCGGTTTTCGTCTTCAACTTTCCTTTTTACTTCCTCAAATAATACTTCTAGGTCACGTCTAATTCGCCACGCAAGCGGCGTTGAACCAATCAAACGTAATCGCAAAACCAGATGTTTATCATTGATTTTACTAGCGCAATCATCAATACTCTGCATCAACTGTGCAATAAGTCCTTGCCATTCATTGAAACAAGTAACATCAATTATGAGAAGCTCAAATTGTAATTGGGCAACACATCGGAATTCAACATCGCAGTGATTGGGACTCTTAACACTGACGAGTGCGACTGTCTTCCTGCTGCTCTCACCGATATGCCTTCCCTGCGGAATACCGGGCATAACAATTGTCGATGGTTCTTTAATGTATGAGGCTTTATGGATATGCCCTAAAGCCCAATAGTCGTATTCCATTCCTTGCAATTCATTAACACTGCTAGGAGCATATACATCATGGCCTTCAACACCACCCAGGCTCGTATGAAGAATACCAATGTTAAAGGCACCATCGGTTGGAGGTGGAAACTGTTCCAGCAGAGACTCCGGAACATGCCTATTCGGAAAGCTTATTCCATGCAATGCTATTTGCAGATCATCTTTCCAGATTATTTCCGTTTTGGCTCGAGTTGGGAAAATCAAAACGGAATCGGGTACTGTCAACTGCTTGGTGATACTCGATTGCGAGTCGTGGTTCCCCTTGATAATAAAGACTTTTATGCCGGCTTGATGGAGCTCCTCAAGTTTGTTGATGAGAAACCTTGCAGTCTTATAAGAGGTTTGGTCCCGGTCATACAAATCACCGGCAATAATGAGTGCGTCAGCATTTTCGTCAATGCATAGTTTAACAATAGAGGTGAACGTTTCGCGTGTCGCAATGCCAACCGCTTTGGCCATTTCAGAATCTCGAAAAGCCAATGACTTCAGGGGCGAGTCCAAGTGGATATCAGCGGTATGAACAAACTTGAACATTCTATCCCATATAAATTGTAGCAACCAACATCGTAATCCAATCAATTAGCATATTATCTTCTCAAGCTAGAGAGCGACTGTTCTTTTAACAGTTTAATATCAGGGTTTCCAAGTTTTCATCAGGAGAGAGTTTGAAATAACACTGATACTTGAAAGAGCCATGGCTACTGCTGCCAAACCTGGATTCAGGTAACCGAAGGCCGCGAGAGGTAATGCACACACGTTGTAAGAAAAAGCCCAAAAAAGATTTTGTTTAATTTTACGAAAGGTCATTTTACTGATATCAATGGCATATGCAACTAGTTTAAGGTCGGGTCGCATAAGTATCACTCCCGAACTTGCCATCGCTGTATCTGTGCCACTATTCAAGGCAAATCCCACATGTGCTCTTGCGAGAGCGACTGCATCGTTGATCCCATCTCCGACCATTCCAACAATGTGACCCTTTTGCGTTTCGCTCTCAAGGTAAGCGACCTTTTCATCTGGAGTGGCACAACTTATGTATGAATCAACTTTGATTTTTTTGGCTAACTTTGCCACGACCACGTCGATATCCCCGGAAACCAGTGCCGTTCGGATTTTCAACCTTTTGATTCGATTAATCGCTTCAAGAGTCGTTGGCCTTAATTCGTCTTCAAACCTAAAATACCCCAAGATTTCCAAGCCCTTTTGGTTCTCTTGTGCCAAAAACACTTTCCCCATGGAATTTAGGCTATCACGTGTTTCAAAATCCTCAACCTTTCGGGTCATGAGATTCTGATTACCCAGATAATACTTTTGATCGCCAATTATACCTTCTACACCTTGACCAATATGACTTACAAATCCCTCTAAATGGAGAGATTTAAGTCCCGCTTGACTGGCCGATTTTTGTAGCGCTTTAGCTATAGGGTGTTCACTCCCTTGTTGAAGTGAAGCCGCAATTTGGAGAAGTTGATGCTGTGATATTTCGCTTTTAAGAGAGTTGCTTTCGATTAAAGTTGGCAGGCTAGTGGTCAGTGTTCCTGTTTTATCCAATGCTAAAGTATCAAGGTTACAGGCTTTCTGAAGTACATTGTTATCTTTGAATAGAATTCCATTTCGAGCCGCAACACTCACACCTGCCATGAGAGCAGTCGGAGTCGCCAGACCAAGTGCACAAGGACAGGCAATCACAAGGACAGAAACAGCATTGATCAGGGAATGCTCCAAACTTGTACCGAATAATAACCAACCACAAAAGCTCATAAGGGCCAAAACCAGAACCGATGGGACAAATATCTGGCATATTCGATCAACCAGAGGGAAAATCTTAGCCTTTTTCGACTGGGCTTCCTCTACCTGCCTGATGATCTTAGCTAAAGTCGTTTGCTCTCCGACAATTTGCGCCTCTAAGCGAATAAAACCATTGGCTATCAGCGAACCCGTATAAACACGATCTCCTGTCCCTTTGAGTACGGGAATACTTTCGCCCGTAATCATTGACTCATCAACTTCTGCTTGCCCATAGGCAATCACTCCATCAACTGGAATACTGTTTCCCGTTGAACAGACTAAAATGTCGCCCGGTTGGACTTCATTGATTGCTGTCTCGAATACTTCGCCATTGTCATCCATCATGGTAACAAACTCAGATTGCAAATCCATTAGTTCATGAATGCTAACCGCAATGTCTTTGGTTGACTTTTGTTCAATATACTTACCGATCAGTACAAACGTGATAATGAATGCGGTTGTTTCAAAATAGAGGCTGGGCTCTTGATCTCTAGAAACGAATAGCAATTGAAACCAACTAAATAACCAAGCTGATGTTGCTCCAAGCGCAACAAGTAAATCCATATTTGCTGTTTTTTGTCGGAGGGCAAAATAGGCTCCACTAAAGAATTTCCGACCAAAAAACAGGAGAATGACCGAACTCAAAAGCCCCTGAATCAAGCCAGTAAATAGCGTCTCTGTGAAAGCCTGAATACCGAGAAAATGTAGGGTCATATGGACCAAGAATGGCAGTGTAAGAATGGCGGATAGAAACGGTATGGACCAATCGGGCAAAGGTTGGTTTATTCGCCGTGGCTTAACAGAACTTGCGTGCGCGGGTTGGTTTAAACTTATCCCTACATCAGCTGCTTGGGAAATCAATTTTGACTGTGTGAGTCCGTGTAGCCAAACAGTGATATAAACAGAGCTATCTTCTTCCTTAAATTCGACTGCCTGAACCCCCTTTATTCCCATCAAGGTTTCTTGGAGGTGTTTGGGGTTCGTCACATTTTCTGGTTGTTTCGTTTTAAAATGATGGGTATGAGTAACGACACTGTAACCCGTCTTTTGAACAATATCCGTGAGTGATTTAAGTGGTGTCGCTGGTGAGAATTCTAAACTTGCCTTTGCGAGAGGGTAGCTAACCGATGCGGATATAATGTGAGGATTATTCAGCAGTGCTTTTTCAAGCCTTTCGGCACATTGCGTGCAGTGCATCCCGGCGATTTGAACGGTTAAAGTTTCTGAGTTTGAGTATTTAGGCATTTGAGCTGACTAAATTGATGTGCGTTAATATATTGCTTAAGTCGTTTCTGTTATAGTTAAACTATTACGAATACTATTATTTGCAAAGTTATTATTTACTTGATTGCTACAATGCGGAACTTAATCTTTGTGATAATATAGGAGGAAAATTGTGCCCGGGTTTCTCACTACACATGTTCTTGATACCGCCCGCGGAAGTCCTGCTTCTGGATTAGGTATAACCCTACATAAAATCGTTGAATCAAAACAGATTTTGGTTCGTGAGATGACGACTAATCGTGATGGTCGAACTGACAGTCCTATTCTCCCGGAGAGTGATTTTGAACTTGGTCAGTATATTTTGTCTTTCGCAGCGGGTTCATACTTAACCAAACTTGACCCGGACTATAATGGCTTTTTCGATACCATCGCCATACAGTTTTCGATGACCGAAGACGACCACTACCACGTTCCTTTACTGCTTTCTCCATTTGGCTATTCAACCTACCGTGGCAGTTAAACTCAAACCTTGAATTATTTCTATGCTTGAACTCGTCGTTATTTGGGAATGGTTGGAATTTATTGTCCGGTGGGTGCATGTGATCACGGCGATTGCTTGGATCGGTTCATCATTTTATTTCATTGCCCTGGATCTTGGACTGCGCCGTTCTTCTCAGCTTCCTGAAGGTGTCTTAGGGGAAGAATGGCAGGTTCATGGTGGTGGCTTTTACCATGTTCAAAAGTATCAGGTCGCCCCGCCCGACCTACCGCAACATTTAACCTGGTTTAAGTGGGAAAGTTACTCAACGTGGCTCAGTGGCTTTGCTCTCTTGGCCATACTCTATTGGTCAGGCGCCGAAATATACCTGATTGACCGTAGTAAGGCTGATTTAGAGCTCTGGCAAGCCATTGCTCTTTCAGGAGGCTCCTTACTTATTGGCTGGGTTGTTTATAACACTTTGTGCAAGTCCAAGCTTGGCGAGTCACCAACACTACTCATGATCCTACTGTTTGTTCTGTTGGTTGCCATGTCATGGGGATACGATCAAATATTTACTGGTCGTGCGGCACTCTTGCATGTTGGTGCATTTACGGCAACTGTCATGACCGCCAATGTGTTTTTAGTGATTATTCCCAATCAAAAAATTGTCGTTAAGGATTTGCGTGAGGGAAAAGCCCCCGATCCCAAGTTTGGTCAGATCGGCAAGCTCAGGTCGACCCACAATAATTACCTTACACTGCCTGTTATTTTCCTCATGCTATCCAATCATTATCCGTTGGCTTTCGCCAGTGAATATAACTGGATCATTTGCTCTTTAATTTTCTTGACAGGAGTGCTCATACGCCATTATTTCAATTCGGTGCATGCACGTCGGGGACATCCCCACTGGACATGGGCGCTCACGGCGGTGATCATCATCATCATCATGTGGCTTTCAGCCCTGAAACCACCTTATGAAACAGCACATGTGCAGGATATTCCCATTGTTCCGCAGGAAACAGCTGAGACGGTCGAGTGGGCGCATGTCATGGATATCGTGAATATCCGATGTATGACCTGTCATATGCAAAACCCTTCTTGGGAAGGATTTTTGTGGGCACCAAAAAATGTTCTTCTTGAAACCAAGGAACAGATTCTTTACCACTCTGACAAAATTTATCTCCAAGCGGCGATGAGTAATGCAATGCCTCCTGCTAATGTAACTTACATGACACAAGAAGAGCGGGCCATGATTGCCAATTGGTATGCCCATCTTAAATTAAATTGATGATTATTCGCAGTTGCATGAATTTTAATGAGTGCCGTACCAAATTATTCCCATAGAGTTTCAATGCGTAAGATAATTCAAATTAATCGAAACTACGTGAATTCTTTGCTTATCATCTAAGAACCACGCCATGTGAACATGGGTATTCCATAAACAAATAAAGAGGAGGTCATACATTGGTACAGGATGTAAAACCCAAACAATACCAGGTTGTTGGTATCGGAAATGCCGTAGTGGATGTATTATCCCACGTTGAATACGAATTCTTGGATACCCATGGAATCGAACCGGGGATTATGCAATTAATCAATCTAGACCGTGCCATTGAGCTCTATAACCTTTCAGACAATGCCACGGAAGTTAGCGGTGGCTCAGCGGCCAACACTGTTGCAGGATTAGCAGAAATGGGGCTTTCAACTGCCTATATAGGTAAGGTTAAAGACGATCAATTGGGAGCCACCTTTGCCAAGGACATTCGATCCTTAGGGGCAACTTATACCACAAAATTTGCCGACAACAAACAACCCTATGAGACAGGCCGAAGTCTGATTATGATTACACCTGAAAGTGAACGTTCTATGAACACTTACCTCGGTGCTGCCGAGTTTTTGTCACCCGAAGATATTGACCCGGCCATAGTTGGCAATACCGATTGGTTGTATTTGGAGGGGTATCGGTTTGATGGACCTGGAAGCCATCAAGCATTTCAAATGGCTATTGATTTGTGCCATCAAGCTGGAGGTCAAGTTGCCATTGCTTTATCAGATCCATTTTGTGTCAATCGACACCGGGCGGCATTCCAAGAACTCGTCGAAAATAAGGTTGATCTGGTGTTCGGAAATGAAGCCGAGATTCTCTCTCTATACCAAGATACATCTCTTGATGAGGCCATAGCCAAGTTAGACCAAACTGGTAAATTAATCATGATCACTTTATCCGAAAAAGGTGCCTTAGCGGTTTGCAAAGGTAAGAGAATTCATGTTAAAGCCGAACCGACGAATGTTGTTGATGCAACTGGAGCCGGTGATCAATTTGCGGCAGGGTGTTTTTATGGGCTTGCGCATGGTTTCGGCCTTGAGAAAATAACTCAATTCGGTTGCATTGCTGCGAGTGAGGTCATTGAGCATACCGGCCCAAGACCTCAATCAGATGTACTGAAACTCATTCAACAAGTCATTTAACATCAAGCTCATTTTCGTAATTTACACTTATCCACTTTTTGTAATCTGTATACCACTATAGACCAATCAAAACCACTATCCCGCAGTTGTATATACCTTTTGATGGTCACATACCCTTAATGAATTGCCACTCGTTACATTGTTGATGCTGACAAGATTCTGATGAATGTTTGGTTATCAATTTGACATGAGTTCATTGGACACACAATCGCAGTGACCTCTTATTGTGTTGTTACCGAGTGCGGGAACAGGATTATTCTTTGTGATGTATTTCTGAAACAGTTATTGATATACAACAATGACGCAATAATTGAGACGATAATATATATTGTAAAGTTAAAGGGGACTCTTAAAGTCTCCTATTTCACCGAGTGACCAAAGGGATTAGAACAGTCTCGTTCATGGTCAAAGGAGGACGGTTCATTGAACCCTCCCCAAATATCCCGAATAACGATTTGATGCTCTCAAGCGTTGAACTGGCTAAATTAATGATATTCAATAAGAGGATGTACTATGAGCTATGTTATTGCGTATGTGGATGGTGTGGAGGCTGAACGTGAGAGTTTTGTTGCTGATTCCTACCTTCAAGGTGAAAATAATATGATTGTCGAGGCCGTTGACCCAAAACATAAGCCAAACGTTGATCAAATGGTTTATCATTTGCTTGATCTTAATATTGATGCCCTTGTGACCGAATATAAATTATCAGAATTTGCAGTTGTTAATTATTCTGGTAAGGATTTATCAGACTGCATGTTGCAGAACCGTCCAGAGTTTCCTTGTTTCATACGAACACATTACGAAAAAGAAGCTATTCAAGAACAGATGGACGTCAATATGGTCTATAAGAAACCTGGGCCAGACTTCATTCGCGTTATGATCCAGATTGAAAACTATCGCGCTAGAATTAATGACCGGCAAAATGAGTTGATTGCTCTCATGAAAATTGACCCTGACGAAAGAACGGACGGGCAAATTGACCAAATACTAGAACTTGACCATTTTCTTGAGAAATCACTCGGTGGGACATATGCAATCCCGAAGAATTTGAAAAGAGATATCTTTGTTGGGAAACGAATGAAACTAATTGAAGAGGCTGAGCAACTTATCAAAGAAATTCGTCATCAACTGAACGGTTCTTGATGATAGAAAAACTACGCAATATCGACGAAGTGGGTTTGGTGGTCCATACAATAACCTACAAACGCGCAAATAGGTATAACCTGCACAATTGACAAGGTCGTTGCAGCTGCGGATTATAAAATCAAGTAAAGATTACTCACGGATTTATGCTTGAATAGACCAAATAATACATAAAACTTCAGTCGTTCCACTTGAAACACATCAATTTATTTCATATCATTTGTGATATATAATTGGTTATTTAATACTAATAAATATTATATTTGATATGGTTCAGATTACCAAGTTTACACCAGAAGTTGACATCTTAAATGAGTTTGGGAGACGCCTTGCAAGAATACGAAAGGCCAAGGGTTATTCCCAAATCAAACTCGCACATGAGGCTGGGATAGGTGTTGCCACACTCCGCCGTATTGAAGGCGGGCATGACAGTCAGCTTGAAACATGGTTCAAACTGCTCAAAGCATTGGATATGGCACCCGCAATAGATGGGTTGCTTCCTGAGACATTCGATTCCCCAATGGCAGAAGCCCTCGCCCAAAAAACCCGAAAGAAAACTCAATCATCTCATAAAGTTGTATGGGGAGATGAAACCTAATGAGTGCCGCAACTGTTATACTTTGGGGCAAACCAATCGGATACATCGCAATGAATCAAACTGAACAATTTGCTCGGTTTGAGTACGATCCAGATTTTGTTGAGCTTGGAATCGATATTGCACCTAAAAAAATGCCAGTTCATAAAGGACATATCTATCAGTTTCAAGATCTGCATCCGCGATCATTTTACGGATTGCCAGGTATGATCGCTGACAGCTTGCCAGATAAATACGGAAACAAGCTCATAAATGTTTGGCTTGCTCAAACCGGAAGACAATCAACGCAGTTTAATGCTGTAGACCGGCTTTGTTTTACGGGAACGCATGGGATGGGAGCCCTAGAATATGAACCTGCAATTGAGGGCAACACTGCTAAGGATTTGCCTCTAGAAATTCCTGATCTGATTAAGCTCGCTGAATTGGCTTTTGCGGATAGAGAAATTCTTAATTCCAAGCCAACCTCTCAAACAGATAATAGCTTTTTGCTTGATATATTAAGGGTCGGCACATCAGCAGGTGGTGCCCGTGCAAAAGCTGCAATCGCCTTCAATCCTAAAACAAATAAAGTTCGGACGGGACTACAAGACTTACCATCAAATTTTGAACACTGGTTGATCAAGTTGGATGGTGTTACTTTCAGTGGCGATTGGGGAATAGCCGACCCGTCCGGCTACGGACTAATTGAGTATAGTTATCACTTGATGGCAAAAGCATGTGGGATCAACATGGCGGATAGCTTTCTACTCCAAGAGAATGGCCGAAACCATTTTATGACCAAACGCTTTGACAGAGATAATAGTGGAGGTAAAAGATTTGTGCAAACTTTCGCTGCTGTGGCTCACTTTGATTACTATGAAAGTGGCGCTTATTCATATGAACAACTCTTCATGACAATGCGCGAGTTGGAAATTTCCCAAAGCTCAATTGAAGAGCAGTTTCGCCGGGTTGTATTCAATCTTGTTGGCTGTAACCAAGACGATCATGTAAAAAATTTTGGCTTCATGATGAACCGCAAGGGGATTTGGGATATTACGCCTGCCTATGATCTATGTCACTCTGAAGGTAGCCCATTTACAAGTTCCCACCAGCTTAGCATCAATGGCAAAACGAGTGACTTCACTTTAAAAGACTTAAAGCATCTCGCACAATATGCTCGATTGCCTCGCAATCGCGAAAAGATCGTTCTTGAGCAAACTGTTGATGTGTTTTCCAATTGGCACCGTATTGCCAAGGAGCTTGACATACCAAAAGAGTTGCAGAATCATGTACAACATACTCTAAGACTGCGGTGGGAATAAATTTAGGTTCAAACTGCTCCGAGCAGATAAGGGACTACTTTTTATTTGGGGATTATATACTTGTTAACCCAAGACACTTACAACTATCAAAATATTTATGTAATTACGGGTGAACTAATTCAATTAATCGGCATTTACCCCATTTTTGAAATCCATAAACGTACCGAGCGTAGTCGTTATCCAACCAATTGGGAGATTTAAGTTACTCATCATCACCCCCACGTTTTGTTAGTTTCTTTTCGAGTGATTCTAGATCTCTGATATCCTCTTCATCGGCGGCAATGGCTTCTGCTTTTTTCTCTTGATATCAAATTCATTGTCACGCTTTGCTGCAAGCTTCTGGGCCACTTCCATTTTGAGTTTTCCCGCATGGGGGACTGTGAAAGTATTACCAATAGGAATTAATTAAATGGAAAACTTTATTAAAACCGATGAAATAATTCTTTTATTTTAAATGCTAGGCTTTCATTTTAAGAATACAATACGAGAAGTTTTTTGAAAGTTGCAACTTCCTCAAATACTTTCACAGTCTCAAAAGGGTCAAGGACGACCACCCCACCGTCCCGGTCATAACTTGGTTCTCCGCTTCAAACATCATCGTGATGGGACTCTGCGGTGTCTCCATAACCCGTTGGTCCCGGCCACCAACAACCTGGCTGAGTGCGACCTCCGCCCGTTGAAAGTGAAGCAGAAGATATCGGGGAGTTTTCGTACCAAAGCCGGCGCACGCGACTTCGCGGTTCTGCGCAGTGTGTTAGAGACCGCTCGTAAATGCCGGATGAACGCACTAGATGTCTTGGGAACCAATCCCGATGAACTGATGGAACGGTTTGCTTCCGCGGCACCTGCTCCTGAGACTTGAAATACCAGTCCTTCACAAGATTCCTTGTTCAGCCGATGCGGCTATGCTCATCTCTCACTGAGACTACCTGAGTAGTTACGATGCTTTTTTACAAATTGTTCTAATTCATCCTGTATTTTCCCAACCAGGAAGAAATGACAATTTGATTTTGGCAGGGTTGACATTATGACATATTGTATATACTTGCTTTTATAACATTAAACAAGTCAGCGGAGATATAACATGAAGAAAGGACGTAAGATTAAAACTAACAGGATATATAAAAATGAAAGAGGAATTCGAGTGAAACGAAAACAAACGTCTTACGAACCTGGAAAAGCATAAGCTTGCTTTTGAGGATGCAGTTAAAATTTTCAACAACACCCAGGTGGAACATGTCCCATCAGATTATCGGGGCGAGAAACGCTGGGTAACCATAGGAGAACTAGACGGGCGGGCGATCATGGTAGTATGGACCCATCGAGGGCTAAAAAAACGGATCATTACTGCTCGTAAGTTAGGAAAAAATGACCAAGGAAAATATCAGACATATGACCCTGGAGGAAGCACTCCAGACCAAGGGTGAAACCGACTGGGAGGCCCTGGATCGCATGGAACCAATACCCGATCCTGAGGAAGGGATTTTGGACTGGTCCCGGGCCCAGGTTGAAATGCCACGACCCAAGCAACCCGTATCCCTTCGGCTGGATGCTGATGTTGTTGATTTTTTCAAGACCCAGGGACGAGGCTATCAGACTCATATCAATGCGGTCCTGCGGAGTTACATGAAGGCTCACCCGGAAGAGATTACCCGCTCATCCTGAAAACTACCGATATTTCAAGCCAGAAATTATCCGGGTATAAGCTGCCGCAACAGGCAAGAATGGTATGGATATAGTGTTCGCCCGAAAATACCTGATTTTTAGCAAATTGCCGTAATTTCATGTTCTCAGATTCCTTTTCCCGAACATTAATTCCTTCGCCGAACATTAATTTTCAGCTTCGAGCTGAGTTTTCTACAAAAAAATGACGTTTCGGACAACTTTTGCCATCAATTGACCGCTTTTTCGAAATGCACGACACACCTCTCCCAGCCGTCCGTACGGACGATGATGAGAAGTGTGGTGCCGGGAGGGTCGTCAGGCCACAAGACGTGGGCATTTGCCTAACCGCAAGCCGTTCAGCACATCGTTCCTCTGACGCCGCAGCACACGACCCAAATGATGAATATTGCATGCCACCACCGATAACGCCACCACACGTGCAAAACCCTTTGAACCATACGCGCGAACCCGGCTCAGACCATGATGCTCAAGGCCATTGATCTTTGATTCAATCCCCGGATGCCGCCGCCGCATGGTCACAAAAGTCGCCCCGCTCTCCCGTTCTTTATCAGCCGTGGTCAGGTCACCCTTGCGCGGCAGGACATTGTCAACCAGAAGCTCGTCCAAACGAACCCGATTGGCCGGACTGTGAAAGCCCCGGTCAAAACTGCACCCGTGAAGAGCAGGAAAACGAGCCAGTGTGTCCTCAATCATCGGTTGGGCATGATCCACATCGCTCCCTTTCCACATGATCCGGTGATGCAGGATAAAGCCACAATCATCTTCCAGGACACACACCGGCACACCCAATTCAACCGGTGTCCCAGCCTTGCCTTTTGAAATCCAGCGGGTGTAGTCCTCAAACACGGAAAACACCTTTTCCGCGGTGGGAATCGTTTCGCCCCGCAGCAAGCGACGGTCAATCTGGTCAATCTGACGCTGGGCATGACGCAGATAATGGTCTATGCTGATCAATGCCTTGTCCTTGGTTATCCCCACAGCACGCAACACCAGCAATGTCTCTTCGGCCCGTGTGACCAGACCATGACACTGGTCAGGATACGCCTTGATATCCGTCCGACGGGCCCGACTGGTGTTCCGACACTGATTAAACTTCTTCTGGACCGAAGCCGTCAAATGCTTCGATTGACGCCACCCACCTATCTGAGCCCGACTAGTCTCACGACCGACCACACGCAGAAGACACCGCATCGCATCCCATAACAGATTGACATCCGTCGGATCATACACATCCGTTTCCACGACAAAGGAATCACACCGCCCGTGCAATGTTTCGCCAGGCGCTTTGTGGGACACGGTGTGACCACACTCCACAATCAGCTGATTCACCGCATCCAATAACGCGGGCGTCAACAGGGTGACATTATCAACAATGCTCTGATAGGAATAACGGGTTTTATCCCAGTTGTTAGAATGACCAAGAAACGCACGCACCGATTCATGACGATTGACCAAATCGTGAAGACGGTCAAAGTCGCAATCCAAACCCTGCATCACCACACCCATCACAAGAATCTACCACAACCCCATCCCAGGCCGACCCAACTTGCGATTGACATCGGGAACCAATTCCTCCTCCAAGAGGGTAAACAGTCGGGCTCGCAGAGACGGGTCAGAATACAGCTTCTGAAGACCGATCAATATAGCGGGAGTGTCATCCCGGGATTTGTCATCCAGATCAATGTTTTCAATGTCAATATCACCCAGTTGGCGGAGTGGTTTAATCGTCTGTCGCATAGCCTCGTCACTCAAAGAATTGTTGCATGTGGTTAAGATCAGGCCATATGATGGAAAAAAACCAATGGGCAAACCAATCTTGAAAAGAAGCTTCGCATATCAAAGCCCCTATTGCAAGGGATTTAAGAACAATTATTTCATTTTCGGGCAGACACTATATAGCAGGACACTCTATTTTTCATGTATAAAATCACAGTAATGGCGTTTTTGTAATAAAATAATTTGTAACAATGCGTTAACGACCAGATTCTCTACTAAACATCGGACTTAGTCATCATTGGGTGGATGTATAAATCGGATCAGTTGGAATTGAATTCGAAGATGTCGGCTACCAACAGTTTGATGTTGGGCTTAGAAACCACGGGGGTTACTTTTGAAACCAACAACATTGCCCGCTGTCAGATGGATCAGATTGAACGTCGGTTGCTACAGGGAGAAACGATTCCCACCGCTGAGAAGGTCTATTCAAATTTTTGTTGAACACACCCGTAGGATCTCGAAGGACAAAGCCGGGACACCTGCTGAATTTGGCATAACAGTCTGCGTTCTGGAAGATGATTGTAGCTTTATATTGGGAGATTATATACTTGTTTAACCACAAATCTTGGAATTTGTTTATGACGCTCTTAGTCACGTCCATCTGACCAAAAAGTAAAATTTTACTTGTGGGTAAACAAGAATATAATCTCCTTTTATTTTAACAAGATGCTGTATATTTAAAGAAAACCGTAAAACCAAATAGTAAATGCTTAAGGATCAAACCGAATGATAAGGTTGATTGCATTCACTCAAGAGGTGCGAACATGTTTGTCTGCCCTTTTATAAATTTTTTTCGATCGCATCTGTGAAATAAAATCACAACAAGGAAATCTAAACTATATTAGAAAACTGCGTTGTTATGGTATAATCATAAACACTCCATTACTGAGGTATTCTCTATGTCTTATCAATATGATGATCAGAATGTATTCGCCAAAATCCTTCGAGGCGAACTTCCGTGCAAAAAAGTATATGAATCTGAACACAGTTTAGCGTTTGAAGATATCGCTGCTATCACCAAGCATCACATCCTCGTTATACCCAAAGGACCCTATGTCTGTTTTGACCATTTTGCTCAAGCAGCAAGCTCTGACGAAATCATTGACTATACCAGAGCGATCGGCGAAATCAGTCGGATTCTGGAAGTAGCCCCAAGCAATGGTGGTAATGGGTATCGCATTTTATCTAATACGGGGAAAGACGGAGCCCAAATGGTTCCCCATTTACATATACATTTTTTTGCAGGTGAACCGCTCGGTTCTATGTTACAAAAGCAGATTCGTGAACAGTAAATTTAGTGAGATGCTTGGCAATAGTTTAATTTACTTACTGATGAATAAAATTATTTCCCTTTTTAGGTTTGATTATGGACGAATTAGTACCAGAAGTTGAGGTCGTAACTACAACCCGTGTTTCTTGCCAAGGACAAGGCGGGGCTCTAGGTCATCCCATAGTTTGGTATCAGATTCCAGAAGACAAGGGCTGGGTTGACTGTGGCTATTGTGATAAACGCTTCATTTTGGCTGGCTCTAAAGCCGACCAGTCTGAACAAAAATAAACGCAACAGGAAAGCTCAATCAGGTGACCACATTTGGACAGGGAGACCATCTCCTACTTGTTGATGGATCAGGATATATATTTCGGGCTTATTTCAGTTCCCTTAATGTCAAGGGTCATCATTATCGGAGTGATGGAACCCCGGTTGGTGCTCTCCGTATCTTCTGCAATATGATAATTACCGATGTATTGCAAAGCACTCGAAGCCCCACTCACATTGCCGTCGTATTTGATTACTCATCAAAATCCTTCCGCAATGATATCTATCCTGATTATAAGGCAAATCGCCCACCTCCCCCAGAAGATCTTATACCACAATTTGCGAGCACAAGAGAAGCTACTCGAGCATTTAATATTCGCTGCCTTGAACTTGAGGGTTACGAGGCTGATGACATCATCGCCACCCTCGCTGTAAAGGCAAAAAAAGCTGGTGGTGAGGTTTCAATTTTTTCTTCGGATAAAGACCTCATGCAACTGGTCGGTGAAGGGATTTCAATGTACGACCCCAAAAAAAAGGAAGTCATTGGTCGAGAACAGGTATATCAAAAATTTAGTGTTTTCCCTGAACAGGTGATTGAGGTTCAAGCTCTCATGGGGGATAGTACTGACAACATCCCAGGCGTGCCCGGGGTGGGGCCTAAAACAGCGGCAAGCCTTATCAATGAATTTGGCAGTTTGGATAAACTACTAGTCAGAGTTGATGAAGTCAAACGCCCTAAAATTCGCGATGCAATTAAGGATAGTGCTGAACTTATCCCAGTTTTTAAAAAAATAGTGGAACTTGACCAAAACGTACCGATGAATTGGACGTTAGAAGATCTTAAGAAAAGTGACCCCGACCCTGAGCCGCTTTTTGAATTCCTTAAGAAGCAAGAATTCCGGAACTTGGTCAAGCGTGCCGCTGAATTCCTTAATGTTACTCCTCCTGCATTAGCTGATATTGATGCTAATGTATCACTTACAGAGGGGTTAGATGCACAATCAAGACCGTTCAATAGTGACAATTGCCAATTCATTAATACTAAAGAAGACTTCACAACTTTGTCGGAGCGAACATCCGAAAGGGGTTATATTGCACTATCTATTGTAACCAACTCCCAAGACGAGGCAAGGGCAGAATTAGTTGGAATTGGGTGTGCAATTGATCCTCAAGAAACCTACTATATCCCTATTGTTGAGGCTCCTGAATCCCAAGGTTTTCTTGAACAACCTGTGCATGAAACTTCTGGTTTCAAATCGAAAGATGCTCTTGAACTTCTTAAGCCAATACTTGAGGACCAATCAATTCGCAAGGTTGGATACAACCTTAAACTTTTAGTCAAAATTTTGCTCAGAAATGGAATGAGGTTACAATCAGTTGACGATATTCAGCTTATGCAATTTGTCATTGAAGAAGGTAACCATAAGTTTGACTTAATTCAGCTCGCTAATACTCATTTTGGACTCACTACTCCCGATCTTAAAAAGGTTCTCAAAGATAATAAGGGTAAGCGCAAGAAAATCAGCTTCCAGCAACTTCCAAGTTCTAAAGCCGCCGAATATCTTTCGATTAACGCGGATATCATTATTAGATTATGGCTAATCAATCAGTCCCAGTTAAATAGAAACCGAGTTGCCACTGTTTACGAAACGCTTGAAAAGCCCCTGATCCCAATCCTTGCCCAAGCAGAAGAAAAAGGCATTTTAGTTGATCCCAACCTTCTAAAAAAACTATCTTCAGAATTTG